>DATJTQ010000177.1:0-10541 GCA_035503355.1 Solirubrobacteraceae bacterium
CAGCTGCGGAAGGGTGCCGTTGGCCGCGGCCTCGAGCTCACCGCGGTTCTCGCGCAGCTCGGGCTCGATGTACTCCAGCCCGAGCAGCTTGTAGACCCCCTCCTCGCTCGCACAGCGGTGGGTCTCGCCGGTGCTGTCGTCGAGCACGCCGTACTCGGAGACGTGCAGGCCGCGGCGGACGGCCGCCTCACGCAGCGCGACGTTGTGCTTGCCCGAGCCGGTGAAGTGCTGGAGCAGGTTGCCGAACTGATCAGGGGCGACGATGCGGAGGTCCACCTTCAGCCCCGTGTGGGTGCGCAGCCGCACGCCGGACTCGCTCGGGGTCTGCGCGGACTCCACGAGCCCCAGCGCCGCGGCGGCCTGGGCCAGCGCGAGCGGATCGGAGGCGGTGGCGATGATGTCGAGGTCCTTGACGCTGTCGGTCATCCGCCGGGCCGAGCCGGCCAGCTCGACGCGCTCGGCGGCGGGATGGGCGCGCAGCTCGGCCAGCAGCTCCTCCCCGACGGCCAGGGCACGGTTGAGCACGACGCGCCGGCCGGCGCCGTTGCCATCCGCCGCTGCGGTCCGCTGGGCGGTGATGGCGGCCAGGATGCTCTGCTCCGCCTTGGGTCCGAAGCCCTTGAGCGCGCGGATCCTCTGCTCGGAGGCGGCCACCTCGAGCGTTTCCAGCGAGTCGATCGACAGCTCCTCGTAGAGGCGCCGCGCTCGCTTGGGCCCGAGTCCCGGGAGATGGGTGATCTCCAGCAGCCCAGCCGGGAACTTGGCCCGCAGCTTGACCGCGGCCGGGATATCGCCGTCGTCGGCGAGGGCCAGGACCTTCTCCTGGATGATGGCGCCGACGCCCGGCAGCTCGGTGGCGCGGCCCTCGCGGGCCAGGGCGGTCACCGACACGGAGGCGTCGCGGATGGCCTTGGCGGCGTTGCGGTAGGCCACGATCCGGTGGATGACCGCCCCGTCGAGCTCGTAGAGGTCGCCCAGCTCGTCCAGAGCCGCTGCGATCTCCGAGTTCGTGGGATCGGCCATGGCGTGTAGCCTAGCTTCGCCTCGGCGCTATACTTTTTGAAGTAAACCGGACAAGGAGACCGAGATGGCAGGCACTGTGACGGACGTGACCGACAACAACTTTCAGGCCGAGGTCGTCGAGTCCGACGTCCCGGTCCTCGTCGACTTCTGGGCGCCGTGGTGTGGTCCGTGCCGCCGGGTCTCTCCGGTCGTGGAGGAGATCGCCTCCGAGCGCGGCGCCGCGCTGAAGGTGGTCAAGCTCAACATCGACGACAACCAGCAGACCGCCGTCAAGTTCAACGTGATGTCGATCCCGACGCTGATGCTGTTCAAGCACGGTGAGGTCGCCAAGACGGTCATCGGCGCCTACCCGAAGCGCAAGATCGAAGAGGAGATCGAGCCGGCGCTCGCCTAGCCGGCGAGCGCGACGCCGATGCGCAGGGGCCGGCCGTCGATCATGACCGGCTCCGCCTCGACGTCCTCGTAGCTCGCGCGCGTGGCGAGCGTCTCGCCCGCGATGTAGGCCTCGTGCTCACGCGCGGCGGCGACCAACTCGGCGTCGCCGTCGAGGGTGAGCGCGATCCGGTCTGAGACCTCGAGGCCCGCCGCCTGGCGGGCGTTCTGGACGGCGCGGACGATGTCGCGCGCCCACCCGTCCACGCGCAGCGCGTCGTCGATCTCGATCTCCAGCGCCACCGCGTGGGAGCCCTCACGCTCCACCTGGTAGCCCTCCAACGGCTTCATGGTGATGAGCAGATCGTCGGCGGTCAGCTCGTGGTCGTTACCGCCCACGGTGATGGCCACGGCGCGTCCGTCGCGCAGGGCGGCCGCCACGTGCGCCGGATCCAGGCCCGACACCGCGGCCGCCACCATCGGCATCTGCTTGCCGAAGCGGGGCCCCAGCGTGCGGTAGTTGGGCTTGACCTCGATCTGCCCGAGCTCATTGGCCTCTGAGACGAAGCGCAGCTCGTAGACGTTGAGCTCCTCGCGGACGATGTCGCCCAGGCGCTCGATGGCGGCACGCTCGCGGCCGGTGGCGACGATGATCGCGGCTCGCAGCGGTTGGCGGACCTTGATCTTGGCCTGGGCGCGCGCCGACAGGCCGAGCCGGACCGTCTGGCGGGCCACGTCCATCGCTGCCTCCAGCTCGCCGTCGCGCTCGGCCGGGACCGGGAAGTCACACAGGTGCACGCTGGGCTCGGAGCCGTCGAGGTTGTCGTACAGCTCGTCGGCGATGAAGGGGCAGAAGGGGGCGAGCAGCTGCGCGACCGTCACCAGGCACTGGCGCAGCGTGGCGAAGGCGGCCGCGTCGCCGTCCCAGAAGCGCCGTCGCGAGCGGCGCACGTACCAGTTGGACAGCTCGTCGACGAAGGTCTGGATGGCCCGCCCCGCGGTGGTGGCGTCGAAGTTGTCAAGCCGGTCGCGGACGAGCTGGACCGTCTCCTGCAGGCGGGAGAGGACCCAGCGATCGAGGTCCCCCTGCGGGTCGACCGCCGCCACGCTTTCCCGCGTGACGTCGTTGACGTTGGCGTAGAGCACGTAGAAGCCGTACGTGTTCCACAGCTGGAGCATGAACTGGCGCACCGCCTCGCCGATCGTCTCCAGCGAGAAGCGGTAACCGTCCCAGGGCTGCTTGGAGGTGAAGAAGTACCAGCGCAGCGCGTCCGCGCCGTAGCGGTTGATGACCTCCCACGGCTCGACCGTGTTGCCCAGCGACTTGGACATCTTGCGGCCGTCCTCATCGAGGATGAGCCCCAGGCAGACGACGTTGCGAAACGAGGAGGTGTCAAAGAGCAGCGTGGCGATGGCCAGCAGCGAGTAGAACCAGCCGCGGGTCTGGTCCAGGGCCTCGCAGATGAAGTCGGCGGGGAAGCGCTCCTCGAAGTGATCGAGGTTGTGGTGGGGAGCCTGGAACTGGGCGAAGGGCATCGAGCCCGAGTCAAACCAGACGTCGATGACCTCGGGCACCCGGTGCATGTCCGCGCCGCAGTTGTCACAGGTCAGGACCACGTCGTCCACGAACGGACGATGGGGATCTGAGAGCCTGACCCCCGACTCGCGCTCGAGCTCGTCCAGCGAGCCCATGACCTTGGTGCAGCCCTTGTCACACCGCCACACCGGCAGCGGCGTCCCCCAGTAGCGCTCGCGCGAGAGCGCCCAGTCGACGTTGCCCTCCAGCCAGTTGCCGAAGCGGCCGTGCTTGACGTGCTCGGGATGCCAGTTGACGCCCTCGTTGGCGGCCAGGAGGCGGTCCTTGACCTGGCTGGTGGCGATATACCAGGACGGCTTGGCGTAGTAGAGCAGCGGGGTGTTGCAGCGCCAGCAGTGCGGATAGGAGTGCTCATAGTCCTCCGCGCGCAGCAGGCGGCCACGGGCGCGCAGGTCCTCGATGAGATCGGGGTCGGCGTCCTTGACCCATTGGCCGGCGTAGGGGCCGATCCGCTCGTCGTAGGTGCCGTCCAGGCGGACCGGGTTGACCACGGTCAGCCCCTCCTGCTCGCCCAGGCGGAAGTCGTCCTCGCCGAAGGCGATGGCGGTGTGCACGAGGCCGGTGCCGTCGGTGGCGGTGACGAAGTCCGCGGGCAGGACGGTGTGGCCCTTGGGGCCGTAGGCGTCGGCGGCGATGAACGGGAAGGGCGGGTCATACGCCGTGCCCACCAGCTCCGCGCCGGCGAAGCGCTCCAGCACCTCGGCTCCCTCGCCCAGCACCTTGTCCACCAGGTCGGCGGCGACGATGGCGATCCGGCCGTCGTCGTAGCGGGCGCGGACGTAGGTCAGCTCGGGATGCACGGCCACGGCCGCGTTGGAGACCAGGGTCCACGGCGTGGTGGTCCACACGATCAGCTCGTCGCCCACCTGAGCCCGGCCGGCGCCGGTGGTCACCGGCAGGCGGACGTAGACCGACGGATCGATGACGTCCTGGTAGGCCCCGGGCTGACCCAGCTCGTGGCTGGACAGCGTCACCTGGTCGCGCGGGCAGTAAGGGACGACCTTGAGCTTCTCGTAGAGCAGCCCCTTGTCGTAGATCGTCTTCAGCGCCCACCACACCGACTCCACGTAGCTGGGGTCAAGCGTCCGGTAGGCGTCCTCGAGGTCGACCCAGAAGCCGATGCGCTCGGTCAGCCGATTCCACTCGGCCACGTGGCTGAGGACCTTCTCGCGGCACTTGGCGTTGAACTCGGCGATGCCGTAGCGCTCGATGTCGTCCTTGGAGGTGAAGCCGAGCTCGGCCTCCAGCGCCAGCTCCACGGGCAGGCCGTGGCAGTCCCAGCCGCCCTTGCGCTCCACGTAGTGCCCGGTCATCGTCCGGTAGCGGGGGAAGATGTCCTTGAACACCCGCGAGAGGACGTGGTGGGTGCCGGGGTTGCCGTTGGCCGTCGGCGGGCCCTCATAGAACCCCCACTGCGGCGCGCCGGCGCGGCGGCGCACCGACTCGGCGAAGACGTCGCGCTCGCGCCAGCGGCTGAGCACCGCCTCTTCCAGCTCGGGAAAGGAGGCGTGCGGATCGACCGGGCGATGCGGGCTGCTCATGGGCGGGGGATTCTAGGAAGGCCCGGCCCGGGGAACGGCGCCCGCCGGGCCCGTCCCCCTGCCCGCTATGCGCCGGCCGGCGCGCTGGAGCGTTGCACCACCGTCGGCGCCTGGCGCGCCGTCGTACGCGCGGCCGTCTGCTCCAGTCGCGAGAGGAGCGTGTCGCGGGCCGCCAGCGGGGTGTCGCCGAGGCGCACGACGGTGCTGGCTCCGGTGTCGGGGACAGCGCCGCGGTAGTCGAACACGGCGACCTCACGGACGATCGAGCGCACCGCATAGACGAGGCGGCCGATCGAGTCCAGCGAGACCCGCCGCCCGGTGAGGACGACCGCGGCGGGATTGAGCGCGCGCAGGGCGCGGCCCAGCCGGGTGAGCTCGATCGACGGGGTCAGCGCCAGCGTGCGCAGGCCCGCCCGGCGGAGGATCACCTCGAAGGCCTGGGCGTGGATGGCGTCCAGGTCACAGGGGGAGGAGGCGTCGAAGATCATGATCCCCTCGCGGCGCGACGCCGGCGGGGCGAGACGACGCTGCGCCGAAAGCCAGCCGACGGCGTGGCGCCAGGCGAACTCGTATTCGGCGGTGCTGGCGCCGGGCTCGAACAGCGTGGTGACGGCGTCGAGCAGGACCTCCTCGATGGTGCGCTCCACCGAGCGCAGCCCGAGGCTCTCCTCGAGCAGACGGTTCGCGCCGTCCTCGTCGAAGCTGGTGAAGGTGCCGGTGAGGCGCGAGGGGGTGGACGGGCCCTCGCCGCGCTCGCGGGCGAGCGAGATCGCCGAGGAGACGTTGTGGGTCTCCGCCAGGGTGAGGCGCAGCGCTTCGATCTCGGTCAGGGAGTACTGGCGATGGCCCCCGGCCGAGCGTTGGGGTTTGGGGAAGCCGTAGCGGCGTTCCCAGCTGCGCAGGGTGTTCGGGCTGATCCCGAGCATGACCGCAGCCGCATTGGTCCGGATTCCGTTCATACCGGGAGTTATTTCGTCGATGGCAGAGATAAGCAAGGTTCGCAAGGTTGGCTGCACTTTGGCCGCAATCGTGCGCCGCGAAGGACTCAGGCACGACGCGTCGTACGCGCGCGCTGAGACGGGGGAGCGGTCAGCGAGCCGACGGGGGGAGCGGTCAACGGGCCGGCGCACAGCCCAGCGCGCCTCCAACTCGCCCGCCACCGCGGACGGATGGCGGACGCTCCCACCGCATGATTGTCATCCTGCTGACAATCGCGACCGACGCCGGATCACGCGTCAGCGGGAGGTGAGCCGGTCTGCTGGGGCGCCGGCGGGCGCTCAGGCGCTCGCGCTTCGGGGCGGCGCGACGGTGTTGCTTTTGCTGGGCGGAGCCACCACGGCGAGCAGCTCGCCCTCGATCAGCTCCAGGATGCGGCGCTGGGCAGCCCCGGCGCCGGGAGGCAGGTTGCGCGTTCCGGTGCTGCGCACTCGCCCGCGGTCAGACCCGCGCCGGTAGACCGCGACCGGAACCGCGCCGCCGGCCAGGCGGATCGCGTAGGCCCAGCGGGCCACGGCGTCATCGTCCAGATGGGACCCGGCGACGACGACGAGGTTGGGGCGGTGCACGGCGACGGCGTCGCCGATCCCGGCCACGCCACGGGCCGAGAGGCTCAGCACATCGATGCCGGCCCGGACGCAGAACAGCTCGAGCGCGCGCAGATACGGGGAGTCGGGATCGAGCTCATCCCGCGTGGCGTCGCCGAATACGATCGATACCGGCCGCACGGGCGGCGGTGACAGGCGGGTGGCGCGGCGCAGCCAGTCGGCTGCCCAGTGCGAGGCGAAGGCCCAGGCCGCCGACTCACTTCCATACCGGCGTAGGATCTCGTCCAGGGTGGGGAGTAGGACCTCTTCGACCGAGCGCTCAACCGTCCGGAGCGCCAGCGCCGCCTCGATGGCGGCATCTGCCCGTTCGCCCTCGTACGAGACGAGCGCGCCGACCAATGAGTTCGCGTCGGCGGCCAATCCCTCACGCGCGCGAGAGACGGCAGAGGAGATCGACAGGCCCTCCTGCAGGGCGTCGCGGAGTGCCGCGATCTCGCCGTGCGTGAACAGGCGGTGCTTGCCGGGTGAGCGTTGCGGCTTGGGGAAGCCGAACCGGCGTTCCCACGCCCGCAACGTGTTGGGGCTGACGTTTAGCAACGCAGCCGCTTCGCTGGTCTTTAGGTAGCGCACTTGATCAGAAAGGTGGCCCGGAACGTTGCGGAATACCCCCGGTACATTTAAAATTGCACGAGTTACCAACCAAAAATCTGTGCAAAGCGTGTGGGAACTTGCGTCCATTTTGACGCAGTTTGGGAGCCGCGCAAGTCACAGAGTGCGACCGGAAGGACCGTCCAGAGCCTTGTACGTGTCGTCGCATGTGCTCGCCGCCGCCCCATCCAGGTGGTCGGCTGCCTCCGGTTTCGTTCTCTTGGAGGGAGGGATCATGGGTTTTCGCGGCAACTGACCTAAGCATTCAACGCTGGTAGCGCCCCCGAATTAGCGCTACCTTCCAGAAATGTTCCGCCGACGCGCGGGTGACGGAGCGATGCGTGCGTGGAGGGTTGCGTTGCCGGGCCTGGTGGCGCTTGCCTGTCTTCTCGCCTCAGTCGCCGTCATCCTGCTGGGCCGGCCCGATACCACCAAAGCTCTCAGCGTCATCTTGGGAGTCGCGGCGATCGGTGCCGGAATCCTCATCTCGGGTGAGCGCGAGAACAGCCTTGGCGTATCCGCGGCGTTCATCGTGGCGACCCTGGCCGCAGCCTTCCTGGGCCCGGCCTCCGCTGCCATCGCGGCAGTGCTGGCCGAGCTGACGGCGACGATCATGATGAGGACCAAGTGGCAGGTGGTGCTCTACACCAACCTGCCTCCGGCGGTGATGTCGGCTGTCGCCTCGGCGGTGGTGATCCGCGCCGTGGCGACCAAGCCGGCCGACGACGCCAGCTTCTACCTCGCCGTTGTCCTCGGCGGGGTCGTCGCGCTGCTGGTGAGCTTCGGCGCGTTCTCCTCGCTGCGCCGCTTGGCGTTCCCCGACGCCGAGCAGTACGGCCTGCGCACGCTCGTCGAATTCCTCCCCAGCGCCGGCCTCGGCATCCTGGTGGCCGTCGCGGGCGTGGCGGTGACGATCAAGGTCGGCACGGCGGGGATCGCCTTCGCGCTCGCGGGCGTGTTCGCGTTCTCCTACATGGCGCACCTGCTGGGTCAGTCGCGCGGCCGCGCCCAGCAGTACGTCTCGCTCTCCTGGGGCGTGCTGGCGGGCCTCATGCGCTCGCTCGACATCCGCGACCAGCGCGCCGCGCGCCACTCGGCGGCCGTGGCCCGCTTCGCGCGCGACATCGCCCAGGCGGTCGGAATGAGCGAGGCCGAGCAGGAACTGGCGCACACGGCCGGCCTCCTGCACGACATCGGGCGCTTTGCCCTGTCCGATCGTGTCGCCGAACGGGGGCGCACGCTGACCGACGAGGATTGGATCGCCATCCAGCGCCACCCTGAGCTGGGCGCCGACATGCTGCGCGACCTCGGGATGTACGGCCCGGTGGCCGAGATCGTGCTCTGCCATCACGAGCGCATCGACAGCCGCGGCTACCCCAGCGGACTGGGGGAGGAGGAGATCCCCGAGATCGCCAAGATCATCTCGGTGGCCGAGATCTACGACACGCTGACCGCGTCAGACACCTACCGGACGCAGATGAGCTCGTTCGAGGCGCTCACGGAGCTGCGCCGGGTCGCGGGCACCCAGGTGGACTCCCGCTACGTGGAGGTTCTGGCGGGGCTGCTCAGCGGCGAGGGCGTGGAGTACCGCCACGCGGACATGGCCGACTTCGACGCGGAGCTCGACATGGAGCGCCGCATCAACCAGGCCGGCGCCGGCGGCTGAGCCGGCGCCTGCCCCACCGCCGACAGCAGGCCGGGGGTAGGGCAGGCACCGGCTCAGCCGGTGACGCGCCTCACCTTTGTGACACGGCTCGCCGGCAAGCGGGCCGCGTCACAGCAGCGTGATAGGGGATGGAGGGCGGCTCCGCCAGGGCCGGTCGGTCCGCCCGTACTTGTTTGGGGGGTTGGGGGAGCTGGGGGCCTCAGCCGACCTGACGGTCAAGCAGGGGATCTGAGCTCTGCTGCTCCAGCGAGCCGACGAACTTGTCGATCTGCTCCTGACTGAAGCGCCGCTGTCCTCCCGGAGTGCGGTAGGACTGCAGATAGCCCATGTCCGACCAACGTCGGATCGTTCCCAGCGAGACGCCAAGCGCCTGAGCTGCCTGTGATGTGGACAGGCCCAGCGGGCTTCCGTGGATTTGCCTCATGGCTCCATTTCAGCGCTCTTTGCGCAGCGATAATCAGACAAGCACAGCAATTGCACAACCTTTTAACGGCAAATCATGTCCTTGTCGCCTCGATGATCCAAAACCCGGTCATAAGGCAGTGAGGACATGTCGAAAAGGTACCCACCAATCCTTATTGCGGATCATCGGGTGGACATCTGGTTGATGCCTGTCCTGGCAGGATCTTCCTAGATCAATTGTGCGTCTTCGTCTCTATCACCACCAGGACGGAGCCCGGGTCGCCTACCGCGAGACCGGGGCGGGGCCGGCGCTGGTGCTCCTGCACTCCCTGGGCCTCTCGCACCGCGAGTTTGAGCCGATCGTGGCGCCGCTGGCCACCCGGTTCCGGCTGCTGCTGCCCGACCTCCCGTTGCATGGCGACTCCGAAGACCGCCCCCGCCACCCGTACTCCCCCGACTGGCTGGCTGATGTCATCGCCGGCTTCTGCCGCGAGGCGGGAGGCCCGCGCTGCATCGTCGCCGGCCACGACCTCGGCGCCGAGCTGCTCCTGCTGGCGGTGAGCACCGGGCGCCTCGAGCCCAGCCGCATCGTGCTGATGCCCAACCGCCTGCACCGACGCGACGAGTTCGGGGCCACCCGGGCCGCGTGGCGGATGTCGTGCCGCGTGGCCGCTCTCCCCGGTTTGGACCGGGTGATGGCCCATGGCGCAAAGCTCGTCTTCCGCCCCGCGCTCGGCGAGCGGATGTCGGTGCAGAGCAACGCGGCGGCGCGCGATCTCATCCGCCACGCCTTCGCCGACGTCGGCGGCAACGGCAATCGCGCGCGCTCATTTGCCAAGTTCGCCCGCCGCTGGCCGGTCGAGGCGCAGACCCAGCTGCTCGACGCCTACCCCGAGATGCACATGCCGGTGCTCCTGCTGTGGGCCGAGGATGACCTCGCCCATCCCATCGAGGCGGCCGCCGAGGCGCTGGACCTCCTGCCCGAGGCGCAGCTCCGCACCGTCCCCCACACCGGGTTTCTCATCGCCTACGACGATCCCGTGGCAGTGGGCCGCGAGCTCCTCTCCTTCTGCGGCTGACGCCCGCCCGCTCCTCTCCGTCCGCGGCTGATGCCCGCTAGCGTTCATCGCATCGCGCGCGAACGACAGTGTGAAAGGACGTCATGAGCCTGCAGGAGAAAGAACAGCTGTGGGGCGGGGAGACGACCAAGGCGGTCGCCAACTTCCCGGTCTCCGGCGAAACGGTCCCTGTTCCGGTCATCCATTGGCTGGCCCAGATCAAGGCCGCGGCCGCCCGGGTCAACGCGGAGCTCGAGCTGCTGGACCCCGAGCTCGCGGAGCGGATCGCCTCCTCGGCGGATCGCGTGGCCGCCGGCGAGTTCGACGATCAGTTCCCCATCGACGTCTTCCAGACCGGATCGGGAACCTCCACCAACATGAACGCCAACGAGGTCATCGCCACGCTGGCCAATCAGAACGATCAGGCCACCGCCGCGCATCCCAACGACCACGTCAACATGGGCCAGTCGTCCAACGACGTGTTCCCGTCCGCGGTGCATCTGGCCGCGCTCGATCAGGCCGAGCACGCGTTGCTGCCGGCGCTCGAGCAGCTCGAGGCCGCCTTCCAGGCCAAGGCCGAAGCCTTCCACGACATCGTCAAGGCGGGGCGGACACACCTGATGGACGCGGTCCCGGTGACCCTCGGCCAGGAGTTCGCCGGCTACGCCGCCCAGATGCGCCTCGCCGCCC
>DATJTQ010000178.1:0-4898 GCA_035503355.1 Solirubrobacteraceae bacterium
TTCTGGGACTCCGAGCAGGAGGTCCGCGACAACTGGGCCGAGGACAAGCGCTGGGAATGCACGATGCCCCAGGACAAGCGCGACGAGTACTTCAAGTACTGGAAGAAGGCCGTCACGCGGACCTTCGACTGGTTCGACTGACGCGCGGGACGCGCGTCTGAGTACGGGAGTGTCGGGGGCGGTCTGCGGGCCGCCCTCGATGCGCTTTGAAACCGAGGCCCCGGCGGAGGTAGTCTGACCAGATGGTGACGCTCAGCACCGAGATCCTGGTGATCGGCGGTGGCGCCACGGGCACCGGCGTCGCGTGGGACGCGGCGCTGCGCGGCTACGACGTCGTGCTGGTGGACCGCCTGGATCTGGCCGAGGGCACGAGCGGCCGCTTTCACGGGATGCTGCACTCCGGCGGCCGCTACGCGGTCAAGGATCCGCGCGCGGCCGAGGAGTGCATCGCCGAGAACCGCATCCTGCGCCGGGTGGCCGCCGACTGCATCGAGGACACCGGCGGCATGTTCGTCACCACTCCGTCAGACGACCCGGACTTCGCCGATCGTCTGCTCGAGGGGTGCCGGGCCACCGGCGTGGACTGCGAGGAGATCTCCGTGCAGGAGGCACTCCGATCCGAGCCGCGGCTCCACCCCAAGATCTCGCGGGCGATCCGGGTGCCCGACGCCAACATCGACGTGTGGAAGACGGTGTGGGCGATGGGCCACGGGGTCCAGCAGCGCGGTGGCCGGATCCTCCCGTACCACGCCGTCACCGCCATCCATCGCGAGGGCGACGAGATCACCGGCGCTCGGGTGCGTGACGCGCGCACCGGCGAGGAGACCGACGTGCACGCCCGCGTGACCGTCAACGCCACCGGCGCCTGGGCGGGCCAGCTGGCCGACATGGCGGGCATCGAGGGTGTCCGTGTCCTGCCGGGCCGCGGGATCATGATCGCCATGAACCACCGCCTGGTCAACACGGTGGTCAACCGGTGCCAGATGCCGTCAGACGGGGACATCATCGTCCCCATCCGCACCGTCTCGGTGATCGGGACCACCGACGTCAATACCGATGACCCCGATGACCACAGCGTGCACCAGGACGAGGTGGACGCGATGCTCGACGACGGGGAGAAGCTGGTCCCCGGCTTCCGCCAGGCCCGCGCGCTGCGCGTCTGGACGGGGGTGCGCCCGCTCTTCGAGGACGCCAAGCCGACGGGCACCGACTCGCGCGATGTCACCCGCGCCCATGCGCTGCTCGACCACGCCAAGCGCGACGGTGTGGGCCGCTTCTTCACCATCACCGGCGGCAAGCTGACCACCTTCCGGCTGATGGCCGAGGAGACGATGAACGCGGTGGTCGCGCAGCTGGGCGAGAGCCGCCCCTGCACCACCTCCACCGAGCCGCTGCCCGGCTCGGAGTCGAGCGAGCCCTACCGGCTGGGCGAGCGCCTGGCGCGCAAGGAGGCCGACCTCATCGACGAGCAGATGATCTGCGAGTGTGAGCTCGTTCCCCGCCACAAGCTCGAGGAGACGATCACGCGCACCGGATCCACCAACCTCGACGACATCCGGCGCCAGCTGCGGCTGGGGATGGGCCCGTGCCAGGGCGGCTTCTGCATCTACCGGGCCGCCGGGATCCTGCACGCCCGCGACGGGATGACGGCCGAGGACGCCGACAGCTCGCTGGTCAACTTCCTCCAGGAACGGTGGAAGGGGCAGCGCCCGATCCTCTACGGCGACCAGCTGCGCCAATCCCGCCTGGATGACTGGATCTTCCAGGGCGTCCTCGACGTGGAGCATCTGCCGTCGTGAGATCGAGCGAGCTGCACTTCGACGCGGTGGTCATCGGCACCGGAGTGGCCGGGCTGGTGGCGGCCACCCGGCTGGCCCAGAGCGGGGCGCGTGTCGCCGTGGTGGCCAAGGGCGTGGGCTCCACGCACCTGGCGCCGGCCACCATCGACGTGCTCGGCTACGCGCCCGACCGCGTCGATGCCCCGGGACCGGCGCTCGAGCAGCTCATCGCTGCCCGCCCCGATCACCCCTACGCACTGATCGGCGCCGACATCGTGGCCGACGCGTTGAGCTGGTTTGCCGAGCTGGTCCCCAGCGGCCCGCTGCCCGGCTACGTCTACGGCGGCAGCCTCGACCACAATCAGCTGCTCCCCACCGCACTCGGTGCGCTGCGGCCCTCCGCGCTGGTGCCCGAGACGATGGCCAACGGCGAGGCCTCGGGCCTCAAGCGCGTCTGCATCGTCGGCACCCCGGCCCTGCGCGACTTCCACCCCGCGCTGTGTGCCGCCAACCTGTCTCGCGCAGGCATCGACGCTCGCTCGGTGAGCCTGGAGCTCAAGCTCGAGCGCGCCGACATGAACACGCTGGGGATCGCGCGGCGGTTTGACGATGAGAAGTGGCGGCGGCAGTTCTGCGCCGAGCTGTCGATGAAGCTGCGGGCCGATGAGGCCGTGGGGCTGCCGGCGATGCTCGGACTCCTCGATCCGCACGAGGTCCTGGCCGACGTCGAGCACCGGCTCGGCCGGCGCGTCTTTGAGATCCCCACCCTGCCGCCGTCCGTGCCTGGGATCCGCCTGTACGAGATCCTCCGCAGCGCTCTGCGCGCCGCCGGCGGCCGGCTGGTCATCGGCGCCGAGGTGGTCTCGTCCACGCGCGAGGGAGAGCGGGTGGCGTCGGTGGCCACGCGCGCCGCCGGGCGCGACCTCGCCTACGTGGCGCCCTGGTACGTGCTGGCCTCCGGCGGCTTTGCCTCCGGCGGCATCGAGCTCGATTCGCACTGGGCTACCCACGACCGCGCGCTCGGCCTGCCGCTGCGCGGGCTGCCCGCCGACGGCGAGGAACGCTTCGTGGCCACCTATCTGGACGAGCAGCCGATGGCGCGCGTGGGGGTGGCGGTGGACGCCGAGCTGCGCGCCGAGGGTGCTGAGAACGTGCTGGTGGCCGGGGCCGCTCTCCCCGGGGCGGTCCCGTGGCGCGAGGGCTCGGGCGAGGGGATCGCGCTGGCCAGCGGCTACCGCGCCGCCCAGGTGGCGGCGGGTCAGCTGAGTCCGACGGCGGCGATCGCATGAGTGGCCCGGCCGAGAACGGGAGCGACCTCTTCGTCGCCGAACTGCTGCGCGGCTCACTTGACCACTGCGTCAAGTGCACGATCTGTGAGACGGCGTGTCCGGTGTCCAACGTGACGCCGCTGTTCCCGGGCCCCAAGTACGCGGGCCCCCAGTCCGAGCGCTACCGGATCGCCGACGAGCCGTCGGTCGACGCCTCGGTCGACTACTGCTCCGGCTGCGGCATCTGCTCCATGGTGTGCCCCCAGGGGGTCAAGATCGCCGAGATCAACGCCCAGGCGCGCAACAAGCTCAAGCGCCAGAAGGGCTTCCCGCTGCGCGACCGCATCATCACCCGCCCCACGTGGCTGGGCCGGGCGGGGACGCCGACGGCGCCGATCGCGAACTTCACGCTGCGCTTCAAGCCCTTCCGCATCCTCGGCGAGAAGGTGCTGGGCGTCCACCGCGACGCCCCGGCTCCGAAGTTCGCGGGGCGGCGGTTCTCCAGGTGGTTCCGCAAGCACGCCGCCGAGCAGGGGGCGAACGGTGGAGCGGTGGCGGCGGGGCCGGCCAAAGCGCGCAAGATCGTCTACTTCCACGGGTGTGGCACCGAGTACTACGAGCCGTGGGAGGGCCAGAAGGTCGTCGAGATCCTGGAGCACAACGGCTTTGAGGTCGTGGTGCCCAAGCAGGACTGCTGCGGCCTGCCCCTTCAGTCCAGCGGCCTCTTTGACCAGGGGCGCAAGGTGGTCCTGCGCCTGGCCCACGCGCTGCGCGAGCACGTCACCGACGACGACACGATCATCGTCGGCAACGCCACCAGCTGCACGCTGATGCTCAAGCGCGAGGCGCGCGAGATCCTCTCACTGGAGGACGACCCCGATCTGAAGTTCGTCTCGGAGCGCACCTACGACATCTGCGAGCTCCTGCTCGAGCTGCACGACCGCGGCGAGCTCAAGACCGACTTCTCCCCCATCAACGAGCGGGTCGCCTATCACGCCCCCTGTCAGCAGCAGGGCCACTGGGTGGGCAAGCCGGCGCTGGAGCTGCTGGCCCTGGTTCCGGGGCTCGAGGTGCGCGAGATGAACTCACGCTGCTGCGGGATCGCCGGCACCTACGGGCTCAAGGTCGAGAAGTACGACATCTCGATGTCGGTGGGGCGCGACCTCTTTGATCAGGTCGCGGCCTCCGGCGCGCCGCAGGTGGCGTGTGACTCGGAGACCTGCCGCTGGCAGATCAGCCACGGGACCAAGCTGCCGTCGGTGCACCCGATCGACTATCTGCACCGCGCGTACGGCCTGAGCCGTAACGGTTCGAGCTAGCGGGAGCCACTCGTGGTCGGGATCGTCGTCGTCTCCCACAGCGACGTATTGGCGCAGGGGGTGGTGCGCCTGGCGCGGGAGATGGGCGGCGCGGAGCTGGCCATCGAGGCCGCCGGCGGCATCGAGGACTCGGATCCCGCCCACCCCGTACTCGGGACCGACGCCGAGCGGGTCCGCAGCGCGATCGAGCGGGCGATGTCGCCCGACGGCGTACTGGTGCTGATGGACCTCGGCAGCGCCCTGATGAGCGCGGAGTTCGCGGTGGAGATTCTCGACGGAGCGGCCGGGCCGGTGAAGCTGAGCGCGGCGCCGCTGGTGGAGGGTGCCGTCGCCGCGGCGGCCGCGGCCGCCGGTGGGGCGTCGCTGGACGAGGTGGCGGCCGAAGCGCGAGGGGCGCTGGCCATGAAGACCAGCCAGATCGACGACGACTCCGGCGAGGCACCCGCTGCCGTCGACGGTTTTGCGGCCGACGCCACCGCCTCGCTCGAGGTCCGCAACGCGATCGGGTTGCACGCGCGGCCCGCCGCGCGGTT
>DATJTQ010000179.1:0-58475 GCA_035503355.1 Solirubrobacteraceae bacterium
GGATCACCGTCATCAACATCGTCCGTCAGGCCGTTGCCACCACCCTGATCGTGGTGCTGGTGCTCGCCGGGGCGGGCGTGCTCCCGTTGCTGGCCGTCACCTTCCCCGCCGCGCTGGCCGCGCTCGCGGTGGCCGCCTGGCTGGTCCGCGGGAAGATGGCGCTGGTGCCACGGATGCGCGGCACCGATTGGTGGCCGCTGGTGCTCGAGACCCTCCCCTACGCCGCCGCGGTGGCCGTCAACACGCTCTATTTCCGCATCACCATCGTGGTGATGTCGCTGGTGGCGGTGTCAGAGCAGACCGGTTATTTCGCGACCTCCTTCCGGGTCACCGAGGTCCTCATCGGAGTGCCCTCGCTGGCGATCGGAGCTGCCTTCCCGATCCTCTCGCGCGCCGCCCGCGACGATCTCGATCGCTTTGCCTACGCCGGGGAGCGGGTGATCGAGCTGGCCGTCGTCGGTGGCATCGCGTTGGCTCTGGCGGTGGCGCTGAGCGCGCCGTTCGTCATCGAGCTCGTCGCCGGCCCGGCGGGCAAGCCCGCAGCACCGGTCCTCGAGATCCAGGCGATCGCGCTGGCCGCGACATTTCTCACCTCGGCGGGCGGGTTCCTGCTGCTCTCCATGCGCCGCCACATGGCCCTGCTGATCACCAACGGCGGCGCGCTGGTGCTCAACCTCGTGCTCACGCTGATCCTCGTCCACACCGATCAGGCTCAGGGCGGAGCCATCGCGGGCGTCCTGGCCGAAAGCGCGCTGGCCGTCAGCCTGATCGCGCTGATCGCACGGTCACACGCGGTCGCGCTGAGGCCGGGGCGCCTCTCTGCCATCACCCTCGCGGGCCTGGCCGGGGCCGCCCCGCTTCTGGTCAGCGGGCTGCCCTCGCTGATCCGGTTGGTGGCCGGCCTGGCCATCTACGCGGCGCTCCTGGCGGCGTTCCGTCTGATGCCGCCCGAGATCGGGCATGTCCTTCAGCGACGCAGGAGCAGCGTGTAGGTGGACCCCTGGCGGTCCCGTCGCTCGATCGGCTCCGCCACCCGGGTGACGGCGGAGCCGACCAGCCGCATCCCGCCCCGCACGTAGCGCCCGCCGCCGAAGCCGGCCAGGGTTTCCCGCCAGCCGAACGCGTTCCAGTGCAGCGTGCCCTCGTCTCGGGTGGTGGCGACGGCAACCTCGAGCCCGCATGCGCGGCCCACCTCCGCGTAGGCATCGAGCGGGGCGAGGCACAGGTGGCGCGGAGCGTCGAGGTGCGTCCAGCGCCGCCCGAAGACCCGGAACTGGAACGCCTCCGGATTGGGGGCGGCGAGGGCGATGACGCCTCCCGGGGCCAGCGCGGCGGCCGCGGCCTCCAGCACCTGCCGGGGATTGGGGAGGTGCTCGATGACGTGCCACATCGCAATCACGTCATAGGGGCCCCCGGCGGCCAGCGCACGCGCCGGGTCGTCGGTCTCGTCCACGGGCACGCGGACCACCTCGCGCAGGAAGCGACAGCAGTCGGCGTCCATCTCGATCGCGCTGGTGTCATAGCCGGCGTCCTGCATGACCGCCGCGAACCCGCCGACGGCGGGGCCGACCTCCACCAGCCGCCCAGCCGGGACGAGCGGGCGGATCAGCTCGAGCTTGTAGCGCTCGGCGCCGGCGGCGGCCACGAGCGCCGCGCGATCCTCGGGCACCGCGTAGTACTCCGCGGTGTAGTACCGGCCCAGGTCGGCGGGGACCGGGTCGAGCTGGAGGGTGCGGCACACGGTGCAGCGGTAGTAGGGAAAGTGCTCAGACGACAGGCGGCGGTTGCGATCGACGGCCACCAGCGCCGGGACCGCAGGGCTCCCGCAGATCTTGCAGATGACCAAGGTCATCGCGACGGGGTGGGTGATCGCTGGGCGGGCGCGAAGCGGTCCAGGACCTCCAGCACGTCGCGGTAGCGGCCGATCTCGCGCTCCGGCTGGCGGGTCCGTCCGTACTGCCCGACCAGGCGATCGAAGACGGCGCCGCCGGCGCGGCGCACCGGCCGCGGGGTGATCCGCAGGAGCAGACCCAGCGGCGGGCCCACCACCCGCATGACCGCGCGCTCCACCGGCCTCAGCCCAGCCTCGGCTTCGCGCAGCTCGGCGGCGCTGATGGTGCGATGCAGGTGCCGGGCCTGTTCGCAGTAGATCGCCTGCAGGCGGCGGTAGCGCGCGTAGTGCGGGCGCATGTCGGCGACGCGACCCAGCCGCCGGTAGAGCGCCTCCATGGCCAGCAGCCACGAGGTGTTGATGTTGGTGCCGGGCAGAACCACGGGGGCCAGATCGCGCCGGATCTCCGGGTCCACGCCGTCGGTGGCCAGCAGCGCCTGTGCGTCGCGCTCGCGCTTGTTGAAGTGAAAGAAGCCGTAGGAGCGCTTGGTGATGCCGATGACCACGCGCGGCCGGGGGTCCACCGCGATCCGCGCGGCCTCCGCGAACAGGAGGTTCATCGCGTAGTAGTCGGGGAACGGCGAACGATAGAAGTCGCCGCCGGCACGCAGGCGGTCGGTCACCTCCCGGCTGACCAGCACGTACTGCATGTTGAAGTCATAGAGGGCGCGGAAGTCGGCCGCCGCGCGGGCCAGCCCGCGCGCCTGCGCCTGGGCCAGCATGAACGGCGCGTCGGCCCCGGCGAAGAAGGGAGCGTGCAGATTGGGCTGCAGCCAGCCGCCGGGAGCGTCGGGGAGCACCCCTGGATAGGCATAGAGGTAGGCACCGGTGTAGATGGCATCAGGGCGCCCGAAGCGCTCGATCAACTGGCGCTGGCCCGACAGATAGTCTCCGAGCAGCGCGTCGTCGTCGCCGAGCATCACCACGTAGTCGCCCCGGCTGTGGCGCAACGCGTTGTTCCAGTTCTCGGTCACCGGCACAAAGCGTTCGGTCCGTACATAGCGCACCCGTTCGTCGCCGAGGCCCTGCACGAAGCCGGCGATGTCGTCGGTCGAGGCGTTGTCGGAGACGATGAGCTCCCAGTCCTCCTCGTCCTGGCGCTGGACCGATTCGACGGCGAAGCGGAGATATTCGAGGCGGTCGTGGGTGGGAAGGAGCACGGAGAAGAGCATGGCGGGGTGCCATTCTCACAGGCTCGTTTGATGAAGCTTGCCCTCATCCACCTCGTGCGCCGTGCAAACGGCCCCGCTCCGCTCCAGCGTTTCCTGGATTCCTACGCCGGGCACCGGCCCGGCATCGACCATGAGCTGGTGCTGGCCCTCAAGGGATTCGATGGCCCGGCGGACGCGGCGGAGTCGGTCGCGGCGGCGCGCCGACGGGGACTGGATCCCGGGTACGTCCTCCTCCCCGACGACGGCCTGGACCTGACGGCCTACGCGCGCGTGGTCGCGACGGTGCCCGCGGATCGGTACTGCTTCACCAACTCGTACTCGCGCGTCCTCGCCGACGACTGGCTGGCCCATCTGGACCGCGCTCTTCAGGACCCGACGGTGCATGTCGCGGGCGCCACCGGATCGTGGGCCAGCCATCAGGACTACCGGCGCTACCACCTGCACCTGTCCAGCGGCTACGACACGGTGTTCGCCGGCCGCGAACCGACCCGTCAGGGCTTTTTGGCGCTCACGCGCCGCCATCTCCCCGACAAGCGCGACCACGGCCGTGTCGCCTTCAAGCTCGCCGCCGCCGCGGACATGGTGCGCGATCGCGGCGCCTTCGCCTCCTTCCCGTCGGCGCACCTGCGCACCAACGCGTTCGCCGCCCGGCGCGAGCTCCTCACGGCCCTCGAGCTCCCGCGCATCCGCGGCAAGCGCGATGCGTACCGGTGGGAGAGCGGGAGGTCGGGCTTCACGCGGCGGGTGCTCGAATCCGGTGGGCGCGTGGTGGTGGTGGCCCGCGACGGCTCGCTGTACGACCCCGGCGCCTGGCCCCGGAGCCTCACCTTCTGGTCAGGCGAGCAGGAGAACCTGTTGGTGGCCGACAACCAGACCGAGGAGTACCAGGCAGCCGGCCCCCCGGGCCGGGAGCTGCTCAGCGCCCTCGCCTGGGGAGAACGGCCGACATGAGGGTGCGCCCCGCGTCGCCCGCGCTCCTGGGCGGTCGGCCCGCCCTGCCCAGCTCGCACTAGCCTTCGCCCGGTGATTTTCACCGAGACGTCGATCGTCGGCGCCTATGTGATCGAGCCCGAGCCGGCCAGCGACGATCGCGGGCTCTTTGCCCGCACCTTCGACGCCGAGGAGTTCTCCCGCCGCGGCATGGATGGTCGCGTCAGCCAGTGCAACACGTCCGTCAACCGGCGCGTGGGCACGCTGCGCGGCCTGCACTACCAGGTCGCGCCGCACGGAGAGGCCAAGCTGGTGCGCTGCACGCGGGGCGCCATCTACGACGTGGCCGTCGATCTCCGCGCCGAGTCGCCGACCTACCTGCGCTGGTTCGGCGCGGAGCTGACCGGCGAGAACCGCCATGCCTTCTTCATTCCCGACGGCTGCGCCCACGGCTTTCAGACCCTGGCGGAGGACAGCGAGATCCTCTACCAGATGTCCACGCCCTACGTTCCCGGCTCCGGCGCCGGCGTGCGCTGGGATGACCCCGCCTTCGGCATCCGGTGGCCCGACCCGCCCCCCGGCGGCCGGATCATGTCCGAACGCGACGCCGAGTACCCGGACTTCGCGGCGTGACCCGGGTCCTCGTCACCGGGGCCAGCGGGTTCATCGGACGGGGGACTCTGCAGCCACTGCTGGATGCCGGGGCCGAGGTCCACGCGCTGAGCTCGCGGCCCGCGGCGAGCGACGCGACGCCCGGCGTCCGCTGGCACCAGCATGACCTGCTGGATCCCGCGAGCGCGCCGGCCATCGCGGCACTGGAGGCCACCCACCTGCTCCACCTCGCCTGGACGACCCAGCCAGGCCGGTTCTGGACGTCTCCGGACAACCTCGACTGGCTGGAGGCCAGCCTGCGCCTGACCCGCGCCTTCACGCGCGGCGGCGGTCGGCGGATGGTGATGGCGGGGACGTGCGCGGAGTACGAATGGAGCGCCGACACCCACTGCGTGGAGCGGGCGACGCCGACCCGGCCGGCGACGCTCTATGGGACCGCCAAGGACGCGCTGCACCACACCGTGGCGACATTCGCGGCGCAGGAGAGCCTGTCGATGGCGTGGGGGCGCGTCTTCTTCGCCTACGGCCCTCACGAGCAGCGCGGGCGGCTGGCCAGCTCGGTAGCCGAGTCGCTGCTGCGCGGCGAGGTCGCGCAATGCTCGCTGGGGGAGCAGGTCCGTGACTTCCTCTATGCCCCGGAGCTGGCCGAGGCGTTCGCGGCGCTCCTGCTCTCCGACGTCGAGGGCCCCGTCAACATGGCATCCGGCCTCCCCCTCCCCGTCCGCGACCTGATCACGGCCATCGCCCGGGCGGCCGGCCGGCCCGAGCTGGTGGCGCTCGGAGCTCGGCCCACCTCGCCCGACGAGCCCGCCCGCCTCACCGCTGACGTCAGCCGCCTGCGCGATGAGGTCGGCTGGGCACCGCACCTGTCGCTTGACGAGGCCGCCGAGCGGACGGTGGCGTGGTGGCGCCGGCAGCTGGGATGACGCCCGCCATCGACGTCGCGATCGTGGCCTACCGGCGGTGGGACCTGACCACCAGCTGCCTGGACCACCTGGCACGCCAGACCGTCGATCACCACGTCATCCTGTGCGACAACGGCTGTGACGAGGGGACCGCCGACCGAACGCGTGAGCACTATCCCGACGTCGAGGTGATCCGGCTGGAGCGCAACATGCCGTATCCGGTGGCCTGCAACGCCGCCGTCGGCGCCGGGCGACGCGAGCTGGTGGTGATGATGAACAACGACGTCGATGCCCGGCCGGACTTCCTGGAGCGCCTGACCGCGCCCCTGACCGCCGACGCGAGGGTGGGATCCGTGGCCGGCCTGCTTCTGCGCCCCGGGGAGGCGGTGATCGACAGCGTCGGGTTGGTCGCTGACCCGATCCTGGCCGGCTTTGCCCGCCACCAGGGGCGCCCCTCGGCCGCCGCGCCGCTCACGGACACGCTGGTCACCGGGCCGGCGGGGGCCGCCGCCGCCTTCCGGCGCGCGGCGTGGGACGAGGTCGGCGGCATGGATGAGCACATTCCGGCCTACATGGAGGACTTCGAGCTGGGGCTGCGGCTGCGCCACGCCGGGTGGTCCGCGGCGGTCGCGCTCGACGCCGTGGCCGTGCACATCGGTGGCGCCACCTTCGGCCATCGCTCCTCCGGGCAGCGCTGGCGCTCGGGGTACGCGCGCGGCTATCTGCTGCGCCGCTACGGCCTGCTGTCGGCGCGGACGGCCCCGCGGGCGCTGGCCACCGAGGCGATCGTCGCCGCCGGCGACCTGGTGATCTCCCGCGACGCCGCCGCGGCACGGGGCCGGCTGGCCGGGTGGCGGTCGGCCCGCGGGCTGCCACGGCGACCGTGGCCGCCCGCCGACGCGATCGACGGGCGCATCGGGTTCCTCGACTCGCTGCGCCGCCGGCGCGGCGCCTACGCCGGGACGCCCTGACCGAGCGCCGAGGGCGCCATCGACCCGGGGGGATCGCCCCAGGCCAACCGGGTCAGCCGCCGGCGCCGGCGGCCCGTGGCCTCGCTGAACTGGCGGGTGCGGTTGTCGGCCACCAGCAGGTTGTCCTGGCCGGCCCGACGGAAGGTGCCGCTCGCCGCCCACCGCTCGCGCGGGTAGGCCACCCCGTCGCGCCCCACCACCACGGGCTGCAGGCCTCGCTGCTCGATCTGGCGGGTGAGGCTGCGCATGCCGGACTCCAGCTCCCAGGCCTGTCCCTTGGTGAACACCGCGGGCCACCACAGCTCGTGCAGGGTCTCGCGCCGCAGCAGGAAGGCGTTGGTGCGCAGATGGGGGTTGGGGAAGGCCGGATAGCGCCCGCGACGGAGCAGCCGTCGCGGCCCGCGCGAGCCTGACAGCGGGCTCTCCCACGACCCCGTCGCCCCCACGATGCCCACCTCGCCGGTCAGGTGGCGCGCCAACAGCCCGAGCCAGTCATCGGCCAGCACCACGCTCGAGGTGTTGAGAAAGCAGAGAACGTCACCCGACACGAGGTCGGCCGCGCGGCGATAGGACACGAGATCGAGGCCGTCCGGGGGAATGTGCAGCTGCATGTCGGCGACGCCGGCCAGGAGGGCCTGCGCGGCCTCGAGCGCCTCGGGCTGCTCCTCAAACCCCTTCCAGACGACCGCCAGCCGGTGGTCGGCGCCCGCGGGGTGCCGCGCCAGCGAGGCGGCGAACTGCTCCAGCGGCGAACTGCCCGCCCCGGCCCAGGCGAGATAGACGACGGTGATCTCCACGCCGGCGGGATGATCGCAAAGCCGCAACCACGCGGGGCGCGAGGTCAAGCCGGTGAGGCCCACCGGGTTACCCTCGCCGCATGCATATCGGCCTCAATCTGGTCTATCTGACGCCGCGCGCCACCGGGGGGACCGAGACGGTCGCCCGCGAGCTCATCCCCGAGCTGGTGGCCGCCGCGCCCGAGCACCGGTTCACCGCGTTCGTCAACCGCGACACGATCGGGACCCCGGGGCCATGGTCGGATCTCATCGACGCCGTCGAGGTGCCGGTCCACGCGCTCAATCGCGTCCAATGGGTCCGCGGCGAGCAGCAGTTGTTGCCGCCGCTGGCGCACCGGGCGGGCATCGATCTCCTGCACAGCCTGGCCAACACCTCGCCGGTGTGGGGCCGCTTTCGCCGCGTGGTGACGATCCACGACCTCATCTACCACGTCGTGCCCGAGTCGCGCGTGGGGCTGCGGTCGCGCGGCATGCGCGTCCTCGTGCCACTGGCCGCGCGACGCTGCCAGCGGATCATCGTCGACGCCGCGGCCACGCGGGCCGACCTGGAGCGCCTGGTGGGGATCGCACCCTCCCGCGTCGACGTGGTGCCGCTCGGATTCGGGCGGCCGGGCGCCGGGATCGACCCCATGCCCGAGGCGGCGCTGCGCGAGCGGCTGGGCGCGGGGGAGCGGCCGATCGTGCTCAGCGCCTCGGCCAAGCTCCCGCACAAGAACCTCCGGCGCCTCATCGAGGCCGTGGCGCTCCTGCCGGCACCGCGGCCGCTGCTGGTCTTACCCGGCTACCCCACTCCCCACGAGAGCCAGCTGACCGAGCACGCCGCGCAGCTGGGGGTCTCCGGCGACGTGAAGATGCTGGGGTGGGTCTCCGATGAGGAGCTCGAGGGGCTCTACGCCGCCGCGGCCGCCTTTGTCTTCCCCTCGCTGTACGAGGGGTTCGGGCTGCCGGTGCTCGAGGCGATGGCGCGCGGGGTGCCGGTGGCCTGCTCTGACCGGGGATCGCTGGCCGAGGTGAGCGGCGACGCCGCGCTGAACTTCGATCCCGAGTCGGTGCCCGCGATCAGCGGGGCGATCCGGACGCTGCTGCAGGATCCGGCGGCCGCCGAGCGATTGCGCGAGCTGGGGCGCGCCCGGGCGGCGCGGTACACGTGGCGCGCCGCCGCCGAGGGCACCCTGGCCAGCTACGAGCGCGCGGTGCGGTCAGCCTCGTAGGCGTCGTGGACGATCTGGAGCGAATGCTCCAGCGAGAGGCGGTCCACGTTGCGCGCAAACCACGCCGCGGTCCGCCGGCGCAGGTCCGGGCCGGCATCGTGGACGCGGACGATGGCCTCGGCGAGCGCTGCCGGCTCCGCGGACGGCGCCACGTAGCCGTTCTCGCCCTCGTTGACGAGCTCAACGGCAGCGTTGTCAGGATCGGCGACGACGATGCTGGGGGTTCCGCGAGCCGCGGCCTCGATCACCACCAGCCCGTAGCCCTCGCGACGCGAGGGCAACAGCAGGCACATCGCCCGGCTCATGAGGTCCTCCACCACCGCGGTCTCCACGAATCCGGGCACCTCGATGATGTCCCCGAGGCCCTCTCGAGCCACCCGTCGCGCGACCTCGTTGCGATCGGGACCGTCGCCGAGGATGACCGCGTGGAGGGCCGGGATCCGCTCACGGGCCAACCCGACCGCCGGGGGGATCGCCGGCACCTGCTTCTCGGGGATGTGACGACCGGCAAAGAGCACCAGTGGCGTGTCCACGTGCTCGGTGACCGGGAGGTCACGCGGGCCGGCGTACTCGCCGGGAAGGATGGTGACCTCCCCGCGCAGCCCCTCGGCCCGCAGGCGCGCCGCGTGCAGCCGTGAGAAGCAGAACGCGCGCTGGCGGACGCGGGCGCAGCACCGCTGCACCAGCCAGCCGACGTCGCCGGCCACTCGGCCCAGGTAGGCGCGCCAGTAGCTGCGGGTCCACACCTCGTGCCAGTCGGCGAACACGTGATAGCGCCCGCGGGGCCGCATGACGGCGGCGGCCAGCAACGAGAAGTACGGGAACGACGCGGTGTGCACCACGTCATAGCGCCGGCCGTGGCGCGCGAGGTGCAACAACACGCCCACACCGAACACGAGCGGGGGCAGGATCCGCCGCTGGCCAGGGCCTGAGTACAGCTTCATCCGCGGCCCCACCACCCGCACGTCGACCCCCCTGACGCCATGCGGGGTGCCGCGATCCCATTGGCGCAGCGTCAGGTAGGTAACCTCGTGGCCGTCAGCGGCGAGGCGTTCGGCCAGGCTCCGGTACCAACGTTCGGCGCCGCCCACGGTATGCGGGAACAAGCAGTCATAGACCAGACAGATGCGCATGATCAGCCCCAGATTTCCATATCCTGGACCGGGGAACCCTCCAAGTGCGCAACCTTCGGCGATCCTGATCGTTGGAGAAGGGTGCGCCTGATCCTATGAGCACTGTCGAGCACGAGACCTCGGATCCGACCTCGTTCGCCGCCGGTGAAGGACTGGTGGTATCGGTCGTCATCCCCTGCCTGAACGAGGAGGAGACGATCGAGGAGTGCGTCACACGCGCTCGGACCGTCCTCGAGGATCACGGGATCTCCGGCGAGGTCATCGTCGCCGACAACGCGTCCGAGGACGCCAGCGCCCGCCTGGCGGCGGAGGCCGGCGCCATCGTCGTCCACGAGCCGATGCGCGGGTACGGGAGCGCCTACATGGCCGGCTTCAAGGCCGCCCGGGGCCGCTTCATCGTCATGGCCGACGCCGATCTCACCTACGACTTCGGCGAGATCCCCCACTTCCTGGATGAGCTCGAGGCGGGGTCGGACATGGTGATCGGCAACCGGATGAAGAACATCCACCCTGGCGCGATGCCGTGGCTTCACCGCTACATCGGCAACCCGCTGCTGTCGGGGTTCCTCAACCTCCTGTTCCGCACCGGCGTCGACGACGCCCACTGCGGCATGCGGGCGTTCCGCCGCGACGCGCTGGCCCGGCTGGACCTGCGCACCACCGGGATGGAGTTCGCCTCAGAGATGGTCATCCGGGCGGCCAAGGAGAAGCTGCGCATCGCCCAGTTCGACATCGAGTACCACCCGCGGGGAGGGGAGTCCAAGCTCTCCAGCTTCCGCGACGGCTGGCGCCACCTGCGCTTCCTGCTGCTGCACTCCCCCAACCATCTCTTCATCCTGCCGGGGACGCTGATGGCGGTGATCGGGGCCGCCGTCGAGCTCATCGTCATCGCGCATCTGGGCATCTTCGGGCGCAACTGGGACATCCACGCCCTCATCGGCGGCGCGCTGCTCGCCATCGTCGGAACCCAGGTGGTCGTCCTAGGGGTCTGCGCCCACGCCTACGCGACCTATTTCATGGGCGAGCAGGATCGATGGTTTGACCGCATGCGTGCCCGCTACAGGCTCGAACATGGCCTCCTGCTGGGAGGCGCGCTGACCCTTGCGGGATTGGCCGTGGGCGCCTTCATCGTCATCGACTGGATCAACCACGGCTTCGGGAGGCTCTCGGAGGAGAACCTTGCGGTGCTGTCGGCGACGCTGATCATCGTCGGCATCCAGATCTTCTTCTCGTCCTTCCTGCTGTCGATCCTCGGTCTGCGCCGGATTCGCTAGTGACGGCCGAGCGGCCGTTGCGGATCGCCTTCGTCGGTCAGGGTGTGTACTTCGAGCACAGTGCCCTGGCCCGGCCCACCGCGGATCTGGACCCCACGTTCATCGATTTCCGCGCCGGAGCGCCGGCGGGCCCGCTGCTGGCCCGGCTGCTCGAGCTGGACCCGGACGTCATCCTCGTCTTCCGCCCCGAGATCATCCCCGCCGGGATGTTCGCGGGCCTGCGGGCGGTGACGATCGGCTACCTCACGGAGCCCCTGCCCCGCAACGGGGCGAAGGCCCATTCGGACCTGACGGCGCGGCTGGGCTGGCTGCAGGCGGTGGACGCCGGCAACTTCGATCGGATCGTCTCCTTCGACCCGCTGATCGCGGAGACGGCGAGCACGATCCTGCCCGTCTGGCGCTCGCTGCCGATCCCCGTCGGTGACGAGATGTTCATGGACGTGCATGAGCGGGCCCATCCGCCGCGGATGCTCTTCGTGGGCCGCTCCACCGCGCACCGCGAGGAGCTGCTGGGGCCGGTCAAGCGCCGCCACCCGATCGTGCACATCGGCCACGGGCTGTTCGGTTCCCGCCTCGATCGCTTCCTGAGGGCCGCCGACGTCCAGCTCAACCTCCACAACCACCCGTATCCGACCTTCGAGAATCGCGTCTGCACCGCGCTGGCGGCCGGCCACCTGGTCATCTCCGAGACGCTCAGTCCCGATCACGGTCTCCAGGCCGGGCGCCACCTCCTGCAGGCCGACACCCCCGAGGCGCTGGTCGGGCTGGCCGACGAGCTCGCCGGCGACCCCGACGCCCACCTCGACGTCCAGCGCGCCGGGCGCGCCGAGGCCGAGCGGTTCCGGGCCTCGGCCGTCTATCCCCAGCTCATCCGCGACGCGCTCGACGACGTCGCGCGCCACGGCGGGCGCCCGCGCCCCTGAGCCGGCCCAGCCGCCGCTCAGCCGCCGGAGCCGCCACTGCGCCGCTCCTCGAACGCCGCCACGTCGAGCCGCAGGTCATGGACGATGCGCTGAAAGGTCCGTGAGGCGCGGTAATGCTCCGCCTTCATCCGCCCGCGCAGGCGGATGCGCTGATACATCTCGGGAAAGCGGGCCAGGCGATCGAGCATGTAGACCAGCTCGCCGCCGGAGTCAAAGGAGAGATAGTCCAGTCCGGGCTCGAGACCGTGACGAGGCCCGAGCGAGTTCGCGAAGAGAAGCTGCCCGGCGGCCAGATGCACGCCGACCTGGGCTCCGAAGCCCGCACCGGGCTCGCGGGGAACGTAGACCCCCGCGTCGTACTCGCCCAGCAACGCGGCCAGCTCCTCGCCGGCCACGCCGTGGATGATCTCCAGCAGGTCGTGATGATGCTTCGCCGGCAGCAGCAGGTCGTCGCGGTGGGTGGTGGAGCGCCCGATCGTCATCACCGAGGGGCGGCGATGAAGGGGGCGCACCTCGCCGTAGAGCATGTCGGCGATCGGCGGCGGGATCGCACGCCAGATCCGGCGGCCGGCGACTTCGGTGCCGGTCAGGGCGGTGCGAAAGGACGCCACCCGGTCCAGCGCGGCGAGGCGGTCGCCGAGCTCCGGGGCGGGGTGGCGCTCGGCGTGGACGCTGGAGGCCACCAGGATTCCCAGGGTGATGCCCGGGAGGCGACGGAGGGCGTCGCCCGACAGGCAGCGGGGGTCCAGCACGACGGTGACGTCGGGGGCGAAGCGGTTCACCGCGGCCAATGTCAGCTCCGGATCGTCGCCGGGTGACACCGCCACGCCGCAGGCGCGGTAGGCCGGCGTCTGCGGTGGCGGACAGCAGATGGCGAGCCATGCCGGCGGCCCCAGGACGGCCAGCCGCGTCCGCTGGCCGGTGGCACCGATGCGCGCGCGAGCGGCGATGGTCGGGGCGGAGCTGCTCATCGGCCCGGCTACGATACCGAGGCTCCGAGGCCCCCTCCCCATGCCCGACTGGCAAGAGCGCATCACCCTCCAGACCCCGCCGGCCATCCTGTCCGAGCACGAGCTCCGCTACCGGTTATTGGCCCCGCTCCTCGCCTCCAGCGCGGCCTGGGCGGACCTCGGGTGCGGCAACGGCGTCGCGCCGGCGGCGGTGCTCGACGGGCGCTGGCCCGCCCGTACGGTGCTGGTCGACCTGGAGGCCGAGGCCGTCGCACAGGCTGCCGCCCGGCTCGGGGCGACCGACACGGTGCAACTCCACGGTGACCTCACCGATCCCGACGTGCTGACCCGTGTCGGCGACGCGCTGCGGGCGGTGGAGGGTGAGCGTGTCGTCAGCTGCTTCGAGGTCGTCGAGCATCTGGCCACCTTCTCGCCGCTGCTGGAATGGGCGGGCGAGCTGGCCCGCGACGGCGTGGCCACGTTCGTGCTGAGCGTCCCCAACGATGCCTTCTGGGCGATCGAGAATCCCTTCCACGCGGCGCGCTGGGGTGAGGGTGCGTTTGACGAGCTGCGCCGTCTGCTCCCGGCCGAGCAGACGCTGATGCGTCAGGTGGCGCTCACCGGGTCGGCCATGGTGGGGTGGGACGACGCGCCGGAGTCACACGAGCTGGGCGTGCAGGTCGGCGGCGGCACCACCGTGGCCTCGCACTTCATCGCAGCCTTCGGCCCGCGCCACCGCGATGTCGTCCGCGAGGCCGTGGCGGTGCCTGCGGCGCAGCTCGAGCAGCGGCGCTGGGAACGCCAGCGGGAGAGCAATCTGGCGGTGGCCGAGGCGCGCGTCGAGGCTCTGCGCGCCATGGAAGCCGAGCGCAACGAGTGGCGCACCTACATCCACGAGCTCGAGCGTGAGCTGGGGCGGCCGCTCTCGGGCGTTGACCCGAGCCAGCCAGCCTCGTGAAGGTCGCCTTCCTGGTCAACGATCTCCAGCTCTCGGGCGGGGTCGGCGTCGTCGTGCAGCACGCCCGGCGGCTGAGCCTGCTCCCCGGCTGGGACGTGACCCTGGTCCTCGTCCGCGAGGACGAGGGGCCAAGCTGGCACGGGTATGAGCATCTTCCCGACCTGCACGTCCGGGGGCGCGAAGAGGCGATGGCAGACCGCTTCGACGTCGCCGTCGCCACGTGGTGGGAGACCACCTTCACCCTGTTCGAGATTCCGGCGGGGCGGCATGCCTACTTCGTGCAGAGCCTCGAGGATCGTTTCTACCTCGAGGATCAGGCCGAGCGGCTGGGCGCCGCGCTGACGCTCGATCTGCCGGTGGCCTTCATCACCGAGGCACGATGGATCGCCCAGCTCCTGGGGTCCTGGCGGCCCGACGCCCCCTGCTTCGTCGTCCGCAACGGGATCGACAAGGAGGTGTTCGCTCCGCTGGAGCGCGTGACCCCCGCCGTCGCCGGGCCGCTGCGCGTCCTGGTGGAGGGGTCGCCCACCGTGTGGCACAAACGGGTGCCGGAGGCCATCGCGGCCGTCGGCGCCATGCGTGAGCCCCATGAGGTCACCGTGGTCAGTGGAGACCGGCCCGCGCTGGCCGGCGTCGTCGCCGACCGGGTGCTGGGCCCGCTCAGCCATCGCGAGATGGCCGACCTCTACGCCGAGCACCATGTCGTGTGCAAGCTCTCCACCGTCGAGGGGATGGCGGGGCCGCCACTGGAGGGCTTTCACCGCGGCGCCACCTGCGTGGTCACTCCCGTCACGGGCCACGACGAATACGTCGAGCACGGGTATAACGCGCTGATCACCGACTGGGACGACCTGACTGGGACCGCCCGCTCCCTGGACCTGTTGGCGCGCGATCGGAAGCTTCTGCACTACCTGCGCAGCAACGCCCTGGAGACCGCGCGAGCCTGGCCCGACTGGGGCCAGTCCAGCCAGTTCATGGCGGCTGCGCTCACCGCGATCGTCCGCCTACCGCAGCCCGGCCCCACCGTCGCCGCCGCTCGTCTGAGCTCTGACCTGCGCTCGGGACTCGAGGTCTACCAGCAGAGGGTGAGCGAGCGCGCCGACTGGCACCGGCGAGCGCGGCGGTTCGAGCGGCGGCTCGAGGCCATCCGCACCAGCCGCGGCGTCCGCGCCGCGCTGAAGGTCCGGCACTCCTGGCCGGTGCGCACCGCGCTGCGCCCCTTGCGCCCCATCAAGCGTCGCATCATGCGTCAGCCGCGCTGATCGGGCGTGGATACGTCGGTCGCCATGCGCCGGGCCCGAGAGCTGGCGCGCCGTGCTCTGGGCCGCCCCGCCGATCCCGTGACTCCCGCACTGCCAGAGGCTCTGACCGAGCTGGCCCGCCGCGGCCCCACGGTCCTGGGGCCCACCTTCGGCGGTGCAACGGATGCCGCGCTGTCGGTGGCCGTCGTCATGCCCTCCTTTCGGCAGGGCAGCGGCGGCCACGCCACCATCGTGCACCTCGCGAGCGCGCTCGCCGCCCGCGGGCACGCCGTGTCCTTATGGCTCGAGGACTTCGAGCAGCGTCACGCGCGAGACGGGAGCGCGCTCACCGGCCGGCAGTTCGTCGACTGGTTCGGCGGCGCGGAGCTGGAGTTGCACTGCGACTTCAGCGCCTGGCAGGGCGCCGATGTCGCGGTGGCCACCGGCTGGCAGACCGTCCCACGCGTCCTGTTGCTGCCGGGTGTCTCGGGCCGGGCCTACCTGGTCCAGGACCACGAGCCCGAGTTCTATCCGACCTCCGCGCAGAGCCTGTTCGCGGCGGAGACCTACCGCCAGGGACTGCATTGCGTCGCGGCCAGCCCGTGGCTGGCCCAGCTGCTGCGTGACCGTTACGGAGCGTCGTCCTCCTCCTTCGACCTCGCCGTCGATCACGCGGTGTACTCGCCCCGTGACGAGTCGCGGCGCGACGACACCGTCGCCTTCTACGCGCGTGCGGCGACGCCGCGGCGGGCGGTCCCCCTCGGCCTGCTGGCCCTCGGAGAGCTGACCCGGCGGCGGCCCGGGGCGCGGATCGCGCTCTTTGGCGGCGACGCCCACGCGGACTTCCATCACGAGGCGCTCGGCACGGTCCGCTCCGCCGATCTGGCGACGCTCTACCGGCAGGCCACCGTCGGCATGGTGTTCTCGCTCACCAACCCATCGCTCGTCGGACTGGAGATGATGGCCTGTGGGCTGCCGTGCGTCGAGGTGGACAGCGAGCCGATGCGGGCCAGCTTCGGGGTTGCCGGCCCCCTGCGCCTGACGCCGCCCGAGCCTCTGACGCTTTGCTCTACGATTGAGGCGCTTCTCGACGACGAGGCCGAACGCCGGCGTCTGGGCGACGCCGGTCTGGCGTTCGTGCAGGGACGGACCTGGAGCAGAGCAGCCGAGCAGGTGGAGGCTGGACTCCGCCACGCGCTGGTGCCGCGTTGAGAACCCGGTCAAGCCGATGCTGAGCCCGTCACCCCACATCTCGCTGTCATGAGCACGTCTGAACAGGCCCATCGCGAGGTTCCTCGCGCGGCGTTCGCGGGTGTGCGCGTCCGCCGCCGGTTCTCCCCGCCGGTGGTCCTCTCGGCGGCGCTGGCACTGCTCACCGTGCTGGCCGGTCTGGTGGCCGCCAGCGTGACGGTGTGGGCGCTGGACGAGACCGTGCTGGAGGAGTCGGCGCTCCACTACACGTCGAACTTCCCCTCCTCGCTGCTGCACGACGTCAACGCCCGCGCCACCGACCGCTTCTACTCGTTCATCCTCTCGATCCCCCTGCGGCTGTTCAACGGCGCCACCGCCATCCAGGTCGATCACGTGCTCAGCACGATCATGTTCATCAGCGCCGCGGTGCCGGTGTATCTGCTGGCACGCCGCATGCTCCGTTCGCCGTGGTCAGCGGTCGCGGTGGCGCTGCTCTCCGTCGCCCTGCCGTGGCTGACCATCACCACGGCCCTGTTCACCGAGAACCTCGCCTACCCGCTGTTCTGGTGGGCGATGCTGGCGTGCCTGTACGCGTTGTGGCACCCGGGCCTGCGCGCCGACCTGCTGGCTCTGATCGCCGTCGGATTGCTGGTCATCACCCGGGTGCAGTTCGCCGGACTGTTCCTCGGCTACGTCTGCGCCATCGTCGGAGTGGCGATCGTGCGCTGGCGTACCGCGCCGGCCCCACGCCGGCTGCGTCCCATCGCGGTCAGCGTGGTGCGCAAGTACCCGTTGACCGCCGCCATCGTCGGCCTCGGGATCCTCGTCTTGCTCTACCTGGCGGCCGCCGGCACGCTGAAGACCGACGTCAGTCGCGCGCTGGGCAATTACAGCAACGTCGTCATCCGCACCGGCCTGCCGCCCAACATGGTCGAGGGGCTGCTGGTGGAGTTGATCGCGTTGGCGCTCGGGGTGGGCGTGCTCCCCGCGATCGTCTCTCTCACCTGGTACGTCAAGCGGGTGACCTCTCCGCGCCTGGACGAGATGTACGTGTACCTGCTGGGCGGCGGGCTCATGCTCATCGTCTTCCTCATCCTCACCGTGTTCTCGCAGTTCGGCTACATCGGTGCCATCACCGAGGAGCGTTACTTCTTCTACGTCGTGCCGGCGTTCTGGCTGGGCACCTTCGCCGCCCTGGAGGAGCGCTCGTCGGTGGTCCGCGCCGGGGAGCTCATCGTCTGCGCGGTCGCCTTGGCGGCGATCTTCGGCTCCATCCCCTTCCTGTCGCCGATGACCAGCGAGACGGCGTTCCTGGCTCCCGCCGAGTCCGTCGTCCAGCACGTCCTGACCAATCGCATCGACGAGTTCGGAATCGGCCTCACGCCGCAGGACACGCTGGCCATCCTCACCACCTTGGCCGGGCTCGTCGTCGCCTTGGTGTGGCCACGCCGGCCGCGGACACGGTGGGGCTGGATCCTGGGCATCGCCGTCGGCCTGCAGTTGTTGATCACCGGCTACGCCTATGCGGTGATCACCGGCCACGTCAGCGGTATCCCCGGACGTACCACCGGCAGCGTGTCGGCACTGGGGTGGGTGGACAGCCACACCCAGACGGGAACGGTGTCCTGGCTGGACAACCTCTCCCCCGCTGCCGCGCCCGCGGTCAACGGCGAGGACCAGCAGCGCACCACGCTCTTCTTCAACAAGTCGGTGACCAACTGGCTCTCGGTGCCCGAGGATGGGTTGCCGATTCCCATCTTCCCCATGTCGGCAGAGCCGGGTAACGCCGGGCTCGCCGTGGTCAACGGCACCGGGCTGTTGGGCCCCCAGGCGGCGCTGGCCTCGGTCCGTGAGGTGGTGGGGGCGGTGGCCTCACCGTTCCTGCAGGTGGCGGGGCAGACCATCGCCACCTCGCCCGGCGGCGGGATGATCCTCACCCGGGTCTCGCCGCCGATGCGCGCGTCGTGGATCGCCGAGGGGCTGGCCCCCGATGGCTCCGTGCTCGCCGACGCGCCCGCCAAGCTGTTCGCCTTCAACGACGCCTCCGGGTCGGCGACCCGCATGCGGGTCACCTTCGCGGTCATCCCGCCGGCGGCCACCGCCACCCTGCCCGTGGGCCGGCACACCACCGTCACCGTGCGCCTGGGATCGGTGACGCGGTCGCTCACCCTCACCGTGGGCAATCCCGCCATCCCGGAGATGGCCCTCGACGTGTGCCTGCCTCAGGGGACGCCCAACGCGTCGGGCGCGATCTCGGTCAAGAAGACGCCCGGCGTGGCCTCGCATCAGGCGGGAGCCCTGCTGGAGCACGTGATCGTGAGCCGGTCGCGGGCGACCGGCTGCCCACGCTGACGCCGCTACAGGTTCTCGGCGACGTACGGCGCCGAGCGGTTGAAGACCACGAACCCGAGCGCGAAGACCGCCGCGACGATGGCGAACATCCCGCAGATCCACACCGGTCCCATCAGCTCGCGGATTCCCGGAGTGGCGTTGTTGACCATGGCGTGACGGAACTGCTGGAAGGTCGAGGCCAGCGGGTTGAGCATGTACACCTCGACCAGCGTGTGACTGAGCTTGGCCTGCACCGAGGACAGGGGAACGATCACCGGTGAGGCGTAGAAGATGACCTGGGTGAGAACGTCCCAGATCGGCTGGATGTCACGGAAATACACATACAGGGCCGACAGCAGCATGGCCAGGCCCGTGGAGAACACGGCGAGCACGAACAGGATCACGGGCAGCTCCAGCCAGGTGAGCATCGGGCGCACGCCCGAGAACAGCGCGAAGATGAGCACCACCAGGAGGTTGAGCCCGAGGTTGAACACGGCGCCGAGCACCATCGACAGCGGGATGACCAGTCGCGGGAACTGGACTTTGCGGACCACGGCCTCCTGCGAGACGACGCTCGCCACCGCGCCCACCGTGCACTCCGAGAAGAACGTGAAGAGCACGATCGAGCTGAGCAACTGCACGCCGTAGAAGTGCTCGGGCTCACCCAGCCGCGCGTTGGCACCCCGGCCGACATGGCCGATGACGGTGAAGAAGGTGTAGAGCACGGTGAACAACAGCAGGGGGCGCATGAGCTGCCACAGGTAGCCCAGCGCGGAGCCGAAGAAGCGCAGCTTCCACTGGATCCGCGCGATGTTGAAGGTGAGATGCCAGAACCGGTTCCAGTCGCTGGTCAGCGCGCGCGGGCCGCTGATCGGCCGTCCCAGCTCCTCGTAGGGGATGGCTTCGGTCGCGCTCACGCGCTGAGCTCCCGCTCCACGTCGGTGCTCTGCGGCACCGCGGAGTCCACGCGACGGATCCCCACCTCGGTCGGGAGGTCCACGATCCCGCCCATCGGCAGGTTCGCGCGGACCAAGAACGAGAAGCCACGGTCGTAGCGGTCCATCACATCCAGCCCCGAGCCGCGGTGCGCGAGGTTGACCACGGGGCTGTAGCGGCCCGGCGCCAGCACGTTGTCGAAGCTGAAGGTGAACTGCACCCGCTCGCCCGCGGAGAAGCGGCCGCTGTGCTCATGCTGGACCCAGGTCGACGCCACCAGGACCGCCTTCTGGTCCTCGTTGTGGATCTGTACCTCGGCCTGGGGATCCTCGACGTCGACCATGAACTCGACCAGGACCTGCAGCGACAGCCGCTGTCCCTGGGGGATCGCGGGCACGCGGTCGCCGCGCGCGTCCTCGGCCCACACGTCGATGACCCGCGCGTCGCCGTCGCCGCCATGCTCGCCGTCGGCGTCGAGGGCCTCGGGGTCGCGGCCGAAGTTGATCTCCAGGTAGCGCTCGGCCACGTCCGAGGCCTCCCCCACGTGGACCATCGAACCGCGCTCCAGGAGCATCGCGCGGTGACAGAACCGCTGCAGGGCGGACATGTCGTGCGTGACCAGCACGATCGTCTTGCCCTGCTCGCGCATCGCGTGAAAGACGTCGTAGCACTTCTGCTGGAAGGCGGCATCGCCGACGGCGAGCACCTCGTCGATGAGCAGGATCTCGGCGTCGACCTGGATCGCCACCGAGAAGGCCAGGCGCACCAGCATTCCCGAGGAGTAGTTCTTGATCTTCAGGTCGCGGAAGTCGTGCAGTTCGGCGAAGTCGATGACGCTGTCGTACCGCTTGCGCGCCTCGCGCGGTGACAGCCCCATCATGATCCCGTTCATGACCACGTTGTCGCGCGCGGCGAGATCCATGTTGAAGCCGACGCCGAGCTCGATGAAGGTGGACAGCCGGCCACGACACCAGATGTCGCCACCGCACTGGTAGATCCCGGCGATGCACTTCAGCAACGTGCTCTTGCCACACCCATTGCGCCCGGCGATCCCGAAGAACTCGCCACGCGACACCGAGAAGGTGATGTCGTTGAGCGCCTGAAAGGTCTGGTACGCGGTGCGGCGCCGTGGATGCAGCGCGCGTTCCTTGAGGGTGTGGACCTTCTGCTCCGGAATCCGGAATGTCTTGTTCACACCGCGCGCAGCAATTGCGGGCAAGGCCGTTTCACCGCCGTTGACCATGCTCAGAGGGTAGAGCGTCTACCCCTGCAGGCCGCGCAGGATGGTTCGCAGCCCGTCGCGCAGCGACACCTGAGCCTCCCACCCGAGCTCGGCCTTCGCGCGGGTCACGTCCAGGCAGCTGCGGCGCACCTCGCCGGGGCGCTCGGGGACGAACGTCGGCTCGGCGAGGCGCCGGTCGGGCGAGACCTCGTCCAGCGCGCGGATCAGGTCCAGGATCGAGGTCTCGTGTCCGTGTCCGATGTTCACCGGCCCGGTGAGCGACGACTCGGCGGCCAGCAGGTTGGCGCGCACCACATCGGACACGTCGACCCAGTCGCGTGTCTGACCACCGTCGCCGAACACCGTCGGGACGGTCCCGTCGATGAGGTGGCCGCAGAAGATCGCCACCACCCCGGCCTCGCCGTGTACGTCCTGGCGGGGGCCGTAGACGTTGCCGTACCGGAGCGACGCGGTGGACAGTCCGTGCAGGCGGGTGAAGAGCGCGCAGTAGCCCTCGGCGCCGAGCTTGCTCTGACCGTAGGGGGCGAGGGGGCGGATCTCGCTGTTCTCCGGCGTCGGGAGCACGTCGGCATCGCCGTACAGGCCGCCACCGGTCGAGGTGTTGACCAGGCGGCGCACCCCGGTCGCGCGCGCCGCCTCCAGGACGTTGATCGTGCCGACGATGTTGGTCTGCGCGTCGTCGGCGGGCCGCGCCACGGAGTGGCGGACGTCGATCTGGGCGGCGAGGTGAAAGACGGTCTCAGGACGCACGGCGGCAAACACCTCGGTCAGGGCGTCCGCGTCGCGGATGTCGACGGTCTCGAGCACCGCCCCCTCCGACAGGGCTGCGTCGAGGTTCTCCCGCTTGCCGGTGACGAGCGTGTCGATCACCGTGACGCGATCGCCACGCGCCAGCAGAGCATCGACGAGATTGGATCCGATGAAGCCGGCGCCGCCGGTGACTACGCAGTCCATGAGCGGTGGAGATTACGAAGCAGCGGGTAGGAGGGGCTGTGCCACCGAGACCGGCACCGGTTCCGTAGGGGGAATCGACCGGGATCTCGTGCCTTTTGCAACTTTTCTGACGTTCGTCCAGCGAATCAGGCAAGACCGTAACTTCGCAGCGCAATCCCCGTTTCTATGCCTAACCTCCGAGAAATCCAGTCTCGAATGCGAGGAGATCTGACCACATCCATGCGCCCCCAGGGTTCGATAGAGCCAGAGCTGATCACGTCGGTGCGCCCGCCGCGGACGGCGGACGTGCTCGGGGTTCCGCTTGCGCTCACCGACTATGAGGCGGCCATGGACTGGATCGACTCGATGGTGGCGGCGCGTGAGCGTGGCTATGTCTGCGTCTGCAACGTGCACACCGTCATGGCCTCCCGGGAGGATCCGGCGCTCCGAGCGGCGCTGATGGGCTCCGCGGTCAACGTCCCGGACGGTCAGCCGCTGGTGTGGGCGCTGAACCTGCTTGGCCACGGCCTGGAGGATCGCGTCTACGGACCCGAGCTCATGGCGCGCTCGTGTGCCCGGGCGGTGGACTCCGGTCAGCGCATGTATCTCTACGGTGGGCGCAACCAGGGCGCGCTGGTCCAGCTCGCGCTCAATCTCCGCCAGCGCTACCCCGGCGTGCGCATCGTCGGCGGCTACTCGCCCCCCCACCGCGCCCTCACCGCCGAGGAGCGCGCCGCCGTGATCAAGGAGATCAATGGCTCGCGCGCCGACGTCGTGTGGGCCGGGATCGGCGTGCCCAAGCAGGAGAAGTGGATGGCCGAGATGCGCGACGAGCTCGACGCGCCCGTCCTCATCGGGGTCGGCGCGGCCTTTGACTTTCACGCCGGACTCGTCCCCCAGGCGCCGGGGCTGCTGCAGGAGTCCGGCCTGGAGTGGGCCTACCGGCTGGCCCATGAGCCGCGACGCCTGTGGCGGCGGTACACGCGCTACAACCCGCGCTTCGTCGCCGCCTTCGCGCGACAGCTGCGCGAGCATCGCCGTCAGGTCTCGGCGCCAAGCTGACGCCGACCCGTCCGGCCGCGGCCCCGGACACAATGGATTCCCTGGGCAGAATGGAAGGTCGTGCCCTCACCACCCACAGCCACGGTCGTGATCCCGACCCGGGGGCGGCCCCAGTACCTCGACGTCGCCCTGGCTACGGTCATGCCCCAGGCGCAGGCCGCCGGCGCCGAGGTCATCGTCCTCAACGACGGGGCTGACCCGGCCACCGACGCGGTGGCGTCCCGGCACGGGACGCGCGTGCTGGCCGTGCCGGCCCCTGGGGGCCTGAACGCCGCGCGCAACGCCGGGATCGACGCCGCGGCCGCCGACCTGGTGGTGCTCATCGATGACGATGTCTCCGCGCCCTCGGGCTGGCTTGCGGCGGTGCTCGCCGGCGCGCAGGCCGCGCCGGAGATCGAGGTCTTCGGCGGCCCGATCCGGGCGGTGCTGGAGGGCGGGGGCCCACGGTCCTGCGGGCGCGAGAGTCCTCCCATCACCACCCTCGACCTCGGCGCCACCGATCGCGACGTAGCGCTGGTGTGGGGGGCCAACATGGCCCTGCGCCGCAGCGCGGTACGCCGCGCCGGCCGCTTTGACGAGGCGTGGCACGGCCCCGGCGACGAGGAGGACTGGGAACGGCGCTACACCGCGGCGGGCGGGGTGGTGCGCTATCTCGCCGGTGCCGGACTGGACCACCGCCGGACCGAGCAGGACGCCACCATCTCCCGGCTCTCACGCGCCGCCTACCGGCAGGGGCGGTCCTCGCGCCGCTACGACTCGCACAAGGGCACCGCCCCCTCGCTCATCGCCGAGCTGCGCACGCTGGCGGGATGTCAGTGGCATGTCGTCAGGCGCCGCTGCCCGCGTGGGATCATGCTGGTGGCGCACGCGGCGGGGCGCCTCACCGAGACGGTGGCGACGTATGGACGCTGAGCGCGCCGACTTCCTGTCGGGGACCAGCGGCCAGGTGCATGGCATCCGCGCCACGACGCGCGCCGCGCTCGCCGACGCGGCGTGCGACGCCATCGCGCTGGCCACCCTGGCGCCGGTGCGACTGCGCCGGGCCGCCCGCCGGGCGCCGTCACGACGGGTGCTGGCGCTCGCGCTGGAGCGCACCGACGCGCCCAACGTGCTGGGCGCCGCCCGCACCGAGCTGGCCCGCTCCCACCATCGCGTCGACCTGGTGACCGGCCCCGTCGGCGACGGCGGCAAGTTCGAGAATCTCAATGGGCTGCTGGCGTCACATCCCGCCGACGGCTATGACTGGCTGCTGCTGCTCGACGACGACGTCCGCCTGCCCCGCGGCTTCCTCGACGAGCTCCTGCTCCTCGCGGAGCGCTTTGACTTCGCCATGGCGCAGCCCGCGCACCGATGGCGCTCACACGCCGCGTGGGCGGTGACGCGTCGCCGGCCGGGCTCCGTCGCGCGCGAGACCCGGTTCGTGGAGATCGGCCCGGTGTGCGCGCTGCGCGCGGACACCTTCGCCCAGATGCTCCCATTCCCGCCGCTGCGCTTCGGATGGGGGCTGGATGCCCACTGGTCGGCGGTCGCCGCGCAGCGGGGATGGCGCATGGGCGTCATCGACGCCGTGCCCGTCCACCACGGCCTGCGGCGCATCGCCGCCGCCTATGACCGCGGCGCGGCCCTGGCCGAGGCCCGCGCCTTCCTGGCCGAGCGCCCGTACACCACGGCCAGTGAGGCCCAGCGGACCGTGGCGACCCACCACCACTGGTGATGCGGGTCGTGATCGTCGCCGAGTACTACCCCCGGGCGTCTGACCCGACGCTGGGCGTGTGGGCGCACCGCCAGGCGGTGGCGGCCCGCGACGCCGGTGCCGACGTTCGCGTGCTCGTGCTCCACCGCCCGTTCCCGACCCTCGCCGATGTGCGCTCGGTTCGGCTCCGGGCGCTGCGCGACGCCGCGCGCCAGCCCGTGGCACAGGTGATTGACGGTGTACCCGTGCAGTACGTGCGCTACGTCTCGCCGCCGCGGCCGTGGAGCTACGCGTCCTGGGGCGCGTGGGCTGCCCCGGTATTGGGTCGCGCCCTGCGCCGGTTGCGCGAGCGCTTTCCCTTCGAGCTGGCCCACGCGCACTATGCCGTGCCCTCGGGCGACGCGGTGCGCCGAGCCGCCCCCGGGGTCCCGCTGCTCGTCTCCGTCCACGGCGGTGACGTCCATGGTCCCCATGCGGGCGCGCCGGCGGTGCGCGCCGCGCTGGCCCACGCCCGCCTGGTCCTGGCCAACAGTGCGGGAACCGCGCGGCGCTGCGAGGAGCGCGGCGCCCGTCACACCCGCGTGGTGCATCTGGGGACCGACCTGCCGCCCGCTGTCGCCCCGCCGCCGGCGACCCCCACGCTGGTCACGGTGGGCAATCTCATCGCCCGCAAGCGCCACGCCGACGTCATCGAGGCGGTGGCCCTGCTGCGCGATCGCCGGCCCCAACTCCGCTACGTCATCGTCGGCGATGGCCCTGAGCGGGAGGCGCTGCGCGCCCTGGCCACGGCTCGCGGCATCTCCGACCGCGTGGTCCTGCGCGGGCGCCTGGCCCACGCCGATGCGGTGGCCCAGGCGCGGGCGGGGTCGCTGTTCGTCCTGCCCAGCACCGCCGAGGCCTTCGGCGTCGCCTACGTGGAGGCGATGGCGGCGGGGATCCCGGCCATCGGATCGCGCGGCGAGGACGGCCCCGAGGAGATCGCCGCGGCGGGCGACGGCATCGAACTGGTGACGCCGGGCGACCCGGGTGCACTCGCTGGCACCATTGACGCGCTGCTGTCCGACCACCGCCGCCTGGATGCCCTGCGCACCGCTGCCCGCGACACCGTCTCGCGGGAGTTCACCTGGGAGCGCTGCGGCCGGGAGACGGTGGAGGCCTATGCCAAGGTGCGCGATGGCTGAGCTCGCCTCCGCCCCCTATGACGCCGACAACCTCCTGGACCGCCACAGCCGGCGCTCGACGCTCGAGCTCAACTACGCCCACATGATGGAGCGCGAGCGGACGCTCATGGACCGCGAACTGGCGCTGCGCGGAGGCGACGTGCTGTCGGTGGGATGCGGGTGGCATCCCGGGCGCCACCTCTTCCCCGCCCCCGCCTTTCGCCTGGTCGGGGCCGACGCTGACCCGGCCAAGGTGGCCGGCGTGCTGGAGAGCGGGCGCGCCGACGCGGGGGTGGTCGGCTATGCCGGTCACCTGGGGCTCGCGCCGCAGTCCTTTGACGTCGTCCTCTACCGCCTGGTGTTGCACCACCTCGCGTTTCAGGGGCCACTCGGCCCCTGCTTTGAGGAGGCCGCGGGCCTCCTGCGGCCGGGCGGCGCGCTCATCGCCATCGAGCCGGGGCTATGGCATCCGGTGGGCGCGGCACTGGCGCTGGCCAACCGTTCGGGTGTGGCCAACCGGGTCCACGGCACGCCCGACGACATCCCGCTCTCGCCGCGCCGGCTGGCCGCCGAGGCCCGGGCGGCGGGGCTTGAGCCCCGCGTCTACGCGGTCACCTACACGTGGCGGCGCCTGGCGCCGGCGGTGCAGCGAGCGTTGTGGCCGCTGGACCGCCTCGGCGCCCGGCCCCGGGCGGCCCGCTTCGGTCATACGCTGATGCTCATCGCGCGAGCGCCGCGTTAGGCACGGGTTGTCATGGCCTCAGACGGCACACCGCGATTGCTAGCCTCCGCCCCCGTGTCGACCCTTGTGCCGGCGCCGCCGGGCGCCGGGGGAGAAGCGACGACGACGCCCTCCCGGCCGCAGCCCTCCGCTTCACTGACCCGCGACGCGATCGCTGGTCTGGTGGTGGCGGCCGCGCTGGTGGCGCTGGTCTTCCTCACCAGCAGCAGCATCGATCAGACGGTGACCAGCGAGAACACGTGGTCACAGATCGCCATCACGTTCCTCGGCGCCGGCGCCTGCGCCGCGGCGGTTCTCGTCGGCGGTCGCGGCCGCGCCTGGGGCGCGCCCGCCGTCGCGTGGTTCGCCGCCTTCACCGCGTTCGCGGCGCTGTCGATCCTGTGGTCGGTGCAGCCCGACTGGTCCTGGTTCGGCGCCAACCAGCTGCTCTCGTACTTGGCGGCCTTCGCCGCCGCCGTGGTCGCCGGGCGGCTCATTCCCACGCGCTGGCCGGCGCTGGTGGGCGGCGTCGCCCTCGCCGTGACCGTCCTGTGCGCCTACTCGCTGCTGGCCAAGGTCTTTCCGAGCACCCTGGCCTCGGGCAACGACTACGGCCGGCTGCTGGCCCCGTTCGGCTACTGGAACGCGATCGGGGTCGCCGCCGCGCTGGGACTGGCGCCCGCCCTCTGGGCGGCGACGCGGCCGGTGAGCGCCACCGTCCTGCGCGGCCTGACGGTCCCGGCGATGACGCTGATGATCGCCGTGATCGCGCTCTCCTACTCGCGCTCGGCGGCGCTGGTGGGCGTCGTCGCCGTCGCGGCGTGGGTGGGGTTCGTGCCCCTGCGGCTGCGCTCGGCGCTGATGCTCGGCCTGGCCGGGGTGTGCGCCATCCCCATCGTGGTGGTGGCGCTCAACGACCACAACCTCACCACCGACCACGTGTCGATGGCGGCACAGGACGCCGCCGGTCACGCCTTCGGCCCGGCGCTGCTGGGGATCACGCTGGTCGCGGCCCTGCTGGGCGTGGCCGCGAGCATGTCCATGGCCCGCGTCACAGTCCCGGAACCGACGCGACGGCGCATCGGGACGGCTCTGCTCTGCGTGGCCGCACTGGTCCCCGTGGCCGCCGTGGTGGCCGTAGCGGCGTCGAGCCGGGGGCTGTTCGGACAGATCTCCCACGCCTGGCACTCTCTGGTCAGCACCAACAGCGTCGTCTACGACACGCCGGGCCGGCTCACGCAGCTCGGCTCCAGCCGCCCGGCCTACTGGCATCAGGGCCTGGACGTCGGCAGCCACGCGCTGCTCAAGGGAGTGGGCGAGCTCGGCTACGGGGTGGCCCGCCTCCGCTACACCACGAGCGGGCAGAAGACCGATCAGGCGCACAACTACCTCGTGCAGACGTTCGCCGACCTCGGGCTCATCGGCGTCGTGCTGACGCTGGGGTTGCTTGTGGCGTGGGGCCGAGCCGCGGCGCGTCCGCTGGCGCTCAAGCGAAAGTGGAGCGAGCTGACCGAGCTCGAGGCCAACGAGCGCGCGGGCCTCGCGGCGCTGGCCATCGTGGTGATCACCTTCGGCATCCAGTCGGTGCTGGACTTCACCTTCTACTTCCCGGGCATCGCCATCCCCGTCCTGGTGTGCGCCGGGTGGCTGGCCGGTCGCGGGCCACTTTCGGCGCCCGTCGGACGGCGGGCGCAGGGGCGCGTGTCGGTGCTGCAACGGCCCGGCGCCGGAGCCCTCGTCACCGGCCTCGCCGCCATCGCGATGATCGGCGGCTGGCTGATGTGGCAGCCGCTGCGCTCGGCCCAGGCGATGGCCGACGCCGAGAACCACCCGGACACGGCCTTTGCCAGCGCACGGGCGGCGGCCAGCCGCGACCCGCTCTCGATCGAGCCGCTCGATCAGCTCTCCGCGCTGTACAGCGGTAACCGTCAGTACGCGGCGGCCCGCGCCGAACTGGTCAAGGCCACGCAGCTCCAGCCCGAGAACCCGCAGTCCTGGCTGTCGCTGGGCGAGTACGACTACTCCGCCGCCCACCCCCTGCCGGCCATCGCGGAGCTGCAGCAGGCCCTGTCGCTGGACCGGGCGAGCAGCGTCGACACCATCACGGCCCGCACCGAGATCGCGGACGCGAACGCGTTGCTGGCCCAGCGCCGGGCGGCCGCGAAGGCGCGCTCGGCCCGAGCCCGGGCGCGGGCGCGCCGCCACCGCGGAGGTTGACGCTCGCGCGGCGGCTGACGCTTCCAAGCCGCGACGATCAGCGCACCGCGCGAGCCAGCAGCAGCCGGCGCGCCAGCGGTGGCCCGCCCACGGCGCGCACCGTGATCTCCCCGAAGGCGAAGTCGCTCAGCACGTCGCGCAGGGATCGCGCCGTGTACAGGTGCAGGTGGTCACCGAGCGGAACGGAGTACCGCTCGATCCCGCCGGCCAGCAGGCGCAGGCGGCCGTGACTGGGAGTGGTGAGCAGCACCCGGCCTCCGCGCGCCAGCACACGGCGGACTTCCGAGAGCCACCGCGCGGTGTCGGCGACATGCTCGATCACCTCGCTGGACCACACGACATCGAAGGCGCCGTCGTCGAAGGGCAGCGGCGCGTCGAATCCGACCAGGCGCAGGTCAAGCTGCGGATGACGGCGGCGCGCCCGGTCAAGCGCACCCTGGGCGACGTCGGCAGCGGTCACTCGCGCCCCCGCGCCGGCCATGTCGGCGGCGAGATCGCCCTCGCCGGAGCCCAGGTCCAGCACCCGATCGCCCGGGCCGACGTTGGCCAGCGCAAAGCCGCGTCGGAGGGTCAGGTCGGGGGGCGCGAGATCCTCGGGCAGGCGCGCCCACAGCTCCTCGTAGTACTGCTTCACGCGGTGAACGTATCGGGCCGGGGCGGCCTCTGGACAGCCGCGCCGCCGCCGGGATACAGTGCCGCACCGGGGAACACCGACGTCGAGCTTATGCCCACCGCCACGGTCAGCGAATCGGACCCTCCCTCGGCTTTCATGCCGGTCCTATGAAGCTCGCCTTCGACAGCCGCCCCGCGCCGGTCTGGCATGGCGTCGGACGTTACGCGCGCTGTCTGCTCGACGCCCTGGCCGCGCACGCGCCGGGGGCGGTGGTGGAGAGCCCGGACCCTCGTCGTGGCGACGTGTTCCACTCGCCGTGGCTGGACGGCGCGCCGCTGCGCTCCCCCGTGCCCACCGTCGTCACCCTCCACGACCTCATCCCGCTCAAGCGTCCCGGCGAGTACCTGCGCACCGGCCTGCGCTTCAAGCTGCGCTACCTGGCCGTTCAGCGGGCGACGATGGTCATCGTGCCCACGCGGGCGGTGGCCGACGACGCGATGCGGGTGCTGGACATCTCCGCCGACCGCATCGAGGTCATCCCGCAGGCACCGGCGCACACCTTCTACCGACGGCCGGCCGAGGAGGTGGCCGCCGTCCGGGAGCGCTACGGACTGCCCGATCCCTACCTGCTGTGGGTCGGGACGCTGCGCCGTCCCGATCCGCGCAAGCGGGTGGCCGCCCTGGCCCGCGCTGACCGCACCATGCCGCTGGTGCTGGTGGGCCCGGTGAGCCGCTGGGCGCGCGAGCTGCCCGGTGTCCAGCTCACCGGCGCGGTCCCCGACGACGATCTGGCCGCCATCTACAGCGGCGCCCACGCCCTGGTCTTCCCGTCCGACGAGGAGGGCTTCGGCCTGCCCCCGGTGGAGGCGCTGGCCTGCGGCACTCCGGTGGCCGCCTGCGACGTGCCCGCGCTGCGCGAGGTCCTGGCCGGGCGCGTCACCCTCACCGACGTCGAAGACCTCGACGGCCTGGTGCGCCACGCCGAGGGGCTGTCGCGCCCCGCGCCGGCTCTGGCGCAATGGACGTGGGACGACGTCGCCGCCGCGACCTGGGAGGTCTACGAGCACGCGCTGCACGCCGGCTCGCCGCGAGGCCGGCGCACGCCACGCGCGCCCCAGGTGGTGGCGCGCAGACGAGGTTCTCAAGCTACGGGCCCGGGAGAGCGGGACGCGGCGTTCCCGCGCGGTCAATAGTCACGATTTCCAGGGGAGCCTGGGAGATAACGACCAGCTGGTAGTCGTTATATCCCACGGTCGCCTCCGGGGCCGGCCCCAGCCCTTCCAGGCAACCGCACCTCCCGTCCTGGCCGCCGCTGACGTTCTCCACGGGCCCCTTTGTCAGGGCACCCATCGTGTGGAATCATTGCCTGCGGTGGTTGGACGGAAATGAAGTCCTTTGGCGCGCTACGGACGGCGCTGGGCATGGCGGTGGTGGCGCCGCTCATCGCGCTGGCGCTGTGCCTGCCTGCCGCGGCGTCGGCCGACACCGTGGTGGTGGAGAATGCCCACAGCGGCACCCACTACGCGGCGACCAACACGCCCAGCGCCGGGGGCGGCATCTACCAGGATGTGGCACTGACCACCTCCGCGGGCCAGCTGGTCTGCGCCTCGGCCTGGCTGCGCACCCAGCTGCCGGCCACCGGCGCCTCGGGCCGGTTCGCTCTCTGGCTCACCGGCAAGACCGCCACCAACGGCGGCGCCACCGCCTACGGCGGGCTGGGCAACCTCGGCAACTGGACCCAGGCCCAGACCTGCGTGGAGGCCACCAGCGCCCACAGCACGCTGCGGGTCCAGTTCTACCCCACGCCCGGGTCACCCACGACCGAGATCGACGACGTCAACGTCCACACGTCGCTGGCGAGCAACGGCGGTTTCGAGTCTGGCTCCGGGCCGTGGAGGATCTATCCCGGGACCAAGTCCAACTACGTGGTCTACGGCAACGCCCCGGGCGCGCCCGCCGCCTATGCCGGCTCGCACTTCGCTGCCACCAACACCGCGTCGGCCGGCGGCGGGATCTACGAGGACATCCCGCTCAAGACCACCGCCGGGCAGACCGTGTGCGGCTCGGCCCGGGTGCGCACCGAGTACCCGAACACCGGCGCGTCGGGCAACTTCACCCTGTGGCTCACCGGCACCTCGCCCAGCAACGGCGGGGCCGCCCGCTTCAGCGACCTGCCCGACGGCAACGGCTGGACCCTCGAGCAGACCTGCGTGGAGGCCAGCAGCGCGCACACCACTCTGCGCGTGCAGTTCTATCCGACGGTCGGCTCCCCCACCCTGGAGATCGACGACGTGGACGTGGTGCAGTCGCTGGCCGTCAACGGCGGCTTCGACGACGGCAGCGGCGCCCCGTGGAAGATCTTCCCGGGGACGAGGTCCAACTACTCGGTGTACGGCAACTCGCCGGGCGCTCCGTCGGCGTACGCCGGCTCGCACTTCGGCGCCACCAACACCGCTTCGGCCGGCGGCGGGATCTATGAGGACATCCCGCTCACGACCTCGCCGGGGGAGACGATCTGCGGCTCCGCCGAGGTCCGCACCGAGTACCCGAACACCGGCGCCTCGGGCAGGTTCACGCTGTGGGTCACCGGGGGCGCGCCGTCGGTGAGCGGCTCCAGCGACTACTCCGGCCTCAGCAACGGCGCCAACTGGTCTCAGATGCAGTCCTGCGTGGAGGCGGCGACCGCCCACACCAACCTCCGGGTGCAGTTCTATCCGACCGTCGGCTCCCCCACGGTCGACCTCGACGACGTCAACGTCGAGCAGTCGCTGGCCGTCAACGGTGGCTTTGAGCACGGCGGAGCGCCGTGGGCCGCCTATCCCGGCACGGGCTCGCACTACACCGTGTACGGCAACGGCCAGATCAAGGAGGCGGTCACGCCGCCGCCGGCTCCCGTCCAGCCCACGCCGCAGCCCACGCCGATCCCCACGCCGCGGGCCCGCCACGCGCTCAAGATCAGGCTGCTGATGAAATGGACCTGGCGCTTTGGCACCACCACGCTGCACGGCATGAAGATCGGCCACTTCCCCCATCGGACCCGGCTGGCGGTGACCTGCCGAGGCCACGGCTGCGGGCGGCCCGCGAAGCTACGCGCCTCCGGGCTCAGGGCCGTGCACCACCTGCTCACACGCCTGACCGGCCACCGCTACCACGCCGGCGACGTGCTCACGATCACCTTCACCGCCCACGGGTGGACGCGCGAACGCGCCCGGATCACCATCCGCAACGGGCGCCTGCCGCGGGTGGCGCGGGGGTGAGCACGCCGGCGACCACCCGGTGTCGCCGCGTCGGCCACAGCATCATCAAGGCCGGCGGCGATCTCGGCACCCTGGCGGAGCGCCTGGACGGCGCGGCCTGGGACATGGTGGAACTCGATGTCCTGGCCCGCGGCGACGAGCTGATCGTCGCCCACTCACCCGACGAGCTTGACCACCCCACGCCGGTCCGCTTCGCCGACGCCCTCACCGTGCTGCGCGACGCGCTGCCGCCGAGCGTCGAGCTCGACGTCGATCTCAAGGCCACCGGATACGAGCACGCGGTGCTCGAGACGCTGCGCTCACTGGGCCTGGTGGAGCGCACGCTGGTCTCCAGCATGGAGGAGCCCAGCCTCCGCGTCCTGCGTGCGGCGGCGCCCGAGCTGCGGCTCGGGCTCTCGGTTCCCAAGGCCCGGCGCAACTACCTCTCGCACCCGCTGACCCGGCCGGCCGCCTACGCGATGCTGGCCTATCTGCGCCGGGTGATGCCCGCGCGAGCCGCACAGGTCGTGAGCGGCGGGCTGGCCGACGCGATCATGGCCCACTGGGGCGTGGTCACACCGGCGTTGGTGCGCGCCGTCAGCGACGCCGGCGGCGAGCTGTATGTGTGGACGGTCGACGACGCCCACCGGCTCCTCTCGCTGCATGCGCTCGGCGTCAGCGCGGTGATCACCAACGATCGCGAGCTGTTTGAGCGGGCGGGCCTGGCGCCCACCTGAGGCCCGTCACCGGGTTTGGAGCAGCAACGTCACGGGGCCGTCGTTGACAAGCGCGACCTCCATGTGCGCGCCGAACACCCCGCGCCGCGCGCCCATCAACTCGCAGAAGCGCTCATACAGGGGCTCGGCGAGCTCCGGCGGCGCCGCGGCGACGTAGCTGGGGCGATTGCCCTTACGGGTCTCTCCGTAGAGGGTGAACTGGCTGACGCAGAGGATCTCGCGCTCGCCCAGCGGCTCGTTCATCCGGCCGTCGGCGTCGGGGAAGACGCGCAGCGCGCGTACCTTGTCGGCCAGCCAGCGCGCCTCGGCCTCGGTGTCCTCGTGGGTGACGCCCAGGAGCACCAGCAGGCCCGCGCCGATCTCGGCCACCCGGGCGCCGTCGACGTCGACCGAGGCGCGACTCACGCGCTGGACGAGGGCCCTCACGCGTCGCGCAGCTCGGCGGCGGCCCGCTCGGGCGCGACGACGTTGAGCCCCACCCCGGTGCCGAGCTCGAACCCCGCCAGCTGGGTGAGACGAGGGACGATGTCGATGCGCCAGCAGAAGTGCTCAGCGCCGCGCGGCGCGGTCCGGACCCACAGGTTGACCGGGGCACCATGACCGAGGCGGCGCCGCAGCCGCGTCAGCGCGTCGTGCAACAGCGCGGCGGCCGTGGGGCCCTCCTCCTCAAAGCGCATGCGCGAGCGGCGCGGGATGATCATCAGCTGGTAGGGCACCGCCGCCGCCCACGTGGCCAGGAGAACCGCCTCGGCGTCGACGGCGATGACCCGTTCGCGCCGGCGTACCTCCTGCTGGAGCAGATCGCCGAGGAGGTTGCCGCCCATCGTCCGCGTCGCGTAGGCCCCGAAACGCTCCCGTTCACGCGCGATCGCCGCCGGGACGAAGTCCAGCGCGAACAGCTGCGCGTGGGTGTGGGCGATCGACGCACCGGCCCCCGGCCCCTCATTGACCATCAGATGCAGGCACGCCGCCTCCGGGTGCGCGCGCATCCGCTCGCGCCACACGTCCACGGCGAGCGCGACCTGGGATGGCTCGAGGTCGGCCAGCGAGCTCACCGGCTCCGCGGCGTTGATGATCACCTCATGGGCGCCGCGGGCGGCCCCGCTCCAGAACAGGTCCGGGGTGGCCGACGGCGGCGGATCGCCGGCGTCGGGGGTCAGCGCCGGATAGCGGTTGGGCACCACGCGCACCCGCCAGCCGGGCGTGTCGGGGGCGCTGCCGTCCTCGCGGATCGCGTAGAGCTCGGGCGGGGTGCACGCCTCGTTGCCCGGGGCGAACGGGTCCTCGGCGGCGACGGCGGCCGCGCGGTCCTCACCCGCGCCGCCTGCTGGGCGACCCTCGCCGTCCGGACCGGGGCGCGCACCGCCCAGTCCGCTGCCGGGGCGCCCCGCCCGCACCTCGGCCAGGATCGCGCGCTGACCGGTGAGCGGGTCGATGCGGACCTCAGACACGACGCGCACGCTAGCGGTCCCCTGGCCGGGAGGGCTCGACCCGGGCAGACGGTCCGCCGTCCGCCCAGAGCATTACGGCCGATTGACATGCCGAACCCTACGATGGCCGGTCGTGCCGGGCGATAGCTCCACCGTCACAGCGAGCGCAGACCCGACGGGCCCGGTAGTGGGCGCCGTCGTGCTGGGGATGGGACGCAGCGGAACCAGCGCGGTGACGCGGGCCCTCGTCGCGTCGGGCTTCTTCGCCGGAGCGGAGTCAGACCTCATGGAGCCCAACGTCGCCAACCCCAAGGGGTTCTGGGAGAACCTGCTCGTGTACCGCCTCAATGAGGAGATCCTCGGCCTCCTCGACGCCACCTGGTTCACTCCGCCGCCGCGGGAGGCGAAGCTGGCCGCGCGCTCGTGGGCGGTGCCCAGGGTGCAGGCGGTCTTCCAGCGCCTGTCCGCGGGTGCCGGCGGCGCCCCGATCGCGCTCAAGGAGCCGCGCATCGGTGTGCTGCTGGAGGTGTGGGGTCCGGTGATCGACGCGTCGCTGCACCCTGTCCTGGTCGTCCGCAACCCCGTCGAGGTCGCCACTTCACTGCGGGCCCGCGACGGCACTCCGTCGGCGTTCGCGCTCGCCAGCTGGCAGCTGCATATGGCCGGCCTGCTGGACCACCTCCGCGGCCGGACGGTCACCGTCGCCCCCTATTCGCAGCTCGTGCTCGCGCCGCAGGCGGTGCGCCGGTTCATCACCGACGTGAGGGACCAGATCGCACCACACCCTCGCTCCCGGATCGACCCGGACGCGGCCCTGGACGCCATCGCGCCCGAGCTTCACCGTGAGCATGCCGGCACGGCCGAGCTCGATGATCACCTGACCGGCCGCCAGGCGGAGCTGTGGCGGTTCCTCTCCGGCCTGGAGCTCGGGACCCGGGTGCTTCAGGTGCCGTCCGAGCTGACGCGCGCCAGTGAGCCGGCTCGGGCGCTCGCCGAACACGAGATCGCGCGCACGCACTACCAGCTGAGTCCCGTCGGGCTCGAGGCTCAGGTCCGCGCCTGCCAAGCGGCGGTCGCCGATCTGCGCGGGGCGCTGGTGGGGGCGGAGCGGTCCCGGGACGCCGCCACCGAGGCGCTGGCCACCGTCCGCGCGCACGCGCAGCGCGCCGAGATCGCGCGGGCCCGGGCCGAGGCCCGGCTGGCGGCGATCCAGCGCTCGCAGAGCTGGCGGGTCACCGCGCCGCTGCGCGGCGTGAGGCGCCTGGCGCGCCGGCTTGGCTCAGGAGAGGTGCTTCTCCATGGCGATGTGCTCGATCCCGGCCTCCATGAAGATGCGCCCGCGCGGCTCGTACCCGGCAGCCTCGTAGAGGGAGCGGGCGTAGGTCTGGGCGTGGAGGACGAGGCGGCGGGCGCCCCCGGCGCGGGTCTCCTCATCGGCGAGGGCCAGGAGCGCTGAGGCGATCCCCTGGCGCCGAGCCGATTTGCGCACGGCGAGGCGGCTGAACTGCACCGTGGGCCCGACGAACACGAGCCGGCAGGTGGCCAGCACGGTGCCGTCGGAGATCGCGACGAGATGGACGCCCTCACCGTCGCGGCCGTCGAGCTCCTCATAGACGGGCACGCCCTGCTCGACGCAGAAGACGTCGTGGCGCAGGCGCAGCGCCGCGGCCATCTCCTCCTCGCCGTGGAGGCGACGCACCTCGTAGGTCAGTACCTCGGTCATCCCAGCGCGTACCTCCGGATGTCCTTCTCCAGCGACGCGACGGTCTCGTACGGACCGGCGTGATCGAACACCTCGTGACCCTGGCGGTCGATGTAGACGGTCTGGGGGTAGTAGGTGGCCGCATGGATGGTCCGGGCGATCTGTTCGTGCGGGTCGGTGTAGCTGGGATAGCTCACGGGGAAGCGCTTGAGAAACGCGGCCGCCGCGGCGTTGTGGTCCTTACCGTCGATCCCGATGAAGGCCACCTGACGGCCGAAGGCCACCGACGCGCGCTGGTAGGAGGGGAACTCGGTCTGGCACGGCTCGCACCACGAGGCCCACTTGTTGATGACCACCGGATAGCCGCGCAGCTGACGCAGGCGCGCGTCAAAGGCCTTGGTCCCGCCGGCGAGGAGCTGGTTGCCCTGTGTGTGGAGTGCCGCCAGGAGCGGAGGCGATCCGGCCAGCGCCGTGGTCACCGAGGCCTTGGACAGGTTCGCGCTGTGAGGCGTGCCGGACTTCGGCCGGGCCACCAGCACCGCGACCACCACCAGGGCCACCAGCAGCAGCGCCAGCGCTGCCAATCTCTTGCGCGGGCTCACAGGTGAGAAGGTTGCCATACCACCCGCCCGTGGTCGTCGTAAACCGGCTGGGCGCCTGCCATTACGGCCAGTCCGTTAGATCTGCTTAAATAACCGTTATCCTTCGGGTACGAGGCCGGGGGGACGCTTCTGAGGAACTTCGCTGTGCTCGGCCTCGTGCTGAGACTGGCTGAGCCGCCACGACTTCATGCCGCGGCTCGCTCATCCTGACGCAACGCTCAACCACTGATGGGTGATGCCCGCCCCCTTTCCTAGCCCTGACGCGATCGCGCGCGCTGAGTTGCTCACGCACGAGCGCTTCGTCTACGACGGCGAATCGCTTGAGGAGGCGCTGGCCCCTGGGTCAGCCCGTCGGCGCGCGTTGGACGCAGCCCTCGCCGAGGTCGAGGCCGGTAACAAGACGCCGTCGGTCAACTGGAGGCGCCAGTTCTCGCTGCTCCTCGGCCTGGAGCGTCTGCTCTCCGAAGAGGAGCCCCATCTCGTCGACGGGACGGTGCTGTCGGCGCATCAGGTCGACGCGCTGTCGGGCACCCTCACCGCGCTGCTGGCCGAAAGCCAGCCCGCCAACGGCTCCGGGGCCAACGGCGTGGTCCCCGAGGACATCGAGGCGCGCGGTGGCCCCGCGGTGCTCGACCCCGTCCCCGACGAGGAGCCGGCGGCGTCAGCGGAGAACGGCGACGGCCATGACGACGACGGTGAGGCCGTTGACGACGACGGCGAGCCCGTCGGCGACGACGGCGAGCCCGTCGGCGAGGACGGCGACCTCGATGTCGACCTCGACGACGATGAGGACGAGGACGAGGCGCCCGACGACGACGAGCCCGAGGACGAGGAACCTCAGGATTGGCAGGACGAGGCCGATGAGGAGGACGGGCCGATCGAGGAGCAGCCTGAGGATCCCAACGCGGCCCGGCGCTTCTGGTTCGAGCACGCCACCGGCGCGGGCAAGACCGTCGCCGCGCTGGGCTTCGTCGAGGCCTCGCGCACCGGCGGCGTCCTGATCCTGACCCACCGGCGCAACCTCGTGGACCAGTTCCACGGCGAGTTGCGCGACCGCGGGTATCGCGACCGGATCGCCGGGCCGCTGCTCGACGGCCAGGACGCGGCCAACGGCCCGGTCACCGTCGAGACCTACCAGTGGTTCGTGCGTAACGCCGGACGGATCTCCGACGCCTACTCGATCGTCATCTGCGACGAGGCGCACACCGCCCTGGGCGAGAAGACCTCCGCGGCCATCCGCGCGTGGGCGGGCCCGATCTTCGTCGGCATGACGGCGACCGGTGCGCTCATCGCCCGTCACGTCACCGACCTCTTCCCCACCCAGACCAGCCGCTTTGACCTCGCCCAGGCGGCGCGGCGCGGCGTGATCGCGCCCCTGCGCTGCATCCGGATCCCGCCGGGTCCGGGCGTGCGGACCATCGCCAAGGTGCCGCTGCGCCGCGGCGAGGTGGACACGGAGTTCGACCAGGAGATGCTGGCCCAGCTGCTGGACCAGACCCCGTTCAACCTGGCCATCGCCGACCTCTACAAGACCCGCTTCAACGGGGTGCCGGGCGTCGTCTACGCCGCGGGCGTCAAGCACGCCTACAACGTGGCCGAGGCGTTCCGCAACCTCGGGATCAAGGCCAAGGCGGTCTCAGGCGAGACGCCCAAGCGCGAGCTGGCCCGGGTCCTGGCCGACTACGAGTCCGGCAAGATCGACGTCCTCATCAACGCCCAGCTGCTGGCCGAGGGCTGGAACAGCCCCCGGGCCACGATCTGCATGCACCTGGCGCCGACCGCCTCCAAACGCATCTACCAGCAGCGGGTCGGCCGCGTCACGCGACGCCATCCCGGTAAGGAGGCGGGGATCGTCGTCGACTTCGTGCACCCCGCGACCAAGCACGACGACCCCGTGGTCACCCTGCACTCGCTGCTGGACCGCGACGTCTACCGCGGCGGCGCGATCGTGGTCGGGCCCGTCCGGCGTGGACGCGGCCGCCGGGTGCGGGTAGAGCGGCGGGTCCTGCCGGTCACGCCCGATGCCGAGCGGCGGGCCGAGGTCTTCGAGCGCGAGCTGTGGCGGATCGCCGTTGAGCACCTCGACTACGGCGAGCAGCACGTGTGGGCCGCGCTGGCCGGCGCCCGCGTGGCACCCAACGGGTGGCGGCGCGCCAAGGCGATGCTGCACTTCGACCGCGGCGGGGAGCTCAAGCGCCGCTTCCTGCTCACGGCGGTCCAGCGCAACCGCAACGCCCAGCTGCGACTGCGGGCGCTCCAGGAGATCGCCGCCAGCCGCGACGCCGAGGCCTTCGACACCGCGATCGACATCATGGGCACCTGGCCGCGCGATGAGCGCCGCGAGGGCGTCAAGATCATGCTGCAGGCCCTGGCCGAGCGGCGCATCGGCCGCCGTGACCAGGCCAACGCGTGGATCTGGCGGATGGCCGAGTACACGCGCGAGGTGCACGAGGAGTACGCCGTCCAGCGCTGGCCCGAGACCAAGCGGCTACTCGGTCTGCTGGTCAACTCGTCGGGCTCGGCGCACGCGCGCAACGCCCGGCGGCTGGTGCACGCCAGCCGCAAGGAGGACCGCCGCCTCTCCGCCGCCCTGCTGGCGGCGGCCCTGGCGCACACACCGGAGGCCGAGGAGGCGCTGCGCGGCGCCCGGACGCGGATGGCCCGCAAGCCCGCCGCCCTGGCCCGCGAGCTGCTGCGTAACTTCCCCAAGGGCCGGCGCAGCGCCAAGCGCCGCCGGCGCAAGGGGGCGGCCACGGGACCGGAGGCCAACGGCGCCGGCGAGGCGCAGCCGACGACGCTGACCACGGCCGAGACCGACGAACTGGAGGTCGCCGCCGACGGCGGCGACGACAGCGCGGACGACAGCGCCGAGGACGACGATCGCGAGCCCAAGTCCCGCAAGGCCGACGAGACGCGCGGCGAGGACGAGGCGGAGTCCGGCGACGACGAAGCGCCGGCCGCTGAGGAGCGCAAGCCCCGCACGCGGCGTACGCGCCGCAAGCCGCCGTCCGCGCAGCCCGCCGCGGCGGCCGAGGCCGAACCGGTGGCCGAGGCCCAGACCGAGGCCGAGCCTAAGCCGGCGCCCAAGCGCCGCACCCGCGCCCCCCGCAAGAAGGCCGATCCCACGGCCGCGGAGAGCAAGACCGCCGCGGCCGCCGAGGCCGTGGAGGCCGCTGCTGCGGCCGCGGAGGCGGCGAGCGAGGCCTCCGGCACGGAGACGGCCTCCGAGGGCACGGTCGATCAGATCAAGCCCAAGCGCCGCACCCGGGCCCGCCCGGCCCAGGACGCCGAAGAGGCGGCGTAGCGCCCGCTCAGGTGGTGGCGGGGACCGCGAGCTGCGCGGCCGCCGCCGCGAGCTCCTCCGCCGAGGCGGTCACGGTGTCCGCCACCGCCACATGATCCGCCGGTGCGCCCCCGTCGACGGCTGCCACCACCTCAAGCATCACCTGCACGACCGCGGCGTCGAACTGGGAGCCCGCGTTGGTGATCATCTGCTCGGCCGCCGCGGCGAAGGACATCGCCCCGCGGTAGGGGCGGTCGGTGCGCATCGCGCTCCAGGAGTCACAACAGGTGATGATGCGCGCCTCCAGCGGGATGGCCGCGCCGGCCAGACCATCGGGATAGCCGCCACCGTCCCACCGCTCGTGGTGGGCGCGCACGATTGCGCCGACCTCGATCATGAACCCCCCGACGCGGTCGAGCATCCGCTGGCCCTCAGCCGGGTGGGTCTTGATGATCTCCCATTCGTGCGGGTCCAGCTTGCCCGGCTTGTTGATGATCTCCTTGGGGATGGTGATCTTGCCGACGTCGTGCAGCATCGCGCCGAACTCGAGGTTGCGCCGGCGCTCCGGATCGAGGCCCAGCGCATCCCCGACGGCCAGGGCCAGGCCGACCACGCCTTCGGAGTGCTCGCCCGTGTAGCCGTCGTCGGCGGCGATGACATCGCCCAGGAGCAGCGCCGTTCCACGGTAGGTCTCATTGAGCTCCAGCAGCTTGGCGATCCGCTCCTTGCGCTCGTCGGCGAACGTGCGGAGCAGTCCGAGCAGCGGCACCACCGCCAGCACCGCGTACGGCGCGACGTGCAGCTCCTCGGCGACGACCAGAGCCACGATCGACAGCCCGGCGTCGATCCCGTAGACCCACGCGCTGTCCTTGAGCTGCGAGCGCGCGGTGATCCCGGCGGTGACCCGGAAGTAGATGGCCGCCGCGACGAAGTCGCCGGCGAACTGGGCTGCCAGCGCCACCAGCAGGAGAACCGCTCCGGCGGCATCAGGCCGGACGTCGGCGATGGCGAACACGAGCGCCGGACCCACGGCAAACCAGGAGTTGGCCACGCTGCGGATGAGTCGCTCCGGCCCGACCTCGCCCTTGAGCACGCGGACCAGGGTCTGCGTGGCCAGCACCGTGGCCACGGCCAGCGGGACGTAGGCCATCGGCATGGCGAACAGCAGCGGCACGAACGCGAGCTGGCTGGCGACAGTGAACCCGAACGGCGTCTCGAAGGGGACCCGGACCGCCAGCGACATGACGATCATCGCCAGGACCGCGCCCGTGGGGTTCCAGCCCTGCGGGGAGGGCAGCACGAACAACGCCACCACCGCGGCGAGGAAGGCGAGGTCGACCAGCAGCTCAGTGGCCAGCTCGCTGCGGGCTTTCTTGGCCCCGGCACGGCGACGCGTGTCGGCCAGCATCTGCTGCTCTTCGAGAGTGGGTTCCTTGGTCATCATGCGGACAGCCTGTGAGTCATCCTGCGCACGCGTATCGGCCGCGAAACCGCCCGCCCTTAGTCATGCGCGTGACAAAGGACGGACCGGCCGTCGGACATGCGTCCACCAAACGACTAAAGAAATGAGCATCGCTGTCGAAGGCCCGATGCCCTTTCCGTCAAACGAAACTGAAAAGGGCAAACCTGGCGCGAGCCAGGGACGCAAAGCTAGAGGTCTCTCCGAGATAGCTCGGCTGCCAGTGAACACACCACGGAAGGTGCGTACACATGTTGCAGGGCCTTTTCAGCCGCCATACCCGTCTCGTGGGTGCCGTCATCTCGGCCCTCGGGATCGCCGTCCTGTCCGGCGCGCCGGCCAAGGCGGCTCTGATCACCACCGACGCTTGTGACAACGCGGCGCTCTCGCAGCCGTTTGCGCAGTGGAACGACACGAACGAGTACAAGCTCGTCCCGGGTGGCTCGTTCGAGAATGGAGCGTCGGGATGGACACTCACCCACGGTGCCAGCATCGTGAGCGGGAGTGAGCCCTTCGGCGCCACCGGCTCTGTCGGAGCGTCGTCGGTCAGCCTGTCCGCGGGGGGGTCGGTGACGTCTCCGTTCACGTGTGTGGACGCGGCGTATCCGATGTTTCGCTTCTTCGCGCACAACACCGGACTGTTGTCGACCGTCCTGGTGTCGGTCGTCTACAAGCCGCTTCTGGGGATCCCGGTCGCGGTGCCCGTAGGCACGGTGGCCCTCTCTCCCAGCTGGAGCCCATCGGCGCAGATGCTCACCGCGTCGGTGCTGACGGGCCTGCTCAACGGGGGCACCACCCAGATGGCCATTCGCTTCACGGCGCTCACCGGGACCTCGCAGATCGACGACGTGTTCGTCGATCCGCGGATGACCCACTGATCGCCCGGAGCACAGACACGCCGGACCCGGGTCCGCGTCACGCCCACTGACGGGCGGGGCGCGGGCCCGACCCGCGCTCTACGCGCGGGTCACTCGCACACCACCAGCTCGGAGGACAGCGTGGTGAGGCGCTCATGGCCCGCTCCCGTGATCACGACCTCGTCCTCGATGCGCACGCCATGACGGCCCGGCAGGTAGACCCCGGGCTCCACGGTGATCACATGGCCCGCCACCAGGGTCTCGGGCACGCCCTCATCGCAGAACGGCGCCTCGTGCAGCTCCAGGCCGATGCCGTGGCCCACGCCATGGGGCAGTCGACCGGCGTGGCCGGCGGCGTCGATCACGGCCGTCGCCGCGCCGTGCACCACGTCGCCCGTCACCCCGGGGCCGAGCCGTTGGAGGGCGTGCTGCTGCGCCCGGCGCACGACGGCGTGGAGCTCGGCCGCCTCCGCGTCCGGAGGCCCGATCGCCACCGTCCGCGTCATGTCCGAGCGGTAGCCGTCAACCACGCAGCCCGCGTCCACCATCACCAGGCCGCCCGGCTCGATGACCGCGTCGGATGCCGTGTGGTGAGCGCTGGCGCTGTGGGGTCCGAAGGCGACAACGGTCTCGAAGGCCAGCGCCTCGGCGCCGTGATGCTCGCGCAACCGGCGCTCGATGGCCCACGCCACCTGGCGCTCGGTCATTTGACTCAACCGCTGCCCGTAGAGCCATTCGAAGGTCGCTTCCAGCGGGACGGCCGCGGCGCGCATCAGCGCGATCTCGGCCGGGCTCTTCACCGCGCGCAGGCTGTCGAGCTCCGCGTCGGCGCCCACCAGCTCAGGGGTCAGCGCGCTCAACCCGCCGGCGATCTGAGTGAACAGGGCGTGCGTCACCTGCCCGGACTGAAAGCCGATGCGCGCCCCGGGCGACAGCCGCTCCTGGAGCATCGCCATCGCGCGGCCCCACATGCCCTGCCCGACCAGCACCGGTGCCCAGCCGGCGGCGATCTCCTCCGCCTCGGCGCTGAACCCCTCGACGCTGACGAAGCAGGCCCACTCGGCGCTCACCAGGACGATGGCGAAAGCATCGCGAGAGAAGCCGGTCAGATAGTGAATCGCCGTCGGATCGGTGACGATGAGCGCATCGAGCCCCGCGTCGCGCACGCGACGCTGGAGCGCAACGCGTCGCGACGGGCCCTCAGTGCGCGCCAGCGACAGCCTGCTCCACCTCCAGCGGGGCGACCGCGCGCAGCCGCGGCTCGGCGTCCGGCAGGGCCTCGCGCTCGTGAGGCCTGAAGGCGAGCATGGCCACGAATGTCACCACAAACAGCGCCACGCCGCCCGCCGCAAACACGGCGCGGCTTCCGAGCGGTGAGACGAGAAGTCCTCCGGCCACGAAGGCCACCAGCAAGCCGACATTCGCTGCCGTGTCCCGCAGGCCCAGGACGCTTCCCAGCACCGAGCTCGGTGTGAGTTCCTGGAACAGGCGCATCCCGAATGAACAGACGAACGCGTTGCCGACGCCGGTGACCGCGAACGTCGCTCCCGCCACGGCAAGGTTCGGCGCGGCGGCCGTCGCGATCATCCCGGCCGCGGTCAGCGCGTTACCGGTGAGCCACAGGCCGCGCAGTTGCCCCACGCGGGTGCCACCGCGACCCGAGAGCAGCGAGCCGGAGAACATGCCGCAGCCGTACAGGCCCACCAGCACCGCGAAGCCGGCCCGGCCGGCGTGCAGTGGCCCCGTGGCCAGGATCGGCTCGGCGATGTTGATCACCGCCGCGGCGAACATCGAGACGGCTCCGATCACCAGCAGCGCCATCACGCCGGGAGCCTGCCGGGCGGCGGCGACCCCGCCGCGTGTGGCCTCCCACAGCGTCTGTCCTCCGTCGCCGCTCGCCTCGCGGCTGGCGCCGCCCAGCGGCAGTCGGGCGATGAGCGCCGCAGCCACGAGGAAGGTGACGCCGTTGACGGCGAGCACCAACGCCGGCGTGCTGAACAGCAGCACGAGCGCGGTCAGCGCCGGTCCCGCGGTCATGCCAACGGTGAAGATCATTCCGTAGAGCGCGGTCGCGGCTGATCGCTCGTCCTCGGCGACCAGCTCGGGGAGTGCCGCGCCGAGAGCAGGGCGCAGCATGGTGGAGCCGACGCCGGCCAGCAGCGCGAAGGCGACGGTGGCCGGGAAGGAGGCGATGAACGCCAGGCCCAGGAAGGCCGCCGCGCTGACGAGCTGACCGGCGACCACCACCCGCGCGCGGGGCAGACGATCAGCCAGCGCGCCAAACGGGGCTGCCAGCACGATCCCGGGCACCACGTCCGCGAGCAGGACGAGCGCGATCGCCCAGCTCTGGTGCAGCCGCTGATAGGCGATCAGCAGAAGCGCGACATAGGCAGCGCCGGTCCCGAGCTGGGACTGGAGGTGGGCAAGAAAGAAACGGCGAGGGTACGGCCGGCCAAGCAGAGAGATCATGGTTCAGAGCGGGGAGCGGGGAGCGGGGAGCGGGGAGCGGGGAGCGGGGAGCGGGGAGCAGGGAGCGGGGAGCGAGATGGCGGGACGGATGCGGGCTTGGTCACCGACCGCACGGCCGGCAACCAAGCTCGCGGCGGCTATCTAGTAGCGCATGTTCGGGGAGCTCACGACAACGGGCTCGAGCAGCATGGCCGCTTCCTTTCCTGGATGGTTGACACCGTTACGCGCCACGGTCGACATCGAACCGGGCGCAGCCCCTTCTAACCCCTATAGCCCCCTATAAGGCGACGGGCAACATACCCGTCACACTCACTAACGGTCAATAGTGACTCCGGCTTTTGGACGGATGTCTGATGATCGCTCAAGGACCGAGATGCACTTCACCGGCGTTGAGCGCCTGGCGCCCGTCGGCGGTGTCCACCAGCAGGTGCCCGTGGGCATCGATGCCGGCGCCGCGGGCCGTCCCTCCCGCCCATGTGATCGTCTGACCCAGCAGGGCGTCGCGGGCGCGCACCGCCTCGAGCATCTCCGTGGCCGGCGCGGCCAGCCACCGCCGCAGCGACGCGAGCAGCGCCCCCAGCACCGGCTCGATCGCCTCGGGCCCCAGACCGAGCGTCCCTGCGCGGCCGGCCAGCTCGGCCGGGAAGTCCTGCGGCGCCAGCGCCACGTTGACGCCGATGCCGATGACGCCCCAGCCCTCCTGGGGCCGTCCCTCGACCAGGATCCCCGCGACCTTGCGCCCGTCGACATACACATCGTTGGGCCACTTGAGCTGCGCCTCGCGGCCGACCGCCTCCGCGGTGGCCACCCCGGCCCGCAGGGACATCAGCGGCGGCGGGTCGCGGACGATCACCGAGCACAGCAGTGAGCTCCCCGCCGGCGCGGTCCACGTGCGGCCCTGGCGGCCGCGCCCCGCGGTCTGCTCCGCGGCGGTGACGAGCATGCCGTGCGGCGCTCCCGCCGCGGCCAGCTCTCGGGCTCGGGTGCTGGTGGAATCGGTGCGGCGCAGGTGCAGCCGGGGGGTCCCGAACGGCGCGGCGGTGGTCATGACCTGCCCCCGGGTGCGGCCCGGGCGCGGCAGGGCCTCATCCGGGGCGGATGCGCAGCTCGTCGTCGAGCCCCAAACCCAGGCGCTTGGCCGCGTCGCCGTGGTTGACGGCCACCGCCAGGCGGCGTTGGGCGTCCTCGTAGAGCAGCAGCTCGTCGGGGACGGCGTCGGCGAACGTCCGCACGTAGTGGACCGGATGGGCGCTCCCGTCGCCGGGCTCGACGGTGGCGGCCCGTCCCAGCCGCAACCCGGACTGGGCCAGGTCCTCGTGGCCCACGTTGAGCTGCAGGTTGCCGAAGCGGTCCACATAGCGCACATGGGCCACGACGGCGCCGTCGCGGATCTCGGGCATCGGGAGGCTGAGCACCACGAGGTCCTCGGCGTCCATCAGGGTGCCGGCATCGGTCAGCGTCGCCCCGCCCGCGAGCGCGGCGGCGACCGGCGCGAAGATGTCGCGGCCGTGGAACGTCGCCGACACCGGCTGCAGGCGGAAGCGGCTCTGCGCGATGTCCACCGCCTCGACGATCCCGTCGGCCGCCTCGGCGGCCACCGTCAACAGGCCGTTGTCAGGACCGACGAAGCGACGGCCGTCGCCGGTGCGCAGTGCCACGGCGCGTCGCTGCGCGCCGACGTCGGGGTCCACCACGGCGAGGTGCACCCCCACCGGGAGATACGCGATGGCCTCGGCGAGGACGATGGCCCCGGAGCGCACGTCGTGGCGCCCGATCCCGTGGGTCACGTCGATGACCCGGGCCTGCGGGCACGCCTTGGCGATGACGCCATGGCAGATGCCGACGAAGTCGTCGGCCAGCCCGTAGTCAGACAGGAAGGTGATGACCGGTGATGGATTCTGCGTGCTGGGCATCAGCGTGCCGACGCATCATCCACGATCGCGCCGATCAGGCCGTCGATGTCGTGCCGGGCGGCCTCGACGTCGGGCGCCCGGCCATGCTCGCGCAACGTCTCGCTGGTCACCGGCCCGATGCTGACCAGGCGGGGGCGCTGGGGGAGCGCGCCGTGCAGCGAGTCAAAGAAGAACCGCACCGTCGACGACGAGGTGAAGGTCACGTAGTCGGCGCCGGCCACGGCCTCGCGCTGGTCATCGGACATCGGCTCGGCCACCGTCTCGTAGAGATCCACGACGTCGACCTGGGCGCCGCGCTCACGCAGCGCGTCGGGGAGCACGTCCCGCGCCTGGCTGGCCCGTGCCACCAGCGCCCGTGTCACCGGCAGCTCGGCCAGCGCCTGGACCAGTCCCTCGGCGACGAACTTCTCGGGCACCACGTCGGCGATGAGCCCGTGCTCGCGCAGCGCGGCGGCCGTCCCGGGGCCGATGGCCGCGAGGCGCACGCCGCTGAAGGCCCGAGCATCCTGCCCGGCGCGGTAGAGCCGGTCGAGCAGGAACCGGACCCCGTTGGGGCTGGTGAGGCAGACGAGGTCATAGCGCGACAGGTCCGGGGCGGCCCCCTCGATCTCACGGATGCGGATGGCCGGTGCCTCGACGACCGCGGCACCCAGGCCGCGCAGCCGGGACGCCAGCCCGCTGGCCTGCGCGCGCCCCCGGGTCACGGCCACGGTCCGGCCGCCCAGCGGTCGTGACTCGAACCAGGCCAGCTCCGAGCGCAGCGCCGCCACCGGCCCGAAGACGCTGACCGCCGGCGCCTTGATCCCGGCCCCGGCCGCCACACGGGCGATCGTTTCCAGCGTCCCGGTCACCACTCGCTGGTCAGGCAGCGTGCCACGCTGGATGACCGCGGCGGGCTCGTCGCCGGGGCGCCCGGCGGCCCTGAGTTCGCGGGCGATCGCCTCCAGCGTTCGTACGCCCATGTAGACCACCAGCGTGCCGGGGAAGCGGGCCAGCGCCGCCCAATCGAGCGCCGACTCGGACTTGGCGGGGTCCTCGTGGCCGGTGACGAAGGCCACCGCGCTGGCGCCATCGCGATGGGTGACGGGGATGCCCGCGTACGCCGGCGCGGCCACGCCGGCAGTGACGCCGGGCACCACCTCGAAGGCGATCCCCGCGGCGCGCAACTGCTCCGCCTCCTCTCCCCCGCGGCCGAAGACGAACGGATCCCCGCCCTTGAGGCGCACCACGTCGCGTCCGGCAGCGCCATGCTCCAGCAGTCGTGCCGCGATATCGTCCTGCGATATCGACGGGCCGCCGCCCTCCTTGCCCACGTAGATGAGCTCGGCATCGGGGCGGGCGCCGTCCAACGCAGTGGCGGGGATGAGCCGGTCGTGGATGATGACGTCGGCCCGGGCGATCAGCTCCAGCGCCCGCGCGGTGAGCAGCCCCGGATCGCCCGGCCCCGCCCCCACCAGATAGACGGTCACGCCGCGACCTTCTCGGCCTGGCGCAGCAGGTCCGCGGCCCCCGCCGACAGCATCCGCTGCGCGCACACCGGGCCGATCTCATCCGCGTCGCCCGTGACCTCGTCGCGCAGCCACGCCGATCCGTCGGGCAGGCCGACCCAGGCCTGCACGGTGAACCGTCCGTCACCGAGCGCCCGGGCATGGGCACCGACCGGCGTGTGGCAGGTCGCGCCGAGCGCGTGCACGAGCACCCGCTCGGCGGTCACGCAGGCCGTCGCCCCCGGGTCTGAGACCGCCGCCAGCACGTCGGGCGCGACCGCGCCGGTGCGCGCCTCCAGGGCCAGCGCGCCCTGTCCGGCGGCGGGCACGAACTCCGACAGCACCCCTCCGGCCTCGGCGCCACGGCCGAGACGGTCCAGCCCCGCGGCGGCCAGGATGGCGGCGTCGACCTGCCCCTCGGCGAGCTTGCGCAGCCGGGTGTCGACGTTGCCGCGCAGCTCCAGCACCTCCAGGTCGGGTCGCGCCGCGCGGACCTGGGCGGCCCGGCGCAGGCTGCTGGTCCCGATGCGGCTGCCCGGGTCCAGCGCGTCCAGCGCGGGCGCGCCGCAGATGACGTCGTGCGCGGCCGCCCGCTCGGGGATGGCGACGAGCTCCAGTCCGTCGGGCAGCTCGGTGGGCACATCCTTGGCCGAGTGCACGGCGATGTCGATGCGCCCGTCCTGGAGCTGGAACTCCAGCTCGGAGATCCAGCGCGACTTGTCCAGCGTGGCGGCGCCACGGTCACCCAGGGTCGTGATGGTCACGATCTCCACGTCGGGCCCGAGACGCTCCGCGACCCAGCGCGCCTGCACCAGGGCCAGCGCGCTGCCCCGCGTGCCGATCCGCATCAGGCTCGCCGCTGGCCGCGCGCCGGCAGCGCGTGGACCTGGGCCACCCCGACCTCTGGCTCGTCCTCGGCCAGCGCGGCATCCAGCGCCTCACCGGCGGGGACGCCCTCCTCGACGGCGAGCCCGAAGAGGTCACGGATCAGCGCCATGCGCGCGTGCACGCGGTCGTCGTGCATCGCCTTCATCTGCAGGGTCGGCTCGTGGAGCAGGCGGTTGACCACGGCGCGGGCCACGGCGTCGACGCGCTCCAGGTCCCGGGGCGAGGCCGACTCCCACTTGCCACTGTTCTCGTCGACCACCTGGCCCGCGATCTGGGCGGCGCGGGCACGCAGGGCGGCCAGCGTCGGCAGCACCTCGAGCGAGCCCAGCCACGTCGCGAACTTCTGGATCTCCTCCTCGATGATCCCCTCCGCGCGCCGCGCCTCGGCCTGGCGGACCTTGCGGTTGCGGGTGGCGATGGCCTGCAGGTCGTCGATGTCGATGAGGGTGACGCCCTCCAGCCCGGCGCAGGCATCGTCGATGTCGCGGGGAACGGCGAGGTCGATGAGCAGCAGCGGCCGGCCCTCCCGCGCGCGCATCACGTCGGCGATCTCGCGTACCTCCAGCAGGAGATGGGGCGAGGCGGTCGCCGCGACGACGATGTCGGCGCTGACCAGCGCCTCGGGGAGCTCGTCGAGCGGGATGCTCGAGCCATGGAACCGGCGGGCCAGGCTGAGGGCCCGGTCACGCCGGCGGTTGGCGACGAACACGGTGGCAACGCCGCTGTCGGCCAGCGCGCGCCCGGTCAGCTCACCCGTCTCGCCGGTGCCGATGATGACCACGTGCCGGTCCGTCAGATCGCCGAGCGTCTCACGCGCCAGGGCGACGGCCGCGCCGGGAAGGCTGAGCTGCCCCTCGCCGACGGCGGTCTCGGTGCGGACGCGCTTGCCGGTGGCCAGCGCCGCCCCGAACAGCCGATTGGTCAGCGGGCCGGTGGTCTCCCGGCTCAGCGCCGCCTCGTACGCGCGCTTGACCTGGCCCTGAACCTCGGCCTCGCCGACGAGCATCGAGTCCAGGCCCGAGACGACCCGGTACAGATGGCGCGCGGCATCGCAGTTGCGGTGGGAGTAGATGGCACCGGCCAGCTCGGTGGGCCGGATGCCCGCCTGGCGGGCCAGCATGGTCAGCACCGTGGACTCGGCCTCGACGGGGTCGCCGACCACCAGGTACAGCTCGGTCCGGTTACACGTCGACACCGCCACCGCCTCGTGGACCTCGGCCCCGCCGCGCAGGTCGCGCAGGAACTCGGTGGCGCGCGCGTCGGGCAGCGCCAGGCGCTCGCGCACCTCGACCGGCGCGGTCTTGTGCGAGACGCCGATGGCCAGCAGCTCGCTCACAGCACCGCCTCGCGCTCGCGATCGGCGGCCGCGTCGCCGGCGGCTCGGGCGGCGTCGACGTCGCGCCGCAGCTCGTTGAGCTCCTGCTCCAGACGCTGCGCCCGGATGGCCATGATCGCCACGTAGGCGAGGATGAGCACGACGAAGACGATGTACGCCGCGGCGACGTACTTGCCCGAGGTGCCGAGCGGAAGCGCCGGGGCGCTGGCGATCAGCAGGCTCATGACGGCGCCGCGCTCCGCCCCACCGGCCGCACCGCGTCGTCGCCGAGCAGGCTGCGGCGCAGCCGGCGCACCTGCGAGCGGGCGTTCTTGGAGGCCATCTCGAACTTCCACAGTGTCACGTAGAGCAAGGCGATCCCGGCCAGCGAGACCACGAACACCAGCGCCATCGCGGGTGGAAGGTTGGCGCTGGTCAGGGTCAGGACCCGCGGATGGACGTAGGCGGTGGCCAGCGACACCGCCAGATAGTTCAGGGGCACGAAGGCGCCGGCGACGATCGCGAACACGCTGGCGTAGCGCGACTGTCGCTCGGGGTCCTCGATCGAGAAGCGCAGCGGCTGGTAGGTGGCGAAGAGCAGCAGCACGATCAGGTAGGAGACGAGCGTCGGCTCGTTCCACACCCACCAGTGGCCCCAGGACGCCTTGGCCCAGATCGAGCCGGTGATCAGCCCGCCCACACCGAAGATGAGCGCCATGTGGATGGCCACGTAGGAGCGCATGTCCCAGGCGCGGTCGCCGGTCCGCAGGTAGCCGATGGCCAGCAGGCCTCCGAAGATGAACCCGCACAGCGACACGATGGCCAGCGGCACGTGGATGTAGAAGATCTTCTGCACGAACCCCTGGCCGGCGTCCAGGGGCGCGTAGAAGAAGACCAGCGCCAGGGCGAGGCCGATAGTGATGGTGGTGGCCAGCGACAGCGTGCGCAGGCCCTTGCCGTAAGTGGGGGAGATCGCTATTCCTCCAGCAGGAAATCGAACACCGCGTATGCGATCAGTCCGAACACCACATCATAAAGAGCCAGGATCAGTACCCACTTCCCCGGCGGGGTGCTGGCGGCGTGGGAGGCGGCGAGCAGGGGGCCGGCGCCCCGCGCGGTGGCGATGAGCGCGGGCACCAGGAGCGGGAGGCCCAGCATCGGGCCGATCAGGTCGCGCGCACGGGTGTGGACGGCGATGGCCGAGACGAAGGTCCCGATCACCGCCAGGGCCAGGTTGGCCAGGGCCAGCAGCAGGATGAGCCCCGGAAGCGCGTGCCCGAGCGACGGCCCCAAGAGGAACAGCCCGAAGGCCGGGACGGCGACGATCTCGAGCACTACCAGGAACAGGAACAGCGCGCTGGCCTTGGCCACCAGCAGCGCGGTCCGATCCACCGGCGCCAGGAGGAAGGCGTCAAAGCCTCCCTGCTCGCGTTCGGCGACGAACAACCGGTTGATCCCCAGCATGGCCGCGAAGAGCAGCGTGACCACCAGGACGCCCGCGGCCAGCTGACCGTCGATCGTCGTGCGGTTCAGGCCGAAGTGGAAGATGACGAAGGTCACCAGCGCGAACAGGACCATGGCCGGGAGGGTCTCCCACGTGCGCATCTCCAGGCGCAGGTCCTTGCGCAGCACCACCATCGCGGTCCTCATGCGTACAGCGCTCCGAGCCGTTCCTCGCCGAATTCGGCCGGGTCGCCCACGAAGGCGGGACGGCCGTCCTTGAGGGCCAACACCACGTCGGCCTCGGCCAGCGCGGATCGCGGGTCGTGGCTGGTGAGCACGCGCGTGCAGCCGCTGGCGCGTCCGATCAGCGGTTCGATGAGATCCGAGGCCCCCGGGTCGAGGTTGGCCCGGGGCTCGTCGAGCAGCAGCAGCCGGGGGCGGTGCAGGACCGCGCGGGCCACCGCCAGGCGCTGCGTCATCCCGCGCGAGAGCAGGCGGACGGGGTCTGAGGCGCGGCGCTCCATCTGCACCGCCTCCAGCACCTCGTCCACGCGCTCGAGCGCCACCCGGTGCAGGCGCGCGTGGTACTCGAGGTTCTCCCGGCCGCTCAGGTCGCGGTAGAGCAGCGGCTCGTGGCCGAGCAGCCCCAGCTGGCCGCGGATCAGGTGGGCCCGGGCAGGGACGGGCTCGCCGAGCAACTCCACCGCGCCGGCATGCGGGCGCAGCAGCGAGGCGAGGATCCGCAGCAGGGTCGTCTTGCCCGCCCCGTTGCGTCCCAGCACGGCCAGCGTGGCGCCGGCCGCCACCGTCACCGAGACGTCGCGCAGCGCGGTCCGCTCGCCGAAGTGGCGTGCGACCGCCCGCAGCTCAATGGCCGGGGGTCCGCTGACCACGCTCGCGTTGCAACGTCGCGACGACGTGCTCGAGCGTCGGCGCGATCACAGGGAAGAGCTCTTCGATCGCCTTCGGATTGCCGGGGAAGTTGATGATCAGCGAGCGGCCCACGATCCCGGAGACCCCCCGCGTCAGGATGCCCATCGGCGTGTGACGCGCGCCCTCGGCGCGCAGCGCCTCGGCAAAGCCCGGCGCAGCGCGCTCGATCACCGCTGCGGTGGCCTCGGGGGTGACGTCGTCGTCGGTGAGCCCGGTGCCGCCGGTGGTGAAGATGAGCGAGGCGCCCTCGGCGGCCCGCCGGCGCAGCCAATCCTCGATCGCGGTCCGGTCGTCGGGCAGCACATCGCGCGCGACGATCTCGGCGCCGGCGGCCTGGGCGTGCTCGGCCAGGGCGGCGCCCGAGAGGTCCTGCGTCTCGCCCGCGGCCACGGACGTGGAGACGGTGAGGATGGCGGTCTTCATGGGCACGGGCTGAGGATAGGTGGGCGCGGGTGCGAAGGCGCGCCGGGGCGGCTCAGCGCTGCCAGTGCCCGGAGCGGCCCCCGGCCTTCTCCAGCAGGGCCACGCCGGTGATCTCGGCCCCGCGCTCGACGCCCTTGACCATGTCATAGACCGTCAGCGCCGCCACCGAGGCGGCGGTCAGCGCCTCCATCTCCACGCCGGTCCGACCGGTGGTGCGCGCCTCGGCGATGAGCTCGATCTCCCCCGCGGCGACGTCGATGGCGCCCTCCACGCCGACGTAGGACAGCGCCAGGGGATGACAGAGTGGGATGAGCTCGGAGGTCCGCTTGGCCGCCTGGATCCCGGCGATCCGGGCCACCCCGATGACATCGCCCTTCGGCGCGTTGCCCGCGGCCACCTTGGCCGCGGTCTCGGGCGTGACGCGGACCACCGCCCGCGCCCGGGCGCGCCGCTCGGTGGCGGGCTTGTCGGACACGTCGACCATGCTCGCCTGGCCGGAGGCGTCGAGATGAGTGAGCTCTGACTCGCTCATGGGCGGCAGCGGGGCGAGGTGCTCACCCGGCGACGGGAGCGTGCGCTCGCTGCGCGGCGGCGATGAGATCCCGCACCTCGCCGGCGCGCCCGTCGCGCAGGAGATCGATCGGGTCCGGATCGCCGTTGACGATCGACTCGAAGAACTCCTTGCGGTCCTGGTAGGTGGGCAGTGTGCCCTTGGCCCAGCCGCGCGCGTCGTTGAGCAGGACGGCCAGGTCCGCGTAGGGCTCGCCGAACAGGTCGGCGATCTCGCGCTTCATCCGCTTGGCCAGAGCCGGCGAGGCCCCCGCGGTCGAGATCGCCACCGCCAGGGGACCGGTGCGCACGATCGCGGGGAGGATGAAGTTGCACAGCGGCGGCACGTCGACCACATTGACCAGCATCGCCCGCCGCTCGGCGTCGTCGAAGACCCGGATGTTGACGTCGGTGTCGTCGGTGGCGGCGATCGCGATCAGGCAGCCCTCGAGGTCGCCGGACTCATACGCGCGGCGCTCCCACCGGATCGAGCCCTCGTCGGCCAGCTCGAGCAGCGCCGGGTGCGCCTCGGGGGCGATGAGCGTGACCGCGGCGTCGCAGGCCAGCAGGCCCTCCACCTTCTCCAGGCCGATGTCCCCTCCGCCGACGACGACGCACCGGCGGCCCTTCAGCCGCAGGCAGGCGATGTAGAACGGCGTGTCGAGCATGTCGCGCACGCAGCTCTGGTCACAGATCCCCTTGCGGTACTGACAGACGCATTCCTTGCCGGCGTAGGCCTGGGCGGGCATGCGGTTAAGCCTAGCTCCGCCTGATCGCGTCCTTGGCCAGCCGCCCGCCAAGGCGCATGAGCGGCACCGCCCCGTCGCGCAGCGCCGCTGCCCGGATCGACGGCCGTCCGTAGAGAATCTTGGCGGTCTGGCTCAGCGCCCTGCCGAGCGTCTCGTCGTAGGGGTGCCACCACGGGTTGCGGATGGCCGACGGCTCCCACACCCGCAGCTTGACGTTGACGCATTCATACAGGCCGAACTTGGAGTGGGTGCGGCCCAGCCCGGACTCCTTGACCCCGCCCCAGGCGCACTGGCAGGCGCCGTGGCTGAACATGTGGTCGTTGATCCACACCATCCCCGACTGAAGCTCTGAGGCGAACCGCTCCCCGGTGCCGCGGTCCGACGTCCACACCGAGGCGCCCAGGCCGAAGTCCGAGTCGTTGGCCAGCGCCAGCGCCTCGTCCTCAGAGTCCACGGTGATGATCGGCAGCACCGGACCGAAGATCTCCTCGCGCATGATCCGCATCTCATGGGTGACGCCGGTGAGCACCGCCGGGGCATAGAAGTCGCCCGGCAGCCCGGGGGCAGGCGGCGCATCGAGCGGGCCGCCGCACTCAAGCGTCGCCCCCGCGGCCACCGCATCGTCGACGAGCTCGCGCACGATCTCGAACTGCTCACGCGAGACCATCGGCCCGATCTCGGTGTCCCAACCCAGCGGGTCGCCCACGCGCAGCGCCCGCGCGCCCGCGACGACCGCGGCGGTGAAGCGCTCAGCCACCTCGCGCATCACGTAGACGCGCTCGATGCCCGAGCAGGTCTGCCCTGCGTTGGCAAACCCGCCCCACAGCGCGCCGGCCACGGCGTGCTCGAGGTTGGCGTCGCCCAGCACGATCATCGGGTCCTTGCCGCCCAGCTCGAGCACCGAGCCCTTGAGGCGCCGGGCGCACTCCTCGCCCACCCCGCGCCCGGTCTGGACCGACCCGGTGAAGAACACCTTGGCGACATCGGAGGTGACCACGGCCGACCCGGTGCCCGGCCCGTGCAGGACCCGGATCAGACCCTCGGGCACCCCGGCGCGCTCGAACACCCGGGCGATGCGCTCGCCCAGCAGCGGTGTCAGCGACGCCGGCTTGAGCACCACGCCGTTGCCGGCTATCAGCGCCAGCGCCACCTCGCCGAAGGGGATGCTCCAGGGGTAGTTCCACGGCGAGATGACGCCGATCACCCCCAGCGGCTCGTAGGTGAAGGCGGTGTGCTTGGTCTTGAGGAACAGCTGGGGCATGGGGACCGACTCGTCGGCCAGGATGCGCTGCCCCTCGCCGGCGATCCAGTGCAGCGCGTCGATCGTCGGCAGCACCTCCATCGCGAAGGCCTCGTTGCGCGGCTTGCCCTGCTCGGCGACGATGAGATCGCGGATCTCATCGGACTCGTCGATGAGCACCTGGGCGGCGCGCTCGAGGTAGCGGGCGCGGTCACGCAGCGTCAGCTGCGCCCAGAACGGCTGCACCTTGGCCACGTCGGCGACGACGGCCGGCACCTCCCCGGGCGCGGTCACCGGTACCGCGCCCAGACGGGCGCCGGTGGCGGGATTGAAGGACTCGAGCTGTCGTGTGGCGGAGGCGGTGGCGGTCATGCGGCCGAGCGTATCGCCGTGGCGTGGGCCACGAGCGCGCCGGTGAGCAGCTCGTCCAGGCCCTCGGTCAGATGCTCGTCGACGACGAGGAGCGTGGGCTGTGTGGGTCGGTCCAGCTCGACGGCACCGATGCCCAGCACCGTCTCGCGCGCATCGATGAGGGCGGTGGCGCAGAGCACGAGCCTGCTGAGCAGGTCAAAGCTCACCAACCGCGCCAGCGACAGTTGGTGCACCGGCAGCTCCTGGCGCGCGTAGAGGTCCGCGACCGCCGCCAGGTCGCGGCGGCGGGCCAGGCGCAGGCACACGCGGGGCCCTCGCGGCAGCGGGTGATAGTGAGCGAGCAGCGCCCCTGGAGTCTGGCTCTCAGCCATTCCTACAGCGTAGTAGCTTCCGGGCCCTCCGCGGTGACCGTCGCGTCACCTGAAGCGGCGCAAATACCCGCTTTGTGCAGCTATTTCGGCCCGTCTGCACGACCGCGCCCGCGTTGGATATCAACCAGGCGGTCGCGCAGATCCGCCTCGGCGTCGTCGGGGTCGTAGAAGTGCGCCCCGATGGCCGGGCCGGGCAGCAGCTCCTGCGGGCTCAGATGGCCGGGACGTCGGTGCGGGTTGTCGTACCCCCCGTCGCTGCGGGTGGAGGAGCGCAGGTGCGCGGGCGGCGGCACGGCGCCGTGCTGGGCGATGTAGTCGCGCGCGGCGAACACCGACCGCTTGGCCGCGTCGGATTTGGGGGCCAGCGACAGGTAGATCGCCGCCTGGGCCAGGGCGAACTGGGCCTCGGGGAGTCCCACGTGCTCGACGGCGGCGGCGGCCGCGGTGGCGACCGACAGCGCCTGGGGGTCGGCGTTGCCGATGTCCTCGGAGGCCAGGATCACCATCCGGCGCACGATGAAGCGCGGGTCCTCCCCACCCTCGAGCATCACCGCCAGGTAGTACAGCGAGGCGTCGGGATCCGAGCCACGCGTCGCCTTGATCCACGCCGAGATCGTGTCGTAGTGGTTGTCGGCCTGGCGGTCGTAGAGCAGCGCCCGGCGCTGCAGCGCGTCCTCGGCGTGGGCAAGCGTGACGTGGGCGGCGGGGTCAGCTCCGACGCCGGCCGCCTCGCAGGCGAGCTCCAGCGCGTTGAGCGCGGTCCGGGCGTCCCCGCCGGAGCGCTCGGCCAGGAACTCCAGCGCGTCGTCGTCGACCTGGTCCGGAGGGCCGCAGTGACCGGCCGCCACCGCGCGCACGAGCAGCGTCTTGACGGCCTCCGGCCCCAGGGCCTCGAGCTGATAGAGGTGGGTGCGCGAGATCAGCGCCGAGTTGACCTCGAAGTAGGGGTTCTCGGTGGTGGCGCCGATGAGCGTGATCACCCCGTCCTCCACGGCGGGCAGCAGCGCGTCCTGCTGGGCCTTGTTGAAGCGATGGATCTCGTCCAGGAAGAACACGGTCCGCCGGCCGGCCCGCAGCCGCTCGCGAGCGCGTTCGATGACGGCGCGGACCTCAGCGCGGCCCGCGGCGACCGCGCTCTCCTCCTCGAGCGCGGCATCCGAAGCACGGGCGACCAGGCGCGCCAGCGTCGTCTTGCCCGACCCCGGCGGCCCGTGCAGGATCATCGAGTGCGGATGGCCCTCCTCGATCGCCCGCCTGAGCGCCGAGCCCTGGCCGAGGAGGCGCTCCTGCCCCACGAGCTCGTCGAGGGTGGTGGGGCGCATGCGGGTGGCCAGCGGCACTTCGGCGCCGGCCGCCTCGCTCGGCGCCACATCCTCGCCGAACAGTCGTTCCATGACCTGAGTATGAACGCGCCCGGGACTAGGACCCGGAGAGGATGCTCCGGGCCGCATCGTGCACGTGACCGTTGGAGCCGATGCCGTCGCCGCCCGCGGCGGTCACCGCGCCGCTGAAGTCGGTGAAGCGGCCGCCGGCCTCCTGGACGATCACCATCGGCGCCGCGACGTCCCACAGCGCCACCGTGGGGTCCAGCGCGATCTCGGCCGCGCCCTCGGCGACGAGCATGTACTGCCAGAAATCCCCGTAGCCGCGGGTGCGCCAGCACCGCTCCGACAGCGTCAGCAGCACCTCCAGACGGCCGCTCTGACGCCATTCCTCATGGCCCCCGAAACACATCTGGGCGTCGGCCAGCTCCCGGATCGCGGAAACGCGGATCGGGCGCGAGTCTGCGCCGGCGACATCGGTGGTGAAGGCGCCGGACCCGCGCGCGGCCCACCACCGCCGGCCCATGGCGGGCGCCGAGACGACGCCGAGGACCATCTCGCCGGCCTCCTCGAGCGCCAGCAGGGTGCCCCATACCTGCATCCCCCGGACATAGCCCTTGGTCCCGT
>DATJTQ010000180.1:0-9757 GCA_035503355.1 Solirubrobacteraceae bacterium
CGGCGGCGAGCGACAGCGTGGTCCCGCCGGCGGCGGTCACGCCCGGGAACGCCGCCGGGTAGTTGTCGACCCCGGCGCCGGGGTAGCCATGATCGCCGGTGGCGGCGATGACGGCGGCGCCCGAGAAGCTGCCCACCCCGACGGGGACGCTGGAGGTGCCCGACCAGCTGTTGGACACCTGGTTGGCGCCAAGGCTGATGGCCGAGGCGATGCCGGCGTCGAGGTCGGTGGTGGAGGAGCTGCTGGTCTCGACGAGCAGGATGTGGCAGTTGGGGCACAACGCCGAGACGGCGTCGAGGTCCAGCGAGATCTCCGACTCCCAGTCAGAGCCCGCTGGGCTGGGCAGCGGCGAGGCGTTGCCGCTCTCGTTGACCTTGGTGAAGCAGCCGTTGGCCGCGGTGCACGGGGGAAGCCCGTAGGTGCTGCGATAGGTGGCCAGGTCGCCCTGGGCGTTGAGATCGTCGCCGACGTCGACGACGGCCACCGTGTCCCCCGCGCCCGCGGTCTGCGACAGGTAGGTCAGGTCGTAGGCCTCCTGAAGGAAGCCCGGCGTCCCGGCGGCGGGGGCGCTCGCCGGCGTCGAGGACATCGACCCCTGCGCCGTGACGGTGCCGGCGGCGGCCGCTGCCGCCGCTGCGGGCGCGCTGGAGCGGTGGCGCGGGACGATTTGCGTGAACGTGGCCTGGCGGGTGACGTGCGGGTGGATGAGCCGGTGGTCTGAGCGCTGGACGAGCTCCTGAGCGGCACAGGCGGCGTGGCCGGGCTGCGGGGCGCCGCAGACGTTGACCGCCGTGACGTCCGATTCCGGCACGCCCGCGGTCTGCTGGACCGAGGCGGCCAGCGCCTGTGGGCTGGGCGCCTGGGCGCGCACGCCGGGCTGGTGGTGGACGGGGCCGAGACCGAGCGGCTGACGCAGATTCAGGGTGGACGGCGACGCCTGGGCAGCCGTCGCCGCGCCCAGGAGCAGGGTCGCTGCCAGGGCGATGACGCGCACGGGTGTATGCCGCCTACGCAGCCTCATACCAGTGGTTATCGGGACGTCGGCCCCGAACCGCTGGAGCGCTAGACGGATGTTTGAGGGCCGCGGCGGTCACCGCGACCGGGCCACATGAGCGTCTGCTTATGATGAGTAAGTGGGGAACGCGAGCGACAGAAAGCCCGAGGAGCTCAGTACGCGCCACCTGCGCCGAGGGCTGGTGGAGCTCGCGGCGATCGGTCTGATGGTGGTGGTGGTCATCCTCGTGGGCCCCGGCCTCGGCTCCCTGCGCGACCGCCTCGGCGACGCCTCACCGGGCTGGCTGGTGGCCGGCGGCGCGGTGGAGCTGCTCTCCACCCTCTCCTACGTCGTCATCTTCCGCACCGTGTTCTGCGCGAAGATGAGCTGGCGGCTGAGCTACCAGATCGGGATGTCCGAGCAGGGGGCCAACTCCATCCTGCCCGCCGGCGGGGCGGGCGGGCTGGCGCTGGGGGCGTGGGCGCTGAACCGCGGGGGCATGAGCGGTGCCCACATCGGGCGGCGCTCGGTCGCCTTCTTCCTGCTCACCAGCCTGGCCAACGTGGGGACGCTCGTCGTCTTCGCGCTGCTGTTCGCCTTCAACATCATTCCCGGCGACACCAACCAGGCGCTCACCTACAGCTTCGGCCTCGCCGGGTTGGTGGCCGCGACCTTCGTCCTGCTGCTGCCGGTGATCGGTGACCGGCTGGCGCCACCGACACCGCTCAGCGACGACGCCGGGCGGGTGCGGGTGGCGCTGCATCACACGCGCCACGCCGTCGTCGACGGGGTGCGCGACTCACTGGTCCTCCTGCGCCACCGCCCGGTCGGGGTGCTCATCGGCTCCTTCGGCTACATGGGCTTTGACATCGCCGCGCTGGTCTTCTGCTTCCACGCCTTCGGGCAGGTGCCGGCGCTCCCGATCATCGTCGCCGCCTACATCATCGGCCAGCTCGGCGGCCTGGTCCCGCTCCCCGGGGGGATCGGCGGCACCGAGGGCGGGCTCATCGGCCTGCTGGCGCTCTATCACGCACCGCTGGCCAACGCGACGGTCTCGGTGCTCGCCTACCGCGCGTTCGCGCTGTGGCTGCCCGCCCTCCTGGGCAGCGTCGCCTTCGTGCAGCTGCGGCGCACGCTGGCCCGCGACGAGCACGCCGCGGCCGGGTGCGACGAGCTGGCCGCACCGCTGCCCGCGCCCAGGGTCAAGCCTGCGGTGCGAGCACGAGATCGCTCTTCACGGACACCCATTCGGTCGTGACCCCCTCGGGGGTGTCGGGGTCGTCCGGGCTGTGGGTGACGAACTCGCGGGTCAGTGACGGCTTGACCGCGAACACCGCGTCGGAGTCCAGATACTCGCTCTCGACGTCGAAGACGTGGGTGGTCAGCGTCCGGTAGCCGTCGGCGCGGATGATCATGTGCACGTGGGCGGGGCGCCACGGGTGGCGGCCCGTGAGATCGAGCATCCGGCCGACCGGGCCGTCGTACGGGATGGGGTACGGCGTGGGCCGCACGGCCACGAAGGAGTAGCTGCCGTCCTGCGCGGTGATGAAACGGCCCCGCAGGTGGTCCTCCTCGGCCTCGGGGCGCTGCACCGCGTAGAGCTGGTCAGCGCCGTTCTGCCACACGTCGACCTCGGCGCCGGCGATGGGCTGACCGTCGAGATCGAGCACGCGACCGTGGACCAGCGCGGGGACGCCGGCGTCGGGCTCCTCGGCGATGTTGGCCCCGTTCTCGCGCAGCGGCGAGCCCGGCACGTAGAACGGCCCCTGGACGGTGGACTCGGTGGCGCCGGGCGGCACGGTGTTCTCAACCGCGTCCACCAGCATCGAGACGCCGAGCGAGTCTGACCACAGGATGAACTCCTGGCGGCGCTCGTCGGTGATGTGGCCGGTGCGCGTCAACGCCGCGATCGCCTCCTCCCACTCCTGCGGGGTGAGCCCCACCTCCAGCACGAAGCCATGGAGATGGCGGACGAGCGCCTGCATGATCTCCCGCAGCCGCGCGTCCGGGGCGCCCTGGAAGCTGGCGAGCACGTCGGCGGTGATCTCCTCGGGGGTCTTGGGAACGGTCGGGGCGGTGTCGGACATAAGTCGGTTCTCCCTCGGGTGTCGCGGCTGTTCCTTACCCTATTGCGGGTATGGCGCCATCGCCAGATCCCTATCGCACCCTCGGCGTGGCGCGTTCGGCCACCGACGCCGAGATCCGCGCCGCCTATCGCCGGCTGGTGCAGTTGCATCACCCTGACCACAACGGGGGGTCGGTGGAGTCGGCGCGGCGCTTTGAGGAGGTGCAGGAGGCCTACGCGGAGGTGCGGCGGCTGCGGGGGGCGGGGGGCGGTGCTGCGGGCTCTGGGGCGGGCGCCCCGAGTTCCGCGGGCTCAGCGGACTCGGCGGGCTCGGCGACAGCCGGCTCTGACCCCAACCTCGACGCCCGCCTGGCCAAGATGGAGGAGGAGCTCAAGCGCGCCCGCGAGGCCCGCGACCGCGCCGCCGCCGCGGCCCGCCAGGCCACCGAGCAGACCATCCGCGACGTGCGCGCCATGGCCGGCCAGCGCGCCTCCGACGAGGACCTCGGCTACGTCAAAACCGACGACAGCTTCTCCCAGATCCTCGACGACGCCGCCGCCGAGCTCTCCGAGCGCTTCACCGAGGCCCGCGACTCGCCCACCGGCCACCGCGTCTCCGACCTCATCGACGAGCTCACGGCGAAGCTCACCGGCGAGCACCGCGACAAGCGCTCCTAGCCCCTCCGTCGCGACAAGTAAACTTATTAGTTTACTTGGGCAGGCGGGAGACGCGATGCACGAACAGCGTGCCCCGTTGCTCGCCGGTGAGGCCGAGGTCGGCGACAGCCTGGCTCACCCCCGGGAAGTCCGGGTGGGTGTAGTCGTCAAAGACGATGACCGCGCCCGGGCCGAGCACCGGGCGCCAGGCCTGCACCTCGTCGATCGTCTGCTCGCGCTCGTGGGAGCTGTCGATGTAGAGCAGGTCGACCGGGGCGTCGTCGACAGGCCCGGCTGATCCGGGCCGCAGCGCGAGCTCGATGCGGGCCCGCGTGGCTCCACTGACCAGACCGAGGTAGCGCTGGGGCTCCTCGCGCTCGACGACGTCGCAGCTGAGCACGCTCCGCCCCGGGTCGGCCAGCGCCAGCGAGATCGCGGTCCAGCCGGTGGCGGTGCCCAATTCGACCACGCGCCGCCGCCCCCGGGCCACGCTCAGCAGCGTGCGCAGGTCCGCCGGGCGGGTCGCCGACGAGAGGCTGAACACGTCGTCGGTCCGCCGCGCCAGCTGGCGGGCGCGGATCTGAAAGCGCGCCACCGGCGGAGGCAGCAGCGCCGCCCCCGCATCGAAGCGGGCGTCGACGAGCAGTCGGCGCAGATCGGAACGAGTGAGCACGCGTGGACGCCGGGCTACCTGCCGCCGTCGCGGGCGCGCGCCCGGGCCTGGCGGCGCATCGTCCGCGCCACGTAGTCATCGACGCTGTGGCGCTCCTCGCGCCACGGGTCACCGCGATGGTGGTACCCGTTGCGCTCCCAGAACCCGAGCTGGTCATGATCGAGCACTTCCAACCGCGACACCCACTTCGCCGACTTCCAGAAGTAGAGATGGGGCACGAGCAGGCGCGCCGGCCCGCCGTGGTCAGGCGCGAGCGGCGCGCCCTCGGCGTGGTGGGCGACGAGCGCGGGATGCTCGGTGACGTCGGTCAGGGGCATGTCGGTGGTGTACCCGCCGTAGCTGTGGGCCAGCAGATGGGTCGCGTCGGGCTTGGGTTTGGCGCGCTCGATGAGCGCCCGGGCGTCGGCACCGCGCCATTTCATGTCGAACTTGGACCAGCGCGTCACGCAGTGGATGTCTCCGTCCCAGTCGGTGCGCGCCACCGCGGTGAACGCCTCCCAATTCAGGACATAGGGCTCCTCGACCGCGCCGTCGACCGAGAGCAGCCACTGGTCCGTGCTCACCCGGGGCACGTCGCCCACGGTGAGGACCGGCCACTTGACCGTCGGCGACTGGCCGGGCGGCAGCCGGTCCGGGTCGATGCCGAGCGCCTCGGCGCGCTTGCGCCCGCGCTCACCGAACAGTCGAGGGGTGATCGGCATTGCGCCACGGATTCAAGCAACCCTCCGGGGATATGTACGAAGGAGGGCCGGCGCGATCACGACTTTTCAGAGAGGGGTGATGCGGAGGCGGCCACCCACGGAGGCGGTCGCCGGGGGCGGATTAGAAGACCGGCTGCTCGCGGTAGTCGCCCCAGACCTGCTGGAGCGTCTGGACGATCTCGCCCTCGGACACATGGGCGCGCGCGGCGTCGAGCAGCAACGGCATGAGGTTGGTGCTCGCGCTCGCCGCGTCCTTGATCGCCGCCAGCGTCGCGGTCACCGCCGACTCGTCGCGGTCCGCCCGCGCCGCCTGGACGCGGGCGATCTGCTTGCGCTCCAGCGCCGGGTCGATGCGGAGGATCTCGGTGGCCTGCTCGTCACCCTCGGTGTAGCGGTTGACGCCGACGACGGTGCGCCGCCCGGCGTCGATCTCGGTCTGCAGGTCGAAGGCCGCGTCGGCGATCTCGCGCTGCGGGAAGCCGCGCTTGACTGCCTCCACCATCCCACCGAGCTCGTCGATCTTGCGGAAGTATTCGTAGGCCCGCTCCTCCATCTGATCGGTGAGCGACTCCACGAAATAGGCGCCGCCGAGCGGGTCGATGGTGTTGGCCACCCCCGTCTCCTCAGCGATGATCTGCTGGGTGCGCAGAGCGATCCGGACGGCTCGCTCGGTGGGCAGGGCCAGCGCTTCGTCATAGGAGTTGGTATGCAGCGATTGCGTGCCGCCGAGCACGCCGGCCAGCGCCTCGATCGCGGTGCGCACGATGTTGTTGAGCGGCTGCTGGGCAGTGAGCGAAACGCCGGCCGTCTGGGTGTGGAAGCGCATCCGCCACGACTCGGGTTTGCGCGCCCCGAAGGTGTTGCGCAGCTCGCGCGCCCAGATGCGGCGGGCGGCACGGTACTTGGCGATCTCCTCGAAGAAGTCGATCTGCGCGTTGAAGAAGAAGCTCAACCGCGGCGCGAAGTCGTCGACGTCGAGCCCGCGGGCGACGGCCTGCTCCACGTAGGTGAGGCCGTCCTTGAGGGTGAAGGCCAGTTCCTGCGCAGCGGTCGATCCCGCCTCGCGGATGTGATAGCCGGAGATGCTGATCGGGTGCCAGCGGGGCATGTGGCCCGAGCACCACTCGATCATGTCCCCCACCAGCCGCATCGCCGGGTCCACGGGAAAGCACCACTCCTTCTGAGCGATGTACTCCTTGAGGATGTCGGTCTGGATCGTGCCGCCCAGCCGGTCGGGGGCGATGCCCTGACGCTCGGCCGCCACCACGTAGAAGGCGAGCATGATCGCCGCCGGCGCGTTGATCGTCATCGATACCGTGACCTCGTCAAGCGGGATCTCGGCGAACAGCGTCTCCATGTCCAGCACGGTGTCGACGGCGACGCCCTCGCGGCCCACCTCGCCCAGCGAGCGGGGATGGTCGGAGTCGTGGCCCATCAGCGAGGGCATGTCGAAGGCGGTCGACAGCCCGGTCTGGCCGTGCTCGAGCAGGTAGTGGAAACGTTGATTGGTCTCCTCGGCGGTGCCGAAGCCGGCGAACTGGCGCATCGTCCACAGCCGGCCGCGATACATCGAGGGGTACACGCCGCGGGTGTACGGATACTGACCAGGCAAGCCGATCGTCGCAGCGTCGGCGGGGAGGTCACGCTCGGTGTAGAGCGGCCGGATCTCCTCGCCCGACAGCGTGGTGAACGGCGCATCGCGCTCCGGGGTCAGACCGTAGGCCGCTCGCCAGTCCTCGTAGGAGACCGGGACGTTGTCCAGCACGGTCATGGCGGCCATGTTAGCCGCGAGATAGTTTGACGTCCAACTATTTCTCGCCGCCGCCCGGGCGGTGTAACCGGGCGCGTCGCCGCCGCTCGGGCGGTGCAACCGGGCGCGCGCGACACCCCCCACGATCGGGGGGTTTGGGTTCCGTCACTTTGTCTCAGCGGGTAGCGTGCCCCGCCATGTCAACGAGCCCTTCAGGACGCGTTGCGCTGGTCACCGGCGGCGCACGCGGGATCGGGGCGGCGATCGCGCGCGGCCTCGCGCAGGACGGGATGCCCGTCGTCATCGCCGACATCCGCACCGAGCAGGCCGAGGCCAACGCACAGCAGATCATCGATGCCGGCGGGCGCTCGCTGGCACTGGAAGTGGACGTGCGCAGCCCGGAGAGCGTCGCCGCCGGCATCGAGCGCGCGCTCGATCAATATGGACAGATCGACGTCCTCGTCAACGTCGCCGGCTGGGATGAGCTCAAGCCCTTCGTGGACTCCGACGAAGAGTTCTGGCAGGAGGTGCTGGAGGTCAACTTCAAGGGCGGCCTGCGCTTCACCAGGGCACTGCTGCCGGCGATGATCGAGCGGCGCTGGGGACGCATCGTCAACATCAGCTCCGACGCCGGCCGCGTCGGCTCCTCACTGGAGTCGGTCTACGCCGGCGCCAAGGGCGCGATCATCTCCTTCACCAAGACCGTGGCGCGGGAGACCGCCCGCCTCGGCGTCACCGCCAACATCGTCTGCCCCGGGCCGACGGACACCGAGATGCTCCGCGACGTCGCCCAGGCTCACCCCGACGCCGACAAGGTGCTCGAGCGACTGGCCCGCGCGGTGCCCATGAAGCGTCTCGGGCACCCCGATGACGTCGCTCACGCGGTGCGCTTCTTCGCGTCCGAGGGCGCCAGCTACATCACCGGCCAGACGCTCTCGGTGAGCGGCGGGCTGACGATGGCCTGAGCGGCGGCCGGCCAATCGATGGGTGATCGGACGGCCGGGTGGTGAGCCACGACGGTCAGATGAAGGCGCTGGTCACCGGCGCCGCGGACCCGGGCGGGATCGGCGCCGCCATCGCGCAGCGGCTGACCGCGATCGGCATGGAGGTTGTGACCCTCGATCGCCGGCCGGGCTGTACCTACGAGGTGGACATCGTCACCGACGAGCTGCCGGCGCTCGATGACATCGACGTGCTCGTCTCCAATGCCGGCCTGGCGACCATCGTCGGCGGCGCGCACTCGATGGACCTCGAGCACTGGCAGCGCGACCTGGCGGTCAACCTCACCGGCAGCTATCGGGTCGTGCAGGCGTGCCTGCGCGGGATGCGCGAGCGGCGCTACGGACGGATCGTCGTCATCTCGAGCTTCGCGGCCCGCTTCGGGATGCCCGCGCAGGTTGCCTACAGCGCGAGCAAGGCGGGGCTCATCGGCATGGTCAAGACTGTGGCCGCCGAGAACGCGTCGTTGGGAATCACCGCCAACGCGATCCTTCCCGGGCTGGTGGCGAGCTCCGGCGTCAGGGCGATGCCGCAGGCGATCATCGATGCGTGGCTGGAGCACATCCCGTCGGGCCGCATGGTCGAGCCTGGGGAGGTCGCGGCCGCCGCCGCCTTTCTCGCGTCGCCGGCGGCCGGAAGCGTCACCGGCCAGGAGCTGGTCATCGACGGGGGCATGACGCTCAACCTGCTCTCGGTGACCAGCAGCGTCACCCGCGGGCGCTCCGACGTCAAGCCGTGAGCGCTGACGCCCTCGCCGAGCTGCCCTCGCGGGTGCGCGACGCGTGTCGAGAGCGCTGGCCACAGGCGGAGCTCGGCCCGCTGCAGCGGCTGCCGGGCGGGATCTCGAGCCTCACCTTCGCCACGACCCTCGACGGGACGGACGGGGCCGAGCGGCGCGTGGTGGTCAAGGTGGCGCCGCCGGGTCTTGAGCCCGTGCGCAACCGTGACGTCCTGCGCCAGGCACGGGTGATGGCGGCGCTGGGTCAGGTGAGCGGAGTGCACGTCCCCGAGGTGCTCGTCACCGACGACGGGGCGCCGCCCTTCTTCGTGATGGCCTTCGTGCCCGGGGAGGCCTACGAGCCCAAGTGGGATGTGAGCGACGCCCCGCCCGCTCCGGCGATGGTGAGCGCGCGGGCGCGCGCCGCCGCCCGGATGCTGGCGCGGTTGCAGACGGTGGCCCCGGCGTCGGTGGGGATCGACGACCGGGCCCTGACCCTGGCCGAGGAGATCGAACGGTGGGCGGCGTTGTTCGCCACCGCCGGCGACGACCTGCGCGGCGACGAAGCGACGCTGCGCGACGCGCTGGCCGCGCGTATCCCTGCCGAGATGGGGGCGGGTCAGGCGCGCATCCTGCACGGCGACTACCGCTTGGGCAACATGCAGTTCGACGGCGAGCGGCTGGCCGCGATCATCGACTGGGAGATCTGGTCGGTGGGCGACCCGCGCAGCGATCTGGCGTGGCTGATGGCGTTCACCGATCCGATCCAGCAGCGCGTCGCCGACCGCGACGCCATCAATCAGGCGGCCGCCGATGCGATGCCACCGGCGTCGGACCTGCTGGCCGAGTACCTCGAGGTGGCTGGCCTGGCGCAGGCCCCTGCCCACCTGGAGTGGTTCATGGCCTTCTGTTACTACAAGCTCGGGGCCGCGATGTCGGTCCTGGCCAAGCGCAACCGGCGCCAGGACGAGCCCGATCCGGGTCTCGAGCTCGCCGCCCAGACGCTCGCGCCGATGCTCGACCGGGGGCTGGAGCTCCTGCGTTAACGCGTGCGCGGCCGGGGCGGCGAGCCTGCGAAGGCGGCGCGCGCTCGATCCGCGATGGCGCCTGCGGCCTCGGTGACCCGCGGCAGGCCGCGAGCGGCCTCGGCCAGCGGCGTGCGCCCGGTGGCAAACGCCCACGCCTCAAAGAGAACCGGGC
>DATJTQ010000181.1:0-2592 GCA_035503355.1 Solirubrobacteraceae bacterium
GATGATGCCGACGAAGAGCAGGCCGAGCGCCATGGCGATGGCGGTGACCATCATGCTGGCCATCTGCCCGAAGACGACGGCCCGTTTCGACACCGGTGCGGCCGACAGCCGCTGGGCCACGCCGAGGCGACGGGTCTCGACCATGCCGGCCGACAGGACGAGCACGGCGATGCCCATGAACAGGACAAGGTTGGCGGGCGCGACGTAGGCGAAGGGCGAGAGCGGCGCTTCGGTCGGGGTCACCTTGAGGGTCCGGTTGGTGAATCTGGGATTGTTCCCCTCCGCCGCGATGAGGTCCATGAGGGCGACCACGTCGGTGCGGGCCTGGACGGCGTCGGTGGTGGCGGACTCGACGAGGAAGTCGGCCCTGACCGGGCCCGCGCTGCCGGTGGTGGTGCCGCCGGAGGAGGTCGAAGGCAGCTGGACGATTCCAGCCACCACCCGACCCCGCAGGATGTCATCGGTCAGGTCGGCGCGGTTGGCCTCGACCCGCACTCGCACGCCATTGGTCGTCTCGGCCAGGTGCAGTAGCCGGGGCGACGGGTGGAGCAAGCCGATCGGCTCCTTGGGATTCCCCTCGAGCAGCCCGGTGATGAGGATGATGACGACGGGGACAAGCGTGCCGATGATGAGCAGGCGCCGATCCCCCATGGCCCGCTTGAGGTTGACCCAGATGACGGCGCTGATGGCTCTACCTTCTCTTTCCAACGGGACCCCCACAGGGGATCGCTTCCGGCGCTTGTCCTTCGAGGACTGACGTGAGACGGCGACCCCGGTGGGGTGCCCGGGAGGCCTGACGCCCACAACGGTGTCGTCCCACGAGGACTGGTCCATCAGCACGGCGCTGTGCCTCCGGCAACCCGCTGGATCGAGCAAAGGAGGCATCGTGTTGGGAGTTGGGATCGACTTCGCCGAGGAGTTCCACCTGGTGGCGCTCGGCCGGCCCGGCGAGGGGGTGATCGAGATCCGCCGGGTCGAGCACACGCCCGAGGATCTGCGCCGGCTGTTCGAGCAGATCAGCATCCTCGAGCCCGATCCGGGCGAGGTCCGGGTGGTGCTCGAGACCCGTCACGGCATGCTGGTCGAAGCGCTGCTCGAGGCGGGCTACGTCGTGGTCCCGGTCAACCCCGACCTCGTGGCGCGCCGGCGTGGCCCGGCCAAGAAGAAGGACGACGTCGAGGACGCTCGCATCGCCTGTCTGATCGCCCTGGATCGCTTCGAGCGGTTGCGACCCCTCATCCCCCACGGTGAGATCGCCACCGAGCTGCGGGCCATCGCGCGTGACGACGAGCGGGCCTCGAGAGACGAGCGCCGCCTGCTCAACCGGCTGCGCTCGGACCTGATTGCCACGTTCCCCGCTGCCCTCGCCATCGCTGGCACCGACCTGGGCGCCCCGACGTTCTTGCGTCTCTTGGAGCGTTGGCCCAGCGCAGAGGCCCTGGTAGCAGCCGATCGGTCCGAGATCGTGGAGGTGGCCCGTTCGGGACGCCACGGCTGGCCCGAGCGCTTCGCCGAGCGGGTCCAACGCGCCCTCGACGAGGAGGTGTTCGTGGCCCAGGCGCCCTTGGTGCGGGCCAAGGCGCCCACCATCCGCCTCGCGGCGTCCCAGCTGCTCCTCATCGGTACCCAGCGCCGAGCCTGGGAGCGGCGCATGGGCGAGCTGCTCCTCGGTGGACCGAGGACCGGGCGCGACCACAGCGTGAAGGACCCCGACTTGGGGAAGGCGTTCCCTGGCGGCGAGATCTACCTGAGCTTTCCGGGCCTCGGTGATCGTCTCGCCGCCAGGGTCGCTGCTGAGATCGGCGACCACATCGAACAGTTCGACACGCCGAACTCGCTGCAAAGCTACGCCGGCAAGGCCCCGGTGACGAGACGCTCGGGCAAGAGCGAGTTCGTCGTCTCGACCCGACTGGCCTGCAACCGCTACCTGCGCGACGCGGTCCAGCAATGGGCCTTTTGCAGCCTCACCCAGTCGGGCTGGGCCAGAGAGTTCTATGACCTCCAGCGCGCCCGAGGAAAGACCCATCACGCCGCCCTTCGAGCGCTCGGCAATCGCTGGCTCGAGGTGCTGTGGCACTGCGTGAGGAAGGGCACAATCTATGAGGAAGAGATCCACGTGGCCAACCGCACGCGCTACCTCGCGGCCGCTGCTTGAGGGGGTGGTTGACAAACGGTGTCTCACGGGTGTCGCCCCGAGCGGGCGGAGGGGGGTGCCCACATGTCCGGTTCCGGTGCAGGGCAGGCCGAGTCAGCGTCGCCCGCAGGGCAGGCCGAGTCGGCGCCACCGATCGTCAGCGATCCCGCCGCGCCGTGGGGCTACACCCGGGAGGCCGGCCTCCAGCAGCGCTTCGAGGCGGCCGCGGCGGCGCTGCTCGACTCCGACGGCTGGAGCGACGGCGGGCCGCAGGAGCTCGTGGCCGACCTGGCCCTGGAGGGCGGCGGCGTCAAGGGCATCGGGATCGTCGGCGCCGTCTCCGCGCTGGCCGAGGCCGGCTACCGCTTCCAGCGCGTGGCCGGCACGAGCGCAGGCGCCATCGCGGCAGCGCTCATCGCGGCGATCTCGCAGCGGGGCGCTCCCATGACGGCGCTCCG
>DATJTQ010000182.1:0-6233 GCA_035503355.1 Solirubrobacteraceae bacterium
GAGCGTGCAGCCTCTCGGCCATAAGGCGTTCACCGTGAGGCTCGAGCTCTCCGGAGGCCGGCGTGCTTCCCACCGGCCCTGAGCTGAAGGTCCAGACGGGCAGGTCAGCCAGCCGGGAGGCATGGCGGCGCAAGAAGCGCATCGCGTCGGGCCGCCAGTGCCCGAAGTAGACGGCGCTGCCGACGACGACGGCGTCGTACCCGAAGAGATTCTCCACCGACTGCGCCGGGCGACAATCGGCCGACAGGTGGCGCTCACGCAGCTTGTCGGCGACCGCCTCAGCGATCTCGACCGTCGCGCCGTGCTTGGACGCGTAGGCAACGAGAACCTTGGTCATGAGAGCAGGCTAGGTCGCCCTCAACAGGCTGCCCTCAGCCCTCGTTACGCGTCGAGGTCCGGTGTGACTACGGATCGCGCCGTCGCTGGTACGGGCGGGTCCGCGCAGATATGGTGGCCTCTGTGACCAGCACCCAGGGCAGCGGTGACCCTCAGACGCCGGCAGGGGGGCGGCCCGTGCGGATCGTCGTGGCCGAGGACCATCGGGTTGTCCGTCGCGGCCTGCAACTCATTCTCGACGGCGAGCCTGACCTCAGCGTTGTGGCCCAAGGCGGGACGGTCACAGAAGCGCGAGCGCTCGTGCGCGAGCACAGCCCCCAGGTACTCGTTCTCGACCTGAGCATGCCGGGCGGCTCGAGCTTGGAGGCCATCCCCGCGCTGCGCACCGAGGCCCCGGACACGCAGATCGTTGTCCTCACGATGGAGGACGACCCGTCCCTGGTGCGGGCGGCACGACGCGCGGGCGCGCTCGGCTACGTGCTCAAGGAGGCCGCCGACAGCGACCTCGTCGACGCGGTCCGCCGGGCAGCGATCGGGGAGACATATCTCAACCGCAAACTGGCGGCGCGGCTCATCGCCCAGCACACCACCGAGCAGGGCTGGGACTAGCCCTCCGGCTCGGAGGTGACCAGGCGGTCTCGGCCGTCCGTGCCCGCGGGAACTACGCACGGCATCAGGTGGGGGCTGCGGATGGAGTGCCCCTGACCCGACCATAGATTCGCGGCGTCCCTTTGTTCCCGATCTCTGGAGGAGATCCGATGCCGTCGTTTCATCTCAGACATGCGCAGAGGCGCGCTGACGCCGGTGAGGCGTCCGCAGAGGTCTCTGTTCAGACTCGTTCCGGCCACCGCTTCATGGGCACTCGCTCCATCGCGCTGGTCAGCCTCGCCGCCGTCCTGACCCTCCGCGGCATGCCCAGCGTCGCCGAGTACGGCTGGTCGAGCATCGCCTACTACGTGCTGGGCGCCGTCCTGTTCCTCATCCCGCTGGCCATGGTGGCCGCCGAGCTGGCATCCGCCTACCCGAAGGCCGGCGGACTGTACGCCTGGGTCAAGGAGGCCTTCAATCAGCGCTCCGGCTTCATGGCGATCTGGTTCGAGTGGATCGAGGACCAGGTCTGGTTCCCCACCGTCCTGTCCTTCGTGGCCGCCTCGGCCGCCTACGTGTTTGACCCCAGCCTGGCCAACCACAAGGGGTATCTCGTCATCGTCATGCTCAGCGTGTTCTGGGGCCTGACCCTGGCCAATTTCCTGGGCATGCGCTGGACGCTGCGCCTCAACAACCCCGGCGTGATCATCGGCACCCTGTTCCCCGCCGTCGTGCTCATCGGGATCGGCATCTACTGGCTGATCGCCGGCAAGCACAACGCGATCCCCTTCCACGCCTCCAAGCTGGTGCCGAGCTTCTCCAGCATCAACAACCTGGTGTTCTTCGTCGGCGTCGTGCTCGGCTACGCCGGCATCGAGCTGGCGGGCTTTCACGCCAAGGAGACCAAGAACCCCAAGCGCGACTTCCCGCGCGCGCTGCTCATGGCCACCGCGCTGATCGTCGGCATGTCGATCATCGTCACCCTCGCCATCGCCTTCGTCGTGCCCCGCCACGAGCTGAGCCTCGTGTCCGGGATCCTGCAGACCTACTCGGCCGCCTTCGCCTCCCTGGGGATCGGCAGCTGGGCCACCAAGCTGATGGCCGGCCTGGTCACCATCGGCACCCTCGCGCTCATCAGCACCTGGCTGCTGGGCCCCAACAAGGGCATGTACGCCACCGAGACAACCGGCGAGCTGCCCCCGGCGCTGCACAAGGTGAACAAGCGCCATGTGCCGGTCGCGCTGCTCGTGTGCCAGGGCGTGCTGACCAGCGTGTTCGCGCTGGCCTTCCTGTTCGTGCCGAGCATCAACACCAGCTACTGGATGCTGACCGCCCTGACCACGCAGATCCTGGTCCTGATGTACGGGATGATCATGGCGGCGGCCATCCGCCTGCGCTACACCCAGCCCGACGTCGAGCGCCCCTACAAGATCCCCGGCGGGATCAGGGGCATGTGGCTCGTCGCCGGCGCGGGCATCGTCGGCTGCGTGTTCTCGTTCGTGATCGGCTTCATCCCGCCCAGTGGCGTCAGCCATTGGCCTACCCCGATCTACATCGCCGCCATGGCGGCCGCAATCATCATCTGCTCGCTGCCTCCATTCATCGTCGAACGCATCAAGAAGCCGAGCTGGGTGGAAGCACACCCCGACCCGGTCCTGCTCGAGCTCGACGACGAGGACGCGGGAGCCGAGTCGGGTATCACCACCGCAGACGCCGACACGACGGCACCGCGCGGCGAGCCACTGCGCCGCCGGCCGCGCACCCGCAGCGACGAGCACACCTCAACGCCGGGATCCGCCGGGAAGGTGAGCTGACATGCGGCTGCTCGACCGCTTCCCCATCCTGCTCGTCGACGACGAGCTGCAAGACGACACCGCTGCCGGGCGCGCCACGCGCGCCCTGGTCGATCACCTGCGTGCCGATGGTACGCAGGTGATCACGGCGGCCGACCGCACCGACGCCGAACAGATCGTCGCCTCCACGGCAACGCTCAGCTGCATCCTGCTCGACTGGGATGTCCACCATGTCGCGGCCGGCAACGGAGGCACGATGCTGCTGTCGGCCACCGCCCGCGGCCGCGCCGAGGCGTTGGTGCAGATGATCCGCACCCGCAACCCCACCGTCCCCATCTTCCTCCTCGCGGACCGGACGACCGCCGAGATGGTTCCCAGCGACGTGCTGCGCCTGGTCACGGGCTATGTGTGGAAGCTCGAGGACACCCCGGACTTCGTCGCCGCGCGCGTCGAGGAGGCACGACACGAATACCTCGAACCCCTGCTGCCGCCGTTCTTTGAGGCCCTGGTCTCCTTCGTGCAGGAGGCGCGCTACTCGTGGCACACCCCGGGTCACAGCGGCGGCACGGCGTTTCTCAAGAGCCCGGTCGGCGCGGCGTTTCACGCCTTCTTCGGCGAGAACACACTGCGCAGCGACCTGTCGGTCTCCGTCGGCGAGCTGGGCTCGCTGCTGGAGCACACGGGTCCCGTCGGTGCTGCCGAGGCCGAGGCGGCGCAGACTTTTGGGGCCGACCGCACCATGTTCGTGACCAACGGAACCTCGACGGCGAACAAGATCGTCTTTCACGCCTGCGTCAAACCCGGCGACGTGGTGGTCGTCGACCGCAACTGCCACAAGTCGATCATGCACGCCATCGTCATGACGGGCGCGATCCCGGTGTACCTGCACCCACAACGCAACGCCCACGGGATCATCGGACCCATCGCGCCCGACGAGATGACCGAGCACGCGGTGCGTACGGCCATCGCCAAGCACCCGCTCGTTCCCGCGGGCACCACCGAGGCGGCACTGGCCGTCGTCACCAACTCCACCTACGACGGGCTGTGCTACGACGCCGACGCCGTGCTCGGCGGGCTGGCCGGCGCCAGCGCACGGATCCTGTTCGATGAGGCCTGGTTTGGCTATGCGCACTTCCATCCGCTCTACGCCGGCCGCCACGCCATGGGCGCCACGCACCGAGAGGGAGGCCCGCCGACCTTCTCGACCCAGTCGACGCACAAACTGCTCACCGCGTTCTCGCAGGGGTCGATGGTCCACCTGCACGACCCCGACGGCGCCGTTAGCGAGCCCGCGCTCAAGGAGGCGTTCATGATGCACACCTCCACGTCGCCCCAGTACGGGATCATCGCCTCTCTGGACGTGGCCACCCGGATGATGCAGGGCCCGCAGGGCACCGCCCTGGTCCAGGACGCGGTCGACGAGGCGATCGCCTTCCGTCGCGAGCTGACCGCCCTGGCGGCCGACACGTCCCCGGACGACTGGTGCCTGCGGGTGTGGCAGCCCGAGGGCGTCTGCGACGAGGTCAGCGAGGCCGGCGATCCGCGCGAGCCGTGGCTCCTTGAGCCCGGCGAGGACTGGCACGGGTACGGACGGCTGCACGGCGGCCACGCGATGCTCGACCCGATCAAGGTGACGATCCTCACCCCCGGCGTCGAACCACTCACCGGCCTGGCGACCCACGGGATCCCCGCCGCCGTTGTGACGCACTTCCTCAATGAGCGGGGCATCGTCGTCGAGAAGACCGGCGCCTACTCGTTCCTGGTGCTGTTCTCGCTGGGCATCACCAAGGGCAAATCCGGCACGCTGCTGGCCGAGTTGCTGGAGTTCAAGCGGCTCTACGATGCGGGCGCCCGGCTCACTGAGGCGATGCCCCGGCTGGTGTCATACGACCCGGCGCGCTACGGCGCGATGACGCTGCGCGAGCTGTCAGACGAACTGCACGCCCAGCTGCGCAAGATGCAGATCACCCAGCTCAACGAAGCGATGTACTCAGAGATCCCCGAGCCCGTGGTGACACCCGCGGTGGCGTACGCGCGGCTCGTGGCCGGCCGGGTGGACATGGTCGCGGCAGACCGGCTCGCCGGCCGGATTAGCGCCGCGATGATCGTCCCCTATCCCCCGGGCATCCCGGTGGTCATGCCGGGCGAGCGCTTCGGTGACAAGGACAGCGGCCTGGTCCGCTACCTGGTGGCGGCGCAGGAGTTCGACGCGCGCTTCCCGGGCTTTGAGACCGAGATCCACGGGATCGAGATCGACGACGACGGGACGTACCGGCTTCCCTGCCTCGCGGTCTAGCGACTTCGGTCATTCGCGCCAGGGCCCCCCAACGCCTCGGCTCGCTCCTTGATGCCGCGCAGCATCTTGCGCTCCATCAAGAGCGAGCCGAGCTCCATCGGGAGCATGCCGACTCGATCGATGAGCCGGGGCAGCCGGAAGCGGTTGCGGCTGATCAGCCGCGTCACCCCCTCGTGCTCGTCGAGCACGAACGTCCACACCCAGTTGCTGTTGAGCGCCCTCCACGCCAGGACCCGCCCAGGCTCCACGCGCTCTAGACGCATCTCGTTGGGGCCGTAGGCGATCGTGTCACCCACGCACGGGTTCTGAAACTCGGGAAGCACGCGGTCGGTGCTGTGTATGTTCAGCCCGAGCAGGTTCTCGATCCAGTCATACGTGTACGCGCCCCCGCGTGGTGACGGGCCCATCTGCGCCAGCCACGGCCAGACGGCCGATGCCGGCGCGCGGATGTTGATTGCGCGAGTTGCCACGCCGTCCGCTCGCTCGAGCAGTTCATCGCCGGGCAGCCTCGCGCTGGCCTCGGTCCCGGTCGCCCCCCACCTCAGAATCCGGGGACGCAGCACCAGGCCGTAGGCCGGGACCGCAGCCACAAGAAGAACGAATCCGCAGCGTCCCGGCGTCATCACCCTGTCGGTCAGCATCGGTCGCTAGCCCGTGATCGTGCCGGCGATCGCGCCCGCTGCCGCCGTGACGCCCATCGCGAGCAGGCCCCAGCCCAGCACCCGGACGATCGCGCGCCGCCTCGGCGCGCCACCCAGGCGCGCTCCGAGATCCCCCAGAACCACCAACATCACCGCTGCGACCACGACGCACGCTGGTATGCGCGCCGCCTGTCCAGGCACGATCCCCGCGATCAGCGGCAGGATCGCGCCCGCCGAGAACGCGACCGCCGACGCCGCAGCAGCCTGCAGCGGTCGCGCACGCCGATCCTCATCGAGCCCGAGCTCGTCGCGCGCATGCGCCTCCAGCACACCATGCGCGCTGAGCGCCACGGCGACCTGCGCCGCCAGCGCGGTTGGGAGACCGCGGCCTACGTATATCTCGGTCAGCTCGCGCAGCTCCCCCTCCGGGTCGGCGGCGAGTTCACGCTTCTCCAGCGCCAGATCAGCGTTCTCGGTGTCGCGCTGCGAGCTCACCGACACAAACTCGCCGGCGGCCATCGACATCGCTCCAGCGCTCAGTGCCGCCACGCCGGCAGTCGCAACCGCGGCACGGCTCGC
>DATJTQ010000183.1:0-2506 GCA_035503355.1 Solirubrobacteraceae bacterium
TCGGCCGCCACCAGCAGGGTCATGGGACCGCGGTCGCGCGCCCATGCCGTCGCCTCGTCGCCGAAGCCGGAGCTCACCCACACCAGCGGCAGGTGCTCGGCATAGGCCATGACCGTCTCCTCCTGGCGCGGCGCGGAGTCCTCCCCGCGCACCACGGGCACGCTGGACAGCCCGAGATCGTGAGCCACGGCGTTGACCGCCGCCAGGCCTCCGTCGCCGGCCAGCAACGCGATCTCGCCGTCCTGGAGCATCTCCCGCGCCCACCCCGATGGGGCGCCGGCCAGGGCGTCGGGCACGCATACGAAGCGGAAGCTCGGCTCGGCCATGGCCGCGGACGCTAGCGGCTTTGCAGCAGCCGCGGGAGCTCGCGCATGTCGCCGAACACGGTGGTGCCGGGGCCCTCGAGCATGTGCGCCGGGGTGACGCTGCCGGTGTAGCCAAAGGCGGCCATACCCGCCGCCCGCGCCGCCTGCACGCCGTACTGGCTGTCCTCGATCACCGCGCAGGCGCCGGGCTCGACGTCCATCTGCTGCGCGGCGTAGAGGAAGAGATCGGGGGCGGGCTTGCCGTTCCGGACCGCCGCGGCGCTGTAGATCCGTCCCGCGAAGCGGTCATAGAGGCCGGTGAGCCGCAGCTTGTGGTCCAGCCGGTCGGGGTCGCTGCTGGAGGCCACGCACGTGAGCGCGGTGATCTGGTCAAGTGCCTCCTCGATCCCCGCGATGGGCATCAGGTCGTGCTCGTAGGCGGCGTCGAACATGGCCTGCGTCCGCGTGCGGAAGTCGGCGGGCAGGGGGTGGCCGAGGTGCTCCTCGAGGGCCCCCCACGTGACCGACGGCGAGCGCCCGACGAAACGCTCGATGATCTCCTCCTCGGACATCGGCATGCCGTACTCGGCGAAGATCTCAGCATCGATGCGGATGGCGATCGGCTCGCTGTCCACCAGCACGCCGTCGCAGTCGAAGATGACCAGGTCGGGGTGGCCGTTGCGTTCGCTCACCCGCCCGAACATACACGCGAGCCCCCGCGTGGCATCGTCCGGCAGGCGATGGACATCGAGCCACTCACCCCGCCGGAGTTCGACGCCGCCGTCGCCTTGTGGCACCAGGCCGGCCTCACGCGCCCCTGGAATGACCCGATGGCCGACCTGCGCCGGGCGGTCACCGGCCCGAGCTCAACCGTGCTGGCTGGTCGCGACGGCGAGGGGCTGGTCGCCACCGCGATGGTCGGCCACGACGGCCACCGTGGCTGGGTCTACTACGTCGCGGTGCGCGCCGACCAGCGGGGACGCGGCCATGGCCGGGCGATGATGGAGGCGTGCGAGGCGTGGCTGGCGGCCCGCGACGTCCCCAAGATCAACCTCATGGTCCGCACCGAGAACGCGACGGTCCTCGCCTTCTACGCCGCCCTGGGCTACGGGCGCGACGACGTCGCGGTGCTGTCAAAGCGCCTGAGCTGAGGGACGGGGGTCAGCCGGCGAAGGAGTGAAACGCGCCCAGCTCGTTGGGGAGCGTGGGCGTGAACGGCTTGAAGTGGTAGGGCTTGGACGTATCGAACCCGGCCTTGGCCGCGGCCGCCGGGTCGGCGAACGGGGTCAGGGCGTCGACCGCCTGGCTGATCTTGGTCCACTTCAGGGTGCGCTCGTAGCCGTTGTTGTTGGGCGGGTCGATGCTCTCGGCCTTGCCCTGGACGCCGGTGATCTTCTCGATCGGGCCTCCGTCCTTGTGGGCCACGTCGCCGCCCACCACCCGGGCCAGGGTGCGGTGGTCTGACTCGATGCCCATGATCCGCGCCGCCAGCACGCGCAGGTCCGGGGTGCTGAAGTTGCGCACGCCGACCAGGTAGGCGGCGATGAACGCGTCCTCGAGGGTGACCAGGATGTCCAGCGTCGTCTGGGCGTCGCTGAACATCTTCGACGGGTAGTAGAAGGTGGTGAACGGCGACGGCTTCTGGGTCACGCTCATCTCGAGCGCGTAGTGCGACATCTCCTCCTGACGCGCTCCGATCAGGTAGCCCTGGTCATCGTCGGGCAGGTGCTTGAAGAACGGCGCCTTGGTGATGATGTTGGTGTAGGTGGTGACCGCCAGCGCCTCGGCGATCTGCGCCGCGCCGACGATGGCCACGTCGCCCGAGGTCACGCCCCCGCTCTTGGCGGCGGCGAAGGCCGGCGCGAGCAGGCCCAGTCCCGACATGCCGGCTACCACCCCGGCACCGGCCGTCGCGCCCCGTCGCAGGAACTGCCTGCGGTCCGTACCGGCCTCTTGCTCCACTGCGGACATGGTGAGTCTCCCTTCCCGAAAACTCAGAGTTGATGTTTGATCACGGCATACGGGGGGGATGGCGCACCGGATCACTAGGGGCTCATAGAGCGTGGAAACGTTGTGGAAACGGTTTGCCAACGCGCCAATGACAACTTTCTGGTGCGTGGCCCACCGGGGGCCGCGGACCACGAGCAAGCAGCGGCGCTCCACCAGGTTCGCCGTCCAAGCCAAAGGCCGTCAACGACCGA
>DATJTQ010000184.1:0-18466 GCA_035503355.1 Solirubrobacteraceae bacterium
GCGAAGATCGAGGGATTCGGGATCCCCGCGTCGGTGGCGATCCGCCCCGACTCGAGCGCGGTGGCCAGCGCCGCCGCATGCTCGCCGCGCACGAGCTGGAGGCGGGCCCGAGCCTCCAGCACCAGCGCGTGGGCGGAGGTCTGGCCCAGGGCCGGGTCACCTTCGGCCAGGCGAAGCTGGGCGTCGGCCGCGTCGTACTCGCCGCGCTCGACCAGGGCCCACGCCAGCTGGGCCCGCGCCGCGGTGAGGAAATGGCGCCAGCCGTCGCGCTCGGCCGCGATCGCCTGCTCCGCGTCGGCGACGGCATCGGACAGCATGCCCCGGTAGACACGGCTGAAGCTGAGACCGTAGGCGGCGGTGGCGAAGCCCAGCACCGATCCGCGCCGGCGCGAGTCCTCCAGCGCCGCCTCCAGCAAGGCTTCGTACTCGTCGAAGTAGTCGCCCCAGCCCAGGGCGCCCATGGCCGCGATCCAGGCCATGCCGTCGGAGGTCTCGTCGCGGAGCAGGGCCCCGTCGCCCAGCGCCCGCCGCGTGAGCTCGAGCGCCTGGGCTCGCGGGGCAGCGTCGAAGGTCAGCTGGCCCGCGATGTGCGCCAGCAGGGCGCGCTCGCCGTAGTTATCGCCCGCGGGCGGGTGCTCAGCGAGTTCGTAGGTGAGCTGTGCGGCACGAGCCCGCAGCGGCACGTCGAGCCGGGCCGCGGTGAGCCACCCGGCCCGGAGCTCTGAGGTGAGCGAGGCGTCGGGCTCCCCGTCGGCGGCCAGCTCGGCCAGCCCCGAGTCAAACGCCTGGGCCGAGTCCGCGATCTGGCCGGCCAGATAGAGCAACCGGCCGCGTTCGAGCGCGATCTCGGCGCGGCGGCGCGGCTCGCGGCACACCGTGAGCGCTGCGGCCAGCCGGGCCGCGGCGCCGGCCTCCCCGGCGGCCGCCTCGCTGCGGCCCAGCGCGACGAGGATGTCGGGCTCCTGGGCTGAGCCGGGGGGTTCACGCAGCGCGCGGCGCAGGAGGCTGACCGCCACCGCCGGTGCGCCGTCACGGTCCGCGGTGGCCGCGGCCCCGGTCAGCAGCTGCACCACCCGGGCGTCGCCGCGCGGCTCGGTCTCCAACAGCTGGGCGGCCGCGCGGCTCAGCTCCCCGTGGTCGCCCAGCAGCCGGGCTGCGGCGGCATGCAGGCGCTCGCGCTGAGCCTGGGGCAACTCGGCGTAGATGACCTCGCGGACCACGGGGTGGACAAAGGCCAGCGGGAATCCGGGGCGGAGGATCCCGGTCTCGGCCAGCTGGTCTGCCGATGCCGCGGCGCGCTCATCGGTCCCCCCGGCCAGGGCGGCCGCCTCGGCGAGGCTGCCCTCGGCCAGCACGGCCACGATGCCGGCCAGCGCCTGGGCCTCGGCCGGGAGCCGGGCCAGCCGCACGAGCACCGCGCGGGCCACCGTGTCCGGGGTCACGCCGCTGACCTCGGCGGCGCGCTCGGCGGTCGGCGGGACGCCGTCGCGGCGCAGCTGGTCCAGCAGCTCGCGCAGCAGGAAGGGGTTGCCCCCGCTGGACTGATGGCAGGCAGAGCTGAACGCCTCGGCGGTCCCGGCACCCAGTACCTCGCGGGTCATCGCGTCGCTGGCCGCGGCGCTCAGCTCGCGAAGCCGGAGCACCTGTGCCGCCGGCCGTGAGCTGAGCACCGTCAACGGCTCGGGTCGCTCTTCCCCGTGCCGGACGGTGATCACCACCACGATCGGGAGATCGCGGACGCGCTCCACCAGATAGCTGAGGAAGAGCAGCGAGGACAGATCTCCCCAGTGCGCGTCGTCGACGAACACGGCGAGGGGACCCTCCTCGGCGAGACCCGAGATGAGCCAGTACAGGCCGTGCAGTCCGCCGGCCTCAGCGCCCCGCGTCAGGCCGAGCGGCGCCGCGGCCAGGGCGGCGGCCCCGCGCAGGACCCGGGCCTGCTCCTGATCGGGCGCGGCGATGACGCCCGCAAAGACCTGGCGCACCAGGTTCCATCCCAGCTCGTGCTCGAGCTGACCAGCCCGCGCGACGAGGACCCGCAGCCCGGCCTGGGCTGCCAGATCCCGCCCGGCGTGCAGCAGGCTCGTCTTGCCGATTCCCGCCGGGCCTTCGAGCACGATGGCACCGCCGCGTCCGGTTCTCGCCGCGTCGATCGCCTCGCGCAGCCGCGCGAGCTCTTCGGAGCGCTCGAGCAGCCCTCCCGGCTGTGGGACCGCCATCGGCGCGGAAGCATATATTCCGCGCCCCGGCACACCGTGAAATGGAGGAGAGCGTGAGCACAGGACGACAGCCGCGGCTGACCGACAAGGTGGCCCTGATCACCGGGGGCTCGGGGAGCATCGGCCTGGCCACCGCCCGGGCGTTCGTCGCCGAGGGCGCGCGCGTGCTGATCGCCGATCTCGACGCGGACGCGCTGGAGCGGGCCGCGGGCGAGGTGGGTGGGGACGTGGCGTGGGCGGTGACCGACGTCACCGATCCGGGTCAGGTCGAGGCGGCGGTGGCCCAGACCGTGGAGCGCTTCGGACGGTTGGACTGCGCCTTTGCCAACGCGGGGGTGTTCGGCGTCGTGGCGCCGGTGGCCGAGTACCCCGTCGATGTCTTTAACCGGGTCATGGCGGTCAACGTCACCGGGACCTTTCTCGTCGCCCAGTCGGCCTTGCGGGTGATGCAGGACGGCGGCAGCCTGGTCATCAACTCGAGCGTGGTGGGGCTCACCTCTGACCGGGGTATCGCCGCCTATGCGACCTCCAAGCACGCGGTCGTCGGGCTGATGCGGACCGCGGCCAAGGAGATGGCCCCGCGCGGGATCCGCGTCAACACCATCCATCCCGGGCCGACCGACAACACCTTCCAGCACGCCATCGAGGTCGAGGCGATCGGCGCCTCCGAGGAGGAGTCGGCCAAGGTCTTCGAGCAGATGATCCCGCTGGCGCGCCACGCCGAGCCCGAGGAGATCGCCCAGGCGGTGGTGTTCCTGGCCAGTGACGAGAGCCGCTTCATGACCGGTCATACGCTCACGGTCGATGGGGGCCTGAGCATCTGACGTCCGCTACGGTGTGACGCGATCATGAGCGGCCCTCAGGGACCCTTCGATCCTCAGCTCGCCTCCGAGCACCCGATCGATCCGGAGCTGCGCGTCGGACACGTGCACCTGCGCACCGCCGACATCGACCGTGTCCGCGACTTCTACGCCGGGGTGATGGGGTTCGACGTCATGTTCGAGGCGCGCGATGTGCCCGGCTGGGGCACCACCGGCGACATCCTGTTCCTCTCGGCGGGCGGGTATCACCATCACCTGGGCTTCAACACCTGGAAGTCGGCGAGCGGGCCGCCGCAGCCCGACGGCGTCGCCGGGCTGCACCATGTGGCGCTGAACTTCTCCACTCGCGAGCGGCTGGCCGAGGTGGTGCGCCGCATCGTGGACGCCGGCGTCCCCCTGCGCCAGCTCACCGATCACGGCACCCACCTGGCCGTCTACCTGTCAGACCCCGACGGCAACGACCTCGAGCTGGCCTGGGACCGCCCGTTCGATCAGTGGCCGGCGTGGGGCAGCGAGGAGGCGCCGGCGCTCGACGCGTCCTTCGAGCTCGACGACCTGCTGGCCGGCGCGCCCATCGGCCGCTGAGCTGTCACTGGAGCAGGTCGGTCGCGCCGGCGGAGCCGAGGGCCCCGAAGAGCGTTCCCAGCAGGAGGTTGCGCAGCTCGTCGCGGGTGTAGTCGTGGTGCTCGACCCAGTCGGTGCAGGCGCCGTCCATGAACCACAGCCAGGCACGCACCGCGGCCCGCATCTGTCCGGGGTAGGGCCGGCCGGCGGCGATGCCCTCGACGATGCGGGCCGACGTCGCGTCCCGTACCTGATCGATCAGCGAGCGGACCTCGCTGTGGCTCGTGGCCCCCTGGATGAACTTGGTGTAGGCGAGCTGGTTTGACTCGATCCAACCCAGGTACGCGTCGAGGCTCGCGCCCAGGGCCTCGATCGGGGGCAGGTCGGGATCAGGCTCGGTGAGCGTGCGCAGCTGCTCGGCCGCGGTGGCGAGCGTTGCCGCGAAATACTCCTGCTTGCTGGGGAAATAGTGATACAGCAGCGCCTTGGAGATCCCCGCCTCACGCGCGATCCGCGCCATCGACAGCTCGTCATACGAGTGCTGGGCGAACAGCTCACGGCCGAGCTCGAGCAGGCGTCGCCGGCGCTCGTCGACGTCCAGCCGGGTGTAGGCGGGCTCGGTCACCTCCTGGATGGTACTCCTGCTGACCGGCGGTTGACAAGCCGTGTGAGAGTGGCTACGGTGCCGTTATCAACCATCGGTCAACAGGAAGGATCCCGATGACGGCGGCGGTCACGGATAGCGAGCTGCGAGAACGCCTCGCGTGCCTGGAGTACGAGCTCTGCATGACCATCGCGGCGCTTGACCGCCGCGACGAGGGCGAGGAGGCGGCGCTGCCGGCCGCGCCGGCTCCGGTTCCGGCGTCTCAGGCCCGGCGGGAGATGCCGGCCGCGCCGAGTCCGGCCCCACCCCGGCGCATCGCCCGCGACGCCGGCTCGGTCAGCGACTTCCTCGGCGGGCGCGCGCTGGCGTGGATCGGCGGGGTGGCGACGCTGCTAGGGATCGTGCTCCTGCTCGTGCTGGCGATCTCACACGGCTGGATCGGCCGCGAGGCTCGCGTGGCGCTGGCCGCCGGAGCTTCGGTGGTCTGGATGCTGGCCGGGGTGCGCCTGCACGCGCGCCGCGGGCGGACGGAGGCGGCGGTGGTGATGGTCGGCGCCGCCACCGCGGGGATGTTCGCGACGCTGATCGTCGCGGGCGAGGTCTACGGGCTCATTCCCGCTCCGGTGGCCGTCGTCGGCTCGATGGTGGTGGGCGCGCTGGCGACGGCGCTGGCCATCCGCTGGGCCGGGATCCCGATCGCCGTCCTCGGACTGCTCGGCGGGCTGCTGTCGCCCGTCCTGGTGAGCGCGCCCAGCGACGCCACCACGATCGGCGTGCTGGCGCTCGGGACCGCGTGCGCCATGTGGGTGGTGCTGTGGCGGCGGTGGGCGTGGCTGGCGCTGGCGGCCATGGTCGTGGCCGGGCCGCAGTGGGCCTACTGGGCTCTGTCTGATCACTCGAGCCTGGCGCGGCTGGCCGTGGTGGCCGTCTTCACCGCTCTGGGTCTGGCCGGGGCGGTGTTCCTCCAGCTGCGCTCCGACGAGGAGAACGTGGCGGGCCTGGCCGCGGCTCTGGCTCTGCTCAACGCGCTCTTCGCCGGGCTGGTGGGGCGGGTCGCGCTGGGATCCGCCGGCGGCGACTGGTGGCTGGCCGCCCTCGGCGCCGCCCACGTCGCCGTCTGTGTCTGGCCGCGCCCCCGGATCCGTATCCACGACACGCTGCGACGCCTGCTCCTGGCTGTCGGCGTGGTGTGCGCGGACGTCGCCGTCGGGCTGGGCCTCCACGGTCTGGCGCAGTCGGCCGCCTGGGGCGTCGCGGCGCTGGGCTTCACCTGGCTGGCGCGCCGCTCCGGCGCTGACCCTGCCGACGGCCCGTGGCTGGGCGCTGGTCTGGCCGCGCACGTGACCCTGGTGCTCATCGGGGCGCTGTTCGCGCTGCCGCCGTCGCAGGTCACCAGCGCGCCGCAGGTCGCGGGGCTCGCGTCGGTGGCGATGGTGGCGGTGGTGTGCCTGCTGTCAGGCCGAGTCGCGCAGCGGTGGGGAGGCGCCGCCCGCATCGCCCTCGAGAGCCTCGGGCTGGCGGCGATCGCCTACCTGACGCTGGCCACCCTGTCGGGCGCGCCGCTCGTGGCCGCCTGGGCGGGGGAGGCGGCGGCGCTGGCCGAGATCGGGCGGCGGAGCCACGACCGACATGCCCTGGCCGCGGCCGGGTGCTTCCTGGCCGGCGCCACCGCGTACGCCATCGCGTTCGAGGTGCCGCCCACGGCGCTCATCCAGGGCGTCGCGAGCCTGAGCGGGGCGGCGATCGCCCTCGGGGCGCTGGCCCTCGCCTCCCTCCGTGTCGGCCTGGCCCAGCCCGCCGGCTCGCGGCTGCGTCTGGGCATGCTGGCCGGGGCGGGTGTCGCACTGCTGAGCCTGGCCTCGGTGGCGATCGTCACCGCCTTTCAGCCCGGCGCCGGTGCGGGCACCACGGTGTTTGTCTCGCTCGGCGTGCGTCAGACCGGTCAAGTGCTGCTGAGCGGCCTGTGGGCGATCGCGGGCGTGGCCGGGCTGATCGTGGGGCTGCGGCGCAACAGCGTCCCGCTGCGCTTGGGGATGCTCGGGCTGCTGCTGATCACCGTGGTCAAGGTGTTCCTCTTTGACCTGTCGGTGCTCACCTCGATCTACCGCGTGAGCTCGCTGTTCGTGCTCGGCGCCCTTCTCCTGATCGGGGCGTTCGCCTACCAGCGGCTGCGCCCGCCGCCCGCACCGGACATGCGCACCGTGCACCCGAGCCAGCGCTAGCGTCCCGAAGCGAATGAGTGGTTCGGGACGCTAGGCGTCCGGCGCCGCGCGCTCGTCGCGGCGCCACCACGTTGTCGAGCCGTCGGGCGCGTCTCCGCTGCGGGCCAGCCCAGCGGCCGACAGCCTGGCCAGCTCGGCGCGGAAGGCGTGGTAGGGGATCAAGCCCACCCGCGCCAGCGCCGGGTAGCCCACGCGGTCATACAGGTCAGACGTGGTCGTCGGCTCGTCCGTCAGAGCGTCAAGCAACACCGAGGCTCGTGACACAACGCCCTGAGCCTAGCGCCGATCCAGGCCGCAGCATCGGCCGACGTGGCCCTCCCCGGCTTGACGGCGCCGTGTCAATTTGGCACGCTGCGGCGGTCCTGGAGGGAGACCGCGTTTTTCGGCTGGAGGAGAGGTTTGAGCCCGACGGGACCCTGCGGCTGATGCTGATCGGGGAGCTCGACGTCGCCGCCATCGATCACCTGTCGGTGCGGCTGCGCGAACTGCGCAAGGGTGGCTATCCGGTCCGGCTCGATCTCTCCCAGCTGCAGTTCATCGACTCCAGCGGAATCCCGGAGCTCATCCGTGAGGTCACCGACGCCCGACGCGACCGCTGGGCGCTGGACGTGGACGGGCCGATGACCGAGCCCGTGGCGCGCACGGTGGATCTCGTGGGAGCTCGGTCCTTTTTCTGGCCCGACGAGGGTTAGCCATGGGCATGTGCGGTTATCCGTTGGGATGTGCGCATTCCCATCCTCGGAGAGCTGCGGTCGCTGGTGGAGCGGCACGACGCTGAACTGCGCCGCCTGGTCATCCAGGCGGTCAACTCCGGCGCCCGCACGCAGGACATCGCTGACGCCGTCGGAGTGAGCCGCTCGACGCTGTGGCGTCATTACCGCGCGGAGTTGCTGCGCGGCGACGCCGCCGACTGAGGCCGGCCGCTACAGGCCGCCGGCGACGCGGATCACCGCACCGGTGGTGTACGCGGCGGCGGGACTGAGCAGCCACAAGACCGCCGGCGTGATGTCATCGACGTGGCCCACGCGCCCCAGCGGGATCCGGTCGACGGCGGTACGGAGGCGATCGGGCTGGCCGGCGGCGGCGTGGATCTCGGTGTCCACCAGTCCCGGCGCCACCGCATTGACGCGGATACCCTCGGCGGCCAGCTCCTTGGCCAGGCCCATGGTCAGCGCCTCGACTCCCGCCTTGGCCGCCGCGTAGTGGACGTACTCGTGCGGTGACCCGAGCGTCGCCGCTGCCGACGAGATGTGGATGATGGTGCCGCCATCGCCGCCCCGCGCGGTCGACATCATCCGGGCCGCCTGGCGTGAGCAGAGCACGGCACCGACCAGGTTGACGTCGATGACCTGGCGGATGGCCGTCACCGGAGTGTCGGCGAGATCGCCGATGTGGGCGGTGAGGCCCGCATTGGCCACCAGCCCGGCCACCGGCCCCACCTCCGCCCCCGATGTGAAGAGCCGCTCGACGTCCTCGGGGACAGTGACGTCGGCCTGTACCGCCACGCAGCGGGCGCCGGCGTCGATGGCATCGGCCACCACGCGCTCGGCCGCCTCGCCGTCTGAGCGGTAGGCCAGCGCGATGTCGTAGCCGCCGGCGGCCAGCGCCCGCACCGTGGCGGCGCCGATGCCCCGGCTGCCGCCGGTGACGATGATCGTCGGTCGCGTCGCCGCCATCGGGCCATCCTGCCAGGAGTGGCGACAGCGCACGGCAATGGCCCGCGAAACGTCCCACATTGGGCGCTCGTGGGATTGTCAGAAGATGGAACCGGGTATCCGTCGGCGAACGGCAGTGATGACGGTGAAACGATGAACGCGCACCCCGACAACGTCGGTGCTGAGATCGAAGCCTATGCCGCGTACCTCAACGCGCCGCGCGGGATCCTCGACAGCGACGAGCAGATCCTCTTTGACCAGGATCTCCTGAAGGCCCGGGCCGCGATGGAGCGGGCGTGGCTCGAGGCCAAGCCCGTCCGCGAGCGTCCGTAGCGCGCGCCCGCGACAGCCGGTCGCCGGTCAGGCGACGAGCGCGGGACGGCGGTAGTCGGCGATGTCGTTGAGCCGCGGCCCGGCGGCCTGAAGCTCGCCCGGCATGCCCAGGTAGAAGCCCTGGCCGTAGCCGCACCCGAGCTCACGCAGCGCGCCCAGTTGCTGGGTGTGCTCGATGCCTTCGGCGACGACGCCCAGGTTCAGGTCGGCGGCGAGCTCGAGGATCATGCGCACGAACGGCCGGTCCAGGCCACCCTCGTCGACGGCGTCGACGAATGGCTTGCCGATCTTCACCCAGTCGATGGGCAGTGAGCGCAGGTGGCTGAGTGACGAGTACCCGGTGCCGAAGTCGTCAAGGGCCAGCTGGACGCCGAGCGCTCGGAGCTGGTGCAGGATGGCGATGCTCTTCTCCGGGTCGCGCAGGACGACGCCCTCGGTGATCTCGAGCACCAGCCGGTCCGGGCGCAGGCCGGTGCGCTCCAGCACGCCGGCGACGCCGGTGAGGAAGTGGGGGTCGCGCAGCTCCACCGGCGACAGGTTGACGTGGATCGCGGGGGCCGAGCCGCCCTGCGCGGGCCAGCGCTGGGCTTCGCGGCAGGAGCGCTCGAGGATCGAGCGACCCAGGGGAACGATCACACCCATCTCCTCGGCCACCGGGATGAACGAGCCAGGGTTCACGCAGCCGCGCGGCCCGTCCAGCCAGCGGACCAGCGCCTCGCAGGCGGTGACCTGTCCGCTCTCCAGCTCGACGATCGGCTGGTAGTGCACATCGAAGGAGTCCTCGCGGACCGCCTCACGGAGCCGCTGCTTGAGGCCGTGGCGCTTGAGCACCGGGACCTCCATGCCGGACTCGAACAGCTCCCAGCCGCGCTTGGAAGCCTGCTTGGCGCGGTACATGGCCACGTCGGCGTTGCGGATGAGCTCTTCGGTGGAGACCGGCCCGCCGGCGCCCGCCGCTCCGGTGGCGATGCCGGCGCTGGCGCGCACCGTGAGGTGCTGACCGCCGATGGAGAAGCGCTCGGCCAGGCGGCGGTTGATGCGCTCGGCGATCTGGATGGCCTCGTCCTGGGACGCGGTGCGCTCGAGCATGATCGCGAACTCGTCGCCGCCGAGCCGGGCGAGCGTGTCCGAGGGCCGCACGCAGTCGCGCAGCCGGCGGCTGATGGCGATGAGCAGCTCGTCGCCGGCGGCGTGACCCAAGGTGTCGTTGATGGTCTTGAAGTCGTTGATGTCGATGAAGATCACCGACACCCGCTCGGGGTCGCGCTCGAGCGCCTTGGACACCCGCTCGGCGAACAGCAGACGGTTGGCCAGGTCGGTCAGGGGGTCGTGGGAGGCCTGGTGCTCCAGCTCGCGCTGGAGCTCCTTCATCCGCCACACGGTGTGCCCAAGGCGGTCGTTCTCGAGTGCGACGCTCGTGTTGTTCGCCAACGTCTCGAACAACTTGACGTCATCGGCGGTGAACCGGTCCACGCGGCCGGACGGGTTGCCGATCATCACTGCGCCCATGCAGTTGCGCTCCCCGGCGAGCACGGCGAACATGCCGCGGCCCAGCTGGCGCTCGGCCAGATAGTCGGCCAGGGGGCCATCTGCGATCTCTCGGGTCGCGCACGCGCCGGGGCCGTGGCCGCCGATGAGCGTCCTCAGCTCACCGACGATCGAGGGCTCCAGGCCCTCGAGCACGCTTCCGGCGCCGTTGGCGCGAACGGTGGTGCGCAGCGCGTCGTTGCCGTCGGGAGAGAAGAAGATGATCTCGGCCACCTCGGCCCGGAAGGCGTCGAGCGCCTGGCCGAGCAGGCCTTCGAGGGCGGACCCGATCTCGGGGGTGCGCGACAGGGCCCGGGCGGCCTCGTACAGGAACTCCAGGCGCCCATGGCGCTGGCGCTCGGTGACATAGGCCTGGAAGGTCAGGTACATGCCGACGACCGGGACGGCCATGAGGATGGCGGCGCGCCAATCGTTGTCGACGATGGTGGCGGCGCACAGGCCGATGCTGGTGTTGACCGCGGCGACGGCCAGGTCGGTGCGCAGCGAGTCGGCGATCTGGCTGATGGACAGCCGGCTGTCGGACAGGGAGACGGCGGTGGAGATGAGCAGCACCGCCGCGATCGAGGTGGCGACGGCGGCCAGGGCGGCCGCGGCCCACACGGTGGGGTCGATCTGCGTCGCTGAGCCGGCGACGGCGTGGAAGACCAACACGGCGATGCAGTTGCCCAGGAGGAACTGCCCGAAGTTGAAGGCCAGGCGGATGGGGGGCAGCCGGCGGTGCACGCCCAGGACGAGCAGACGGCCGATGGCGCCGGCCAGGATGACGTCGTGGCCCGAGGCGAAGACCAGGCCGAAGACGAGGGGGATCTCACCCAGCGACATCGAGTGCGCGCTGCGGCGGAAGTGCACGTGGACGACGAAACGCTCGGCGGCGGCGAAGGCGACGAGGAGGATCCAGATCGAGACCTGCATCGACGGGACCACGGGGCGGGTGCTCACCGCGCCGGAGCGCAGCAGGGCCACGCCTCCCGCCACCAGGCCGGCGCTGAGCAGCCAGATGGCGACCTCGCCGCGCGACATCCGTGCCGCGCGCGTGAGATGTCCGAGCTTGGTCTGCACGGTGGAGAGGGTCTTGGTGCGCATGCGGGAGAGGGTCCGGGTGGGGTTGATCGCGCTCACGGTCATCCCCAGAAGGTGGTCCAGCCGACGGTGCTCCAGCTGGCGGAGGTGGGGTCGACGCCGCCTCCGTCACCGCTGTCGCCATCGCCACCGTCACCGGCGTTGCCGTCGCCGTCTTGAGAGGAGGCGCCGGCCGAGCAGTCCACGCAGCTCCAGCTGGCCGCGCTCCAGCTGGCGGCCAGCGGGTCGGCGGCCGTGCTCCAGCTGCCGGCGCTCCAGCTGGCGGCGTTGTAGTCGATGGTCCCGCTGTCGGGGTCGATGAGGTTGTTGGGGGTGAGGCCCTGATCTGAGATGAGCTGGTCTGAGCCGGCCCAGTTGGCGGCCTGGGCGTTGACCTCCGCGGCGCCGTCGGGTAGCTGGGTGGCGGTGTTGACCAGCGCGCCCTTGACCATGGCGGGGGTCCAGTCGGGATGGGCGGCGATGAGGTCGGCCGCCACCCCGGCGACGATCGGGGCGGCCAGCGACGTGCCGCTGATCTGGAAGTAGGAGCCGTCGATGACGCAGCTGGGGCAGAGGGTGGCGAAGTCGGAGTTGGGGGCCAGGGTGGAGATGATGTGCGCGCCGGGCGCCACCACGTCGGGCTTGGCGAAGCCGTCCTGGGTGGTGCCCTGGCTGGACCAGTCGGCCACCACGTCGTCGGAGTTGTCGGCGGTCCCCTGGTCATCGACGGCGCCAACGGTGATCACGTAGGGGTCGTTGCCGGGGGCGTAGTCGACGGCGTCGGAGGCGGTGCCCATGTTGCCGGCGGCCGCCACCACGGTGATGCCGTCGAACCATGCCTGCTCGGCCGCGGCGTCCAGAGGGTCGGTCGTGTAGGACTCGGCGTCGGTCGAGCGGAACGACATGTTGATGACACGGATGTTGTAGTCGTTCTTGTGGTCGACGGCGAACTGCAGGCCGTAGAGCGCATCCAGTGTCGTGGCCTGGCCGTTGTCGTCGGCGACCTTGATCGAGATGAGGTTGGCGTTCGGGGCGCTCCCGGCGTAGTCGTTGGCCAGCGGGTCGTCCCAGTGGCGGTCGTGTCCGTTGCCGGCCACCAGGCCCGCCACGGCGGTGCCGTGGCCGTAGGTGTCGGCGGCGGTGGAGGCGTTGGGGTCGACGACCGCAGAGGCGATCACGCGCGAGGTGGGGTTCCAGGCAGAGGTGCGGAAGTCCGGGACGTCACCGGTGATGCCGGTGTCGATCACCGCCACCCCGACGCCACGGCCGGTGCTGTGGCGCCACAGGCCGGTGGCGTGTACGGACTGGTCGTAGGTGGTCGACAGCTGCCACGGCGCCGGCGTTCCGCGCCACCACGTCGACCGCAGGACGGAGTTCAGCGACACGGCGTGGATGTGCGCGCTCTGAGCCAGGGTGCGTGCGTCGGCGGCGGTGAGGGTCGCCGAGAGGCCATTGATGATGCTCAGTCCCGGTCCGGGGCGGCCGCCGACCGAGCGCACGAGGGCGCGGCCCGCCGCGAGGTCGGTTCCGTGCTTGAGCTGGATGATCGCCACCACGCGACGGCTGGGGCTCGTCGCCGCCAGGTGCGCGAGCGAGGGGGAGAGGACGCCCGGCGCGTTGGCGGCACCGCTGGCACCGGCGGCGGGGGCGGGGCCGCCGGTGCGCAGTGCGGTGGGGTGCAAGCGGGGGGCCATCCCGAAGAAGAGCAGCCAGACGAGGCCGACCATCCCGACCAGGGCGACGACAGACAGACGGATATGGGCAGGCAGGCGCAGTCGCCCATGGATGATCGAGGCCATCATGGTTCCCCTCGGTTGCGCTCTCCGGGTGGAGAGAAGGTGACTTACATCGCCGGCAACCGAGCTATCTCGACCATCGATGGGCGAGACCTCTGGCTTTGCGTCCCTGCCTTACGACAGGTTTGCCATTGGACCGATGACCGGGTCGTCGGCCCCGCCCGCTGAAAGCTTTAGCCCACCCGGGCAAGATCCGTGGAAACTACTGATGAGCTTTGGGAGCTTTGATGAGCAATCAGCAGTCATTGCGGGCATCCCGGGGCAGCCTGAGCCTGGACGCGTGGCCGAGGCCGGCTAAGGCCCCAGCCGTCTCAGCTAAGGCATCGACGGCCTTAGCGCGCTGCGAATTGCCGATGTGTCCGGTCCGGGCTTAGTCGATCGTTGAGGACGTCATCGATACGAAACGGCAAGGAGTCACCATGGCACGCACGATCACCACCTTCGCTCAGCGCATCCGCCGCAGCCTCGCCGACATGGACCGCGCGCAGCGCCGGATGTTCGAGATCCGGACCGGGATGCCCGCTGGGCACGTCGAGAGCGCCCGCGACAAGGCGATGATCGCCGAGCTGGAGGCCCACTTCCGGCTGTAGAAGTAGGCGATTCGCGCGGTGGGGCGCGGCTCGGGCGGCGCTCAGCCCAGCGCGTCGAGCGCCTGGGCAAGGTCGGCCCACAGGTCCTCGACGTCCTCCAGCCCCACGCTGATCCGCAGCAGCCCGGGCGGGACGCGGTCACCCTCCCACCGCTCGCGCGCCTCGAGGGTGGAGGCGACCCCGCCGAGGCTGGTCGCGTTCTCGATCAAGCGCAGGCCGCGCTCGACGGCGAGGGCGGCGTCGGCGTCGGCGACGTCGAACGACACCAGGGGCCCGAAGGCGCTGACGTAGCGGGCCGCTACCGGATCGTCGAGGCCCGGATAGCGGACAACCTGTACGGCCGGGTGCTCGCGCAGGCGCGACGCGAGGTCAAGCGCGGTGGCCGAGCTGCGCGCCACCCGGACGCCCAGGGTCTTGAGGCCGCGCAGCAGCAGCCACGCCGGGTCGGGCGCGGCGACGATCCCGGTGGCTCCGCGGAAGGTGGTGAGGCGCTGGTGATCCTCCTCCGAGTGGCAGCTGACCACACCGAGCAGAGCGTCGTGGTGGCCGCCGAGGATCTTTGACGCGCTGTGCATGACGAAGTCGGCGCCGTGCTCGAGGGGGCGCAGGAGCAGCGGGCTGAGCACCGTGTTGTCGACCACGACCCGGCCCCCCGCGTCGTGCGCGGCGGCGATCGACGCGTCGAGATCGGGGAAGGTCATGAAGGGATTGGCGCATGGCTCGAGCCAGACCAGGTCAGCGGGGGGCGGAGGCCCGGTCTGGTCAAAGGGGACGACCTCGAGACCCCAGCGGCCCAGCTCGGTGCTGAGCATGCCGAACGTGCCGTAGTAGCCCCCGTCGGCGACGGCGATCCGGGCCCCGGGTTCGAGCAGGGCCAGTGCCAGCGAGGTCGTGGCCGCCATGCCCGACGGGAACAGTGCCGCCGGACCGCCCTCGAGCTCGCCGATCAGCCGCTCGGCCTGCGCGCCCACCGGGTGGGCGTAGCGCTGGTAGAAGACGGGGCCCGGCTCGCCGTCCTGGAAGGGGTGGATGGTGGCGCGCTCCACCGCCGGCAACCGGGCGTGGGCCAGCTGCGTCTCGCGCTCCATCGGCCGCAGCTTAGAACCGTCCCCGCGGCTTGACCGGCAGGCAACGAGCGTGTACCGTCGCGCACCGCCGAGCTCACGAGGAGAGGAGTTCACGATGGCAGTGACGACGGGGGAGAGCACCCTCCCCACCACCCAGGCACCGCCGGCGCGCGAGATCGAGAAGCGGTCGATCGACTGGGTCCCGGAGGACGAGCGCCATGGCCGCCTCTGGCATCAGATGCCGCTGTGGTTCTTGGGCAACTTCCAGTACTTCTCGATCCCGATCGGCTTCATCGGCCCGGCGCTCGGGCTCTCGCTGGTGTGGACCATCGTGGCCGGTGTCCTGGGGATCTTCGTCGGGACGCTGTTCATGGCCTTTCATGCCACCCAGGGCCCACGGCTCGGTCTGCCGCAGATGATCCAGTCGCGCGCGCAGTTCGGCTATCGCGGGGTGCTGGTCCCGCTGTTCGCCACCCTGTTCACCTATGTCGCCTTCAACGTGGCCGATCAGGTGCTCATGTCCCAGGGGCTCAACGCCGCCTTCGGCTGGAGCGCGGGACTGGTGGCGGTGGTCATCGCCATCCTCGCCGCGGTCATCGCCATCTGGGGCCATGACTGGGTGCACCGCATCTTCCGCGTCATCCTCATGTTCTCGCTGCCGGTGGTCACCATCCTCACCCTCGGCGTCATCTTCGGGGCCGCCGACGGCCACGCCCCCAAGCAGCACCTGGGCTTCGTCTTCGCGGCGTTCATGGCCCAGTTCTCCGCCGCGGCCGCCTACAACATCACCTATGCGCCGTACGTCTCTGACTACTCCCGCTATCTGCCCCGCAACACCTCGTCACGCAAGGTCATTGCCTCGGTGTTCGTCGGCGCCGCCGCCTCGCCGATCTGGCTGATCTCGCTCGGGGCGTGGCTGGCCATCCGCCTGGGCGCGACCGACGGTCTGCTCGGCACCAAGCTCGCCGGCAACAACATCTTCGATCCGCTCGGCAGCGTCGCCGCCTTCCTGCTCGCGGCGGGCCTGGCGGCCACCATGGGCATGAACGCCTACGGCGGGATGCTCAGCCTGCTCACCGGGATCGACTCCTTCAAGCGCATCGGGCCGACCCGCCGAGCGCGCATCATCGCCATCGTGCTCCTCACCGTGATCTGGTACGTGATCGCGGAGAGCATCAACTCCAGCGCGGTGTCGACCGTGCTCAACTCGCTGACGCTCATGCTCTACCTGCTGGTGCCGTGGACGGCCACCAACCTGGTCGACTTCTTCCTGGTCCGCCACGGCCGCTACGCCATCGCCGACCTGTTCACCCCCGACGGGTTATATGGCGCGTGGGGATGGCGAGGCCTCACCTCCTACGCGCTCGGCTTCGCGGCCGAGATCCCATTCATGGTGCTGCCGGGGATCGCCAGCTTTCAGTACACCGGTCCGGTGGCCAAGCACATCTCGGGCGTCGACATCTCGTGGATCGTCGGGCTGATCGTCTCCGGCACGGCGTACTGGCTGCTCTCACGGTCGCTCAACGTGCGCGCGGAGGAGGGCGCGATCAAGGCCTCCGACGAGGCGCTGGACGCCACGGTGTAGCCGGGCCTCTTCACTCCCTACCGTATGTCTGTGGACGAGACCGAGAGGATCCGCTTCGGGGCTCGGCTGCGCCATGCCCGCGAGGCCAGCCGCCTGTCGCTGGGTGAGGTGGCGGCGCGCAGCGGCGTGACCAAGAGCTTCCTCTCCCGGGTCGAGCGCGACATCACCAGCCCGTCGGTGGCCAGCCTGGTCGGGATCTGCCACGCGCTCGGGCTGTCGCCCGCGGAGCTCTTCCAGACGCCCCAGACGACGCTGGTGCGCCGCTCGGACCGGCCGCGCGTGGCCGATCTGCCCAAGGCGGCCGAGGTGGTGGACACGCTCATCACCCCGGCTGATGAGCGTCATGTCACCGTGCTGGAGACGGCGGCGTCGGCGGGCGGCTCGGGAGGGTCGGCGCTGTACACGCTGCCCAGCGAGTGCGAGGTCTGCTTTGTGCTCTCGGGCTCGATCGAGGTCCAGGTGGAGGACGAGACCTTCGAGCTGGCCCAGGGCGACGCGCTCACCTTCGGGGCGGCCGTGCCCCATAGCTGGCGCGTCCTGGGGGACGGTGCGCGCATCCTGTGGATCCTCGCCCCGGCCCTGCCCGACCCGCAACGGGGCGTGCGGTGACCGAGCCCGTCGCGCCCACTCCGCGCTTTGGACCGCCGGACGCCAGTCAGGCCCCGCGCTACACCGGCCCGCGCACCTTCGCCCGGCTGCCGCACATCGAGGTCCCGCATGCGGACGTCGACGCCGCGGTGATCGGCGTGCCGTTCGACACCGCCACCAGCTTTCGCACGGGGACGCGATTCGGGCCCGAGGCGATCCGTTCGGCCTCCGCACTGCTGCGGCCCTATCACCCGGCGCTCGACGTCGACGTCTTCGCCACGCTCTCCGTCGTTGACGGCGGCGACCTCGAGATCACCCCCGGCAACGCGCAGCGGACGGCCGAGCAGATCGCGGAGGGTCTGGAGCCCGTCCTGCGCGCGGGGATCGTGCCGGTCATCCTCGGCGGGGACCATTCGATCGTGCTCGGTGAGCTGCGGGCCCACGCGGCGGTTCACGGCCCGGTGGGCCTCGTGCTCCTCGACGCGCACGCCGACACGTGGGATCAGTACTACGGGGAGCGCTACTTCCACGGCACCCCGTTTCGCCGCGCCGTCGAGGAGGGGCTGCTCGATCCGTCGCGCTCGCTGCTGGCGGGGATGCGCGGTCCGCTGTACGGGCCCGCCGACGCCGACCAGCCGCGCGACATGGGCTTTGAGGTCATCGACGGCGACGAGCTGGTCACGCTCAGCCCGGCGCAGTACGGCGAGCGGGTGCGGGCGCGGATCGGAGACGGTCCGGTCTACATGTCCTTCGACATCGACGTGTTGGACCCGGCCTTCGCGCCCGGCACGGGGACGCCGGAGGTGGCGGGGCTGTACCCGCGCGAGGCGCTGGGCTTCCTGCGCGCGCTGGCCGGGATCTCGTTCACGGGGTTTGATCTGGTAGAGGTGTCTCCGCCCTATGACGCCCCCGGACAGACCACCGCGCTGCTCGGCGCCGCCGTCGCCTTCGACATGCTCGCGCTGCACGCCGTCACGCGCCGCTGACCACCCCCGCGCGCGCCGATGATCGACGCGCACTTCGCGATCCTCGGCGCCCTCGTGATCCTGACGGGCAATGCCGCCTACGCCCGCGACACGGTGCGCGGCAGGACCCAGCCCAACCGTGTGACCTGGATGCTGTGGGCGCTGGCTCCGATGATCGCGTTCGCCGCGGAGGTCGCCCAGGGCGTCGGCCTCAACGCGGTGCTGACCCTCGCCGTCGGCCTCGGCCCCCTCACGGTGGTGGTTGCGTCGTTCCTGGACCCCAAGGCCTACGCCCGGATCACCGCATTCGACGCGGGCTGCGGCGTGCTGTCGCTGGTCGCGCTCGTCGCCTGGGCGGCCACCGGCCGCGGCAATGTCGCCATCGCGCTGAGCGTGCTGGCCGATTTCCTGGCCGCCATCCCCACGATCCGCAAGGCCTACCGCTATCCCCACACCGAGCACGCGGCGGCGTTCCTGGCGGGCGTCGCGGGTGGGGCGATCACGCTGCTCACCATCGATCGCAGCGACTGGGGCTTTGCCAGTCTCGCCTTCCCGATTTACATCCTGCTCGACTCGGGCCTGATCGCCTGCCTGATCCTGCTGCCCCGCCCCGCGCGCCCCGCGGTCAGCGGCGGCTGACGGCGACCTCACGCCGCGCGCCCTGCCACCGTTTCACTGGACATGACGCGGCATTTCCTCCGCCTGCCCGCATTGACCCCGTTTGACGGCGCATGGCCGGTGGCATTCCTGCGGCGGCGGGTGGTGCCCGGGATCGAGGAGCTGATCGACGGCGGCTACCGCCGCAGCCTGGCCCTGCCCCACGGACCGGCCGTGGTGGATCTGACGGCGC
>DATJTQ010000185.1:0-2652 GCA_035503355.1 Solirubrobacteraceae bacterium
TACGCGACGTGGTGGATTCGCCAGGCGGTGACCCGCGCCATCGCCGACAAGGGGCGCACCATCCGCATTCCGGTGCACATGGTGGAGAAGCTCAACAAGGTCGTCCACGTCGAGCGCCAGCTCATCCAGCAGCTCGGGCGCGAGCCCACCCCGGAGGAGATCGCCGCCGAGCTGGAGACGACGGTGCGCGAGGTGCGCGACGTGCTGCGCATGGCCCAGCAGCCGATCTCGTTGGAGAAGCCGGTGGGCGAGGAGGACGACTCCGCCCTGGGCGACTTCGTCGAGGACCAGACCGCCGAATCGCCGTTCGAGCTGGCCGCCGAGCGCCTGCGCCGGGAGAACCTGCGCCGGGCCCTGGCCGCGCTGCCCGAGCGCGAGCGCGAGGTGATCGAGATGCGGTTCGGGCTGACCGGTGAGCGTCCGTACACGCTGGAGGAGGTCGGGCGGGCCTTCAACGTGACCCGTGAGCGGATCCGCCAGATCGAGAACCACACGCTGAAGAAGCTCGAGGCGCTGCCCGAGGCGCAGCGGCTGCGCGACGCGTCGTAGAGGTCGGTGAGGGAGGCGCGGTTGCGCGCCTCCTGCTGCCTCGGCAAAGTGTGACGAAAAAGTTACATTTTGCAGTGCTTTTCTGTCCGGAGCGGAGCGTATGCTTCGCGCATGAGTGTTGCTGTTCGGCGAGATCCGAGGGGTCAGGGCGACCAGGGCGAGGCATCGGCGCTCGATTGGCTGCTCTCAATCGACGCTGACGTGTTTCTCCCCTTCGGCAACAGCCGCGACGTCGATCTGATGGCAATCATCGATGGGCTCTCCGTGCGAGTGCAGGTCAAAACGACGACGCGGCGGTACAAGCGGAACTGGGCCGTCGCGGTCTGCACACGCGGCGGCAACCGGAGTTGGAGCGGCACCGTCAAGTACCTGGATCCGTCGGCGTACGACCGCCTCTTTGTCCTCGCGGCTGACGGGCGGAGGTGGTTTATCCCATCAAATGAAATCGCTGCTCGAACGTGCGTCGTGGTCGGCGGCCCGAAGTACTCCGAGTACGAAGTTGAGCCGGGTCGGCCCATCCGTCCGCCGTCTCCCCGCTAGACTGACCGACCCCCGGCGGGGTTCCCGAGCGGTCAAAGGGGATGGACTGTAAATTCATTGGCTCTGCCTTCGCAGGTTCGAATCCTGCCCCCGCCATTTAGGTCTCCCGGGTCGGATATCTGCCCATGGAATCCGACGATCTCGAGACTCCTGAGACACCTCACGAGGCCGGCTCGGATGCCGCGCCTGTCGCGTCGTCCAACGGCTCAGATCGGGCGCGGCGGATGCGTCGCTTTGCCGTCCAGGTCGACTCGCACTCCTCGCTGCTGAACGCCACGCGCCGGCTGCGCCGCCAGCTGCCCGGCGACGAGCAGTTCGGGGACCCGCTGTCGACGGCGGGCGCTCAGCCGGTGGAGGTGCTGGGGCGGACGGTGTCGGCGCTGCAGCCCGACCGCAAGAGCGTGCTGGCTGAGATCGGCTTCGCCGGGCTGCAGGTGTGGCAGTCGGTGTCGGAGAAGGCGGGCCGGGGGCGGGGCACCCAGGAGATGGCGGTGATGTTCACCGACCTCGCCGGCTTCTCCTCGTGGGCGCTCAAGGCCGGCGACGCGCCGGCAGTGACACTGCTGCGCGAGGTGGGGACGTGCGTCGAGACGACGGTGGTGCGCCATCAGGGCCGGATCGTCAAACGGCTCGGCGACGGGGTAATGGCCACGTTCCTGTCGGCGCAGGCCGCGGTGGACGCGGCGCTGGAGGCGCAGGACGAGGTGGGGGAGATCGCGATCGACGACTACCGGCCGAGCATGCGCGTGGGCGTGCACTGGGGGTCTCCGCGCAAGCTCGGCGGCGACTACCTGGGCGTCGACGTCAACATCGCCGCCCGCGTGGGCGACGCCGCCAAGCCCGGTCAGATCCTCGTCTCCGACGCGCTGCTGGCCCGGATCGACTCAAGCGGCCTGAGCACCGGCCGCGCCAAGCGGTTGCGGGCCGACGGGGCCCCGCGCGACCTGCACGTGGTGCGCATCAGCCGCGCCTGAGCTCGCTTCCCGGCATCGCCAGGGAGCCCCTGCAAACTGCAGCTTTTCGTGCATGCCAGGCGGCCGTCATGCACACCATGTGGCGCCTGTTACGTTGACCGCCCGCCGGCTGACGAGCCGGCACCAACGGCGGCGCTCCGCACCGATGCGGCACTCACACAGATCACCACCACGCGGGGCCGCCACGCCCGTGCGCATGGCGGCGTGGACGGCCGTCGGCACGCTCGCAGTGGCGGCGGCGTGGCTGGTCCTGTCCGGGGCGCCGTTCGCGCACGCGACGGGGAGCGGACAGCTCCAGCAAAAGCTCTCTACCACGCGTCAGCGAGTCACCAGTCTGGCCGGGGATGTGGCGGCGGCCAAGGGCCGGGTCAATCAGCTCAACGCCGGCATCGCCTCGCTGACCAGCCGGCTCGCCGGCGTCCAGGACGACCTCAGCGCCAACCGCGACCAGCTGCTGCGCCTGCGTGCCCGTCTGACCTCCGCCCGCAGCCGGCTCGCGCGCCTCGAGGACAACGTGACCGCGGTCCAGCGCGTCCTCGCCGCGGAGCTGGTGGACAGCTATGAAGGGGCGCGGCCCGATCTCGTCTAC
>DATJTQ010000186.1:0-23535 GCA_035503355.1 Solirubrobacteraceae bacterium
CTCCCGCGGCCTACGAGCAGCTCACCGGCTCGCTGACGCTCCTCTTCGGCATCGACCCGATCGTGTCGCTGCGCGACAACGCAGACGTGCCGCCCGACCGCATCCCAGAGGTCCTTGCCACCACGGCGGCGACGCTCGTCCGCGCAGCGCTCGCCGGCTCCTGAGACTGACCCTCGACCACCGCCGCCGCGCCCGTCATACTTCGGCGACGTTGATGGATGGACGAAATTGTCCAAGCGGGCGCCCGGTCCTGTGCGATCGGCTCTTGACACCCGCCCTGGGGTGTGAAAGAACCGTAACCAGTGGAGGGGCGACATCGAACCGCCGGCGCGCCGTGGTCCTGTGGGATGATCCGCGGCGAATCTACACAAGGGCGGTTAGGATTGGCCGCCGCCAGTATGTCCACGATCTCTGCCCTGAGGAGGGCTGACCGCGGTGGGCGCGCACCCCACTGCCACGGAAAGGTGACGGAGCATGGCTACTGACCACACGAGGCTTGACGCGATGCGCGACGCTCGCTCCGAGCTCGAGAACCACTACATCGACGAGCTGGTGGCCGGGCGGCTGAGCCGCCGCCAGTTCATGCGCAAGGGCGCCGTGATCGGCATGTCCACCGGCCTCATGGGCGCGATCCTCGCCGCCTGCGGCGGGGCCAACAAGGTCGGCACGGCGGCGTCCCAGACATCATCGGCGGCCGGCGGCGGCGCCAGCAGCTCCAGCGCCCCGGCCACCAAGGGCGGCACGCTCAAGCTGGCCATGCAGACGCCCGCCACGGCCATCAACCCGCTGATCGTCGACGACGCCGGCGGCCTGAACCTGCTGGCCCAGACCGGCGAGTTCCTCACCTTCGACAACAACCTGCTGCTCCACCTGGAGCCGATGCTGGCCACCAAGTGGACCCCCAGCAAGGCTGGTGCGGTGTGGACGTTCGCGCTGCGCCCCAACGTGAAGTTCCACGACGGCTCTCCCATGACCGCCGACGACGTGGTCTACACCTTCCAGCAGCTGTCGAACCCCAAGAACGCCTCCAACGCGCTCTCGACCTTCGCCGGCGTGCTCAAGCCCGAGGGCGTGGTCAAGGTCGACGCCAACACGGTGGCCTTCCACCTCGAGGCTCCCAACGGCAACTTCCCGTACCTGGTCTCCTCCGACAACTACAACGCGATCATCGTCCCCAAGGGCACCGACTACGCCAAGTGGCAGAAGACGTTCATCGGGACCGGGCCGTTCAAGCTCAAGAGCTACACCACCAATGTCGGCGCCAACTTCGACGCCAACCCCGACTACTGGGGCGGGGCGCCGAATCTCGATTCGACGCAGTTCACGTTCTACAGCGCCCAGCAGCCGCAGATTCTGGCGCTGCAGGGCGGGACCGTGGATGTGATCGTCCAGTTCGTGGTGCAGGGCGCCCAGGCGCTGCTCAACAACAGCCAGTACAACATCATCAAGCTCAAGTCGTCCAACCACCGCGAGCTCTCGATGCGCAACGACCAGGCGCCGTTCACCGACAAGCGGGTGCGTCAGGCCATCGCGCTCACCCTGGACCGGCCGGGCATGGTCCAGGCGCTGCTGCAGGGTCTCGGCGTTGTCGGCAACGACAGCCCCTTCTCGCCCAAGTTCCCCTCCACCGACACCAGCGTCCCGCAGCGCACCCAGGACCTCACCAAGGCCAAGCAGCTGTTGCAGGCCGCCGGCCACGGCAGCGGCTTCAGCACGCAGCTGGTCACCGAGCAGTACGAGGAGGTCCCCCAGCTGGCCCAGGTCATCGCCGAGGCGGCGTCCAAGATCGGCGTCAAGATCAACCTCAAGGTCGAGAACCAGTCCAGCTATTACGGCAAGGCCACCTTCGGCAACTCGGACTGGCTGGACGGGACGATGAGCCTCGTTGACTACGGCGACCGCGGCGTCCCCAACGTCTTCCTCGACGCGCCGCTGCTGTCGAGCGGGACGTGGAACGCGGCGCACTTCAAGAACCCCACGTACGACAACCTGGTCAAGCAGTACACGGCGGCGGTCGACCTGCAGTCCCAGAGGCAGATCGCGGGCAAGATCCAGACGCTGCTGCTCGACGAGACGCCGCTGATCATCCCGTACTTCATCGACGGGCTGACGGCGACGACCCAGAGCGTGAAGGGCGTGAACCCCACCTCGATCGCGGCGATCTACCTCAAGAACGCCTCGAAGTCGGCGTAGGCGGCGCGCGACCGGACAGACACGATGGCGCTGTTCATCCTCAAGCGACTCGGCCTCGGGCTGATCACCCTGTTGATCCTCAGCGCCATCGTGTTCTTCGCCGCCCAGGTGCTGCCGGGCGATCCGGCCCGAGCCATCCTCGGGCCGTTCGCGCAGCAGTCGGCGGTCAACGCGCTCTCACGCCAGCTCGGCACCAACAGGTCGGTGTTCGCCCAGTACGGGACGTGGATCGGCCACGTCGTCACCGGAAACCTGGGGACCTCCTACGCCCAGCAGGCGCCGATCGCGCCGATCCTCGGCAAGGCGCTGGTCAACTCGCTCAAGCTCGCGGCCCTCGCCTTCATCATCGTCGTGCCACTCGCGATCTTCGGCGGCGTCGAGGCCGCGCTGCACGTCGGCAAGCTGCGCGATCGCCTGATCACCATCTTCGGCCTGACCGCGACGGTGATTCCCGAGGTGGTGACCGGGATCGTCCTCATCCTGGTCTTCGGGCTGTGGCTCAACATCCTGCCCATCTCGGCGACGGCGCCTCCGGGGTCGGGCATCGGGGACCAGATCTATCACCTCATCCTTCCGGCGATCCCCCTCGTGCTCATCCTCTTCGGCTACATCTCCCAGATGGCCCGGGCGGGAACGGTCGAGGCGCTCAACTCCGACTACGCCCGTACCGCGACGCTCAAGGGCCTGCCCCGCGGGGTGATGATCCGGCGTCACATCCTGCGCAACTCGCTGCTGCCGACGATCACGGTGATCGCCACCCAGACGGGGTACCTCATCGGCGGACTCGTCCTCGTGGAGGTCCTGTTCAACTACAACGGGATCGGCAAGCTCATCCTCACCGCGGCCAACCAGAAGGACTTCCCCATGCTGGAGGCCTGCGTCCTGGTCATCGGGGCCGTCTATATCCTCGCCACCCTGGTCGCTGACGTGCTCTTCACGTTGCTCAACCCGCGGATTCGCTACCGGGGCGTCGAATGAGCGTCGACACCGTCCCCGTCGAGTCCGCCGCCGCGGTCGGCGCCGCCGGCGCGGACGTCCGCCGCCGCGAGCTTCTGCGTGAGCTCAAGGCCCAGCCGGCCTTCTGGTTCGGCGCGTTCATCCTGGGCTTCTGGATCCTGTCGGCGATCTTCGGCTCGCTGGTGGTGCAGGACCCGCTGGCCCAGACGCTCTCGAAGATCAATCAGGCGCCATCCAGCGAGCACCTGTTCGGCACCGATCAGCTCGGTCGCGACGTGCTGGCCCGGGTCATCATCGGCGCGCGGCCGATCCTCATCGTGGCGCCTCTGGCCACGCTGCTGGGGACCGTCGCGGGCACCGCGCTCGGCCTCGTCATGGGGTACTTCCGCGGCGCGGTGGACGACATCGTCAGCCGCTTCGTCGAGGCCTTCCTGGCCCTTCCCCTCGTGGTCACCGGGATCCTGCTCTCCGTCGCGCTGGGCGCCTCCAACACCACCCTGATCATCGTCATCGGGATCGTCTTCACCCCGCTCATCGCGCGCACGGTTCGCGCTGCGGTGCTCCAGGAGCGCGACCTCGACTACATCGCCGCCGCGCGGCTGCGCGGCGAGAGCTCGCTGTACATCATGTTCGCCGAGATCCTGCCCAACATCCTGGCCCCGATCATGGTGGAGTTCACCGTCCGGCTGGGCTACGCCGTGTTCACCATCGTCTCGCTGTCGTTCCTGGGCTACGGGCTCCAGCCGCCTGATCCGAACTGGGGGTCTGAGATCGCCGCCAACTACCAGCAGGTCGCCGCCGGTTACTGGTGGGAGGTCCTCTTCGACGCGCTGGCCGTGGCCTCGCTGGTCATCGGGGTCAACCTCGTCGCCAACTCGATCGAGCGGGGGTTGGACGCCTCATGAGCGCCGTCACCGAACCGACTCCCGGCAGCGGCTCACCGGAGACCGCCGACGCCCTGCGCGTCTCGCACCTGGACATCAGCTACTCGGTCCGCCACAAGGACCAGCGTGTCGTGCGCGATGTCAGCTTCCATGTGGCCAAGGGCGAGTCGTTCGGCCTCGTCGGCGAGTCGGGCTGCGGCAAGTCCACCATCGCGCTCTCGATCGTCCGCTACCTGGCGCGCAACGGACGGGTCAGCAACGGCGGGATCGAGATCGACGGCACCGACGTCCTCGGCCTCAACGCGTCGGCGCTGCGCCAGCTCCGCGCCCACACGGTGGCGATGGTCTACCAGGAGCCCGGTCGCGCGCTCAATCCCTCCATCCTCGTCGGGCGCCAGGTGGCCGAGGTCTATGAGATCGCCGGGCTTGACCGCAAGGAGGCGCTGGCCAAGGCCGAGGACATCCTCGGCAAGGTCCGGATCTCTGATCCCAAGGGCGTCATGGGCCGCTACCCGCACCAGCTCTCCGGGGGGATGCTCCAGCGGGTGGTCATCGCCATGGCGCTGGCCGCCGAGCCGGCCCTGCTCATCCTCGACGAGCCGACGACGGCGCTGGACGCCACCGTCGAGGCCGAGGTCCTGGACCTCGTGCGGGGGCTGCGCGAGGAGTTCGACACCTCGCTGCTCTTCATCAGCCACAACCTCGCCGTCATCGCCAAGATGTGTGACCGCGTCGGCGTGCTCTACGCCGGTGAGCTGGTGGAGGAGGGACCGGCCACCGAGGTCTTCAAGAGCCCGCGCCACCCCTACACCGTGGGGCTGCTGCGGTCAATCCCGCGCCGCGAGACCACCACCAACGGCGACGAAGGGGCGACACGGGCGCCGCTGGCGACGATCCCGGGCTCGCTGCCGGCGCCCGGCTCGGTGGTGACCGGCTGCATCTTCGCGGACCGCTGCGGCCTGGTGGAGGACCGCTGCCGTACCGAGGCGCCCCCCTTGTATGAGATCGGCGGCGGTCGTGGCTCGCGCTGTCACTTCAACGAGCGCGCCCAGAGCGTGCCCATGGGCGCGACCGCCGAGGAGACGCCATCGGACAACGCGACGCGTGAGGGCGACGCCGGCCAGACCATCGTCGAGGTCCGCGACGCCAGCAAGACGTTTCACATGGGCGGCCAGACCGTCCGCGGCCTCTATGGCGTCAACCTCCAGATCGCCGCCGGAGAGACGGTCGGCTTGGTGGGTGAGTCGGGCAGCGGCAAGACGACGCTGGCCCGCGTCATCATGGGCCTCACGGCACCCGACGAGGGCGGCGAGGTCACGCTCGACGGCCACCCCGTGGCCGGCCTGGCGCCCAAGCGGACCTCGCAGGATCAGAAGACGCTGCAGATCGTCTTCCAGAACCCGGATTCGGCGCTCAACCGCCGCCACACCGTGCAGCGGCTCATCTCGCGCTCCCTGACCAAGCTGGGCGGCTACAGCGGGCCGAAGCTGCGCGAGCGCCTGCTCTCGCTGGTCGAATCGGTGCGGCTGCCCGAGCGCTACCTGCCGATGCGCCCCTCCCAGCTGTCGGGAGGTCTCAAGCAGCGCGTCGCCATCGCCCGCGCCTTCGCCGGGGATCCGCGCATCGTCATCTGCGACGAGCCCACCTCGGCGCTCGACGTCTCGGTCCAGGCCGCCATCCTCAACCTGCTCACCGACCTGCAGCACCGCGAGGACGTCGCCTACCTCTTCATCAGCCACGACCTCGGCGTCGTACGCTACCTGGCGGACCGCATCGTCGTGCTCTACCTGGGACGGGTCATGGAGGTCGGGCCCGCCGAACGGGTCTTCGGCGGCCCGCAGCATCCCTACACCGAGGCGCTGCTCAGCGCCGTGCCGACGCTCGATGACCTGGATCGCCTGCGCATCCGTCTCGAGGGCGAGATCCCCAGCGCCGCCGATCCGCCCACCGGGTGCCCGTTCCACACGCGCTGCCCGCGCAAGATCGGGGAGGTCTGCGAGACCACCGAGCCCGAGCTGCGCGAGGAGGAGCCGGGCCACGGGATCCGCTGCCACATCCCGCTGGCGGAGCTGCGCCGGCTGCAGGCGACGGAGGGCTCAGCCGAGACCGCGCCAGCCACGCGGGCTGACACCCCGTAGCAGCGCCACCCGAGCGGCCGCTCCGGCCAGCAGCCACGCGGCGATGGCCAGCGAGGGGGCGATCACGGCCAGGTAGGCCACCTCGACCCCGGCGGCCTGCTCGACGGCGCCGGCCACCAGCGGCATCAGCACCGTCGCCGCCGCCCACGCTCCGTTGAGGATCCCGAAGACGATGCCGTCGCTGCTGTTGGGGTCGTCGTCGCGCTGCGAGGCGAGGCTGTACGCGATGGTGCTGATCACGGCGCGCGGGCCGGCGCTCAGCATCAGCGCCATCACCAGGGCCACCGCCCCCGAGCCGGCCAGCGCCGGCACCAGAGCCAGGGCGAGCGCCGCCGTGCTCAGCGCGTTGAACTTCAGCGTCCGCGCCCGCGCGCCCAGCCGCACCACCACCGCGCTGACCGCGATGTAACAGACCGCCGCCACCGAGAAGGCCAGCCCGATCCGGCCCGTCGAGAGCCCGAGCCGATGCAACCCGCCGCTGACCAACAGCTGGCTGGCGCTGCTCACCGCCCCGGAGACCACCAGCGCGCCGGCCGCCGCGGCGACCCGCGGCCGCCTGACCAGGGCGAGCAGTGCCCGGGGGGTGACTGATCCCGACGCATCGCTGACCGGCGGCTGGAAGTAGGCGATCTCGAGCGGCAGCTCGGAGGCATCGACGGGTGGTGCCGGCGCCGTCCGGGCCACGTTGCGCGTCCCCATCGCCAGCGGGATCATCACCAGGGCCGCGGCCACGGCGATCGCCGCGAAGGGGGCGCCCAGGCCGACCTGCTGGGCCAGCACACCGCCGACGGCGGGGCCGAGCATGATCCCGACCGACGAGCAGGTGACCGCCGGGCCGAGGCCGGAGCCTCCGCGCTTCTCGTCAAGCTCGGCCAGCCATGCCATGCCGCTCGTCCACACCACGCCGAAGGCGACGCCGAAGACGATGCGCCCGGCCAGCACCGCGGCCAGCGACGGCAGGGCCTGGGCCGCGCAGGCCAGGCACAGCAGCGCGCCGGCGCCGAGGCTGACCCGGCGAGCGCCGATGCGGTCGGCGGCGATGCCCGACGGCACCGACACAGCCAGCGTGGCCAGCCCGGGCAGCGCCAGCAGCAGAGCCGTCTGGGAGGCCGACAGAGCGAAGTGCGCCGACATCCGCGGCAGCAGGGGAACGATGGCCGCCTGGGCGATGCCGGCGACGAGAAACAGGCCATAGAGAAGCCGCAGCGAAACGGCGGCGGGAAAGGAGGGGACGTGAAAGCGCTGAAAAACCATGCCTATGAGATAGTACGATTCAGATGTTCGGTTACAGATGAGTGTTCTTGTGAGATATGACCGATCTCATTGATCAAAATCCGATCGATCTGAAAGCGCTGCGGGCGCTGGTGGCGGTGGCGGACCAGGGGTCGTTTCGCGCTGCCGCCCGGTCGCTGGGCTACACGCAATCGGCCATCTCTCATCAGGTCGGCACGCTGGAGCGCGCCCTTGAGGCCCCCCTCTTCACCCGCCCGGGCGGTCGCGGCGCCGTGAGCCTCACTCCGGCGGGCGACGTCGCCTACGTGAGAGCGCGCCGCGTGCTCGGCGAGGTCGAGACCCTCGGCGCCGACGTCGCCGCCCTGCAGCGGGGCGAGAGCCAGACCCTGCGCATCGGCGTCTTTCAGACGGCGACGACCGAGTTGCTGCCCGGCGCGCTGCGCACACTCCGTGAGCAGCGCCCGGACGTCGAGGTCATCCTCACCGAGATCCAGGACAACGCGCGGACCTTCGATCGCCTGGCCGGAGGCGAGCTGGATTTCGCCTTCCAGGTCAACCCCATCCCCGACGACCGCATCCAGGCGGTGCCGCTGCTCGATGACCCGTGGGTGATCCTCACCCGGCGCGACAGCGAGCTGGCCGCCGCCGAGAACCCCACCTTCGACCTGCTCGACGGCGTCGATCTCGTCGCCTGGAACCGCCGGTGGCGGACCCAGCAGGAGCTCGAGCGCGCCTGGCGCCAGCGCGGGATCCGCCCTCGCGTGGTCTTTCGCACCGACGACAACCTCGCGCTGCAGCGTCTCGTCGCCGCCGGGTACGGCCACGCCTGCCTGGATCGCCTCGGCGCATCGGGCGCCGTCGAGCCGTCGCTGACCTGGCTGGAGCCCAAGGAGACGCTCATCCCCCGCACCGTCGCCCTCTGCCATCCCCGCCACCGGGACCCCAGCGCCACCGCGGTCATCGTCATGGACGCGGTGCGTGCCCAGTACGGGGTGTGAGCCGGCAAACCGCTTGACAGCCGTGGCCCTGTGTGCGACAACGCCGCCCGTGCGAGGAGGTCACCGATGACCGAGACGGCGCTCACCGCTGCCCCGCCGCGGACCGGCGCGATGCCGGTTCGCGCCTGCGTCCTGCGCGAACCGGGACGCCCACCGACGGTGGAGACGGTCTGGCTGGACCCGCCCGGACCCGGCGAGGTGCAGGTCCGCGTGGCCGCCGCCGGCGTCTGCCATTCCGACGTGCACCTGGCCGACGGCGGCCTGGGCGACGGCCGCTGGCCGATCGTGCTCGGCCACGAGGGAGCCGGCGTGGTCACGGCCCTCGGCGAGGGTGTGACCGGCGTGCGCGAGGGCGACCATGTCGCCTTCTGCCTGGTCGCGTCCTGCGGGGTGTGCGAGGCCTGCCGCGCCGGGCGCCGCACCCTGTGCGAGCCGGCGGGCGCTGAGGGCGTGGCCGGGAACCTGCGCACCGGGACGCGTCGGCTGCGCGCGGCCGACGGCTCCTCGCTGCAGCACGGCTTCACCATCGCCTGCTTTGCCCAGTACGCCGTGGTGGCCGCGGCCAGCGTCATCCCCATCCCGCCCGAGGTCCCGCTGTGGCAGGCGGCCCTGCTGGGCTGCGGGGTCATCACCGGCTTCGGCGCCGTCAACCACGCCGCCGGAGTGCGCATCGGTGAGCGCGTAGCGGTCATCGGCTGCGGCGGGGTGGGCCTGCAGGTCATCGCCGCCGCCCGCCTGGCCGGGGCGGCCACGATCGTCGCCGTCGACCGGCGCCCCGAAAAGCTTCAGCATGCGCTCCGCCGCGGCGCCACCCACGCCGTCGACGCCTCAGGACCCGACGCGCCCACGGAGATCCTCCACCTCACCGGCGGCGGCGCCGACCACGCCTTCGAGGTCGTCGGCGCGGCGCCGACCATCCGCTTGGCCTGGGATGCGCTGCGCCCGGGCGGCACCGCGGTGGTCGTAGGGCTGGCGCCGCGGGGGGTGGAGGTCGCGCTCCCCGCCATCGAGTTCCTGTCGGAGAAGTCGATCGTCGGCAGCTACTACGGCACCGGCGACCCGGTGGCGGCGCTGCCCGGCCTCGTCGAGCTGGTGCGTGCCGGACGCCTGGAGCTGGCCGACATGGTCTCGCACCTCATCGAACTCGACGGCGTGGCCGAGGCCATGGACCGTCTGCGCCGGGGCGAGGGCGACCGCTCCGTCATCGTCATCGACCCCGAGCTGGCGGGTGCCCCCGCCGGGAGGACCCCATGACCGCCAAGCACTTCACCCTGGACTACGACGGCCTCATCGGCGAGGGCTGGAGCGGCGTCGACCCCAACGGCGCACACGTCAACGTCGTGCTGGCCGAGCGCGGCACGCCCACCGCGGCGGCACTGCTCACCACCTTCACCAGCCCCGCCCCGGGACACGCGCCCATCCTGGTCGTCGTCGGCGAGGACAAGGACCACTACGAGCCGGTGTGGCCGCCCACGATCATGATCAACAAGGAGACGGCGCTCGAGCCCACGCATCAGAAGATCACCTGGGGCGCCGCGCAGCTCGGCATCGCCCAGGGCGTGCTCGACGCCGTCGCCGAAGACCTCATCCCCGCCAGCGGCAACCTGACCGTGTTCGTCGCCATCTACATCGACCCAGCCGCCCATGACGAGACCGCGGTGCGCGTGGCCAGCCGCGCGGCCACGCTCAAGGGCGTGAGCACCGCCCGCCATGGCCGCAGCCGCGCCGAGGCCCGTGCCCTCGTCGACCGCCGCGACACCGTGACCAGCCCGTTCTACACCGGCTCCTGACCGCCCGCTCGTGAAGATCACCGCCATCGAGCTCGAGCGGCTGACCCTGCCGCTCTCCCCGCCCTTCAACGCGGCCTGGGACCCGGACCCCCGCACCAGCTTTGACGCGACGCTGGTGCGCGTGCGCACCGATGAAGGGGTGACCGGGATCGCCAGCGGCGACACCATGGACGGCTTTGAGGCCTTCGCGCACCTGTTCGTGGGGCGCGACCCCTTCGCCCTCGCCGCGCACGCGCGGACACTGGAGACGATCGCCTTCCACGCCGGGCGCTACTGGCCGGTCGAGGCCGCCCTGTGGGATCTGGCCGGCCGCGCCCTCGGCGTCCCGGTGGCCACGCTGCTGGGCGCGGAGCGCGACCGCATCCCCGCGTACGCGTCGCTGGGCGAGTTGCGCCCGCTGGAGCGCCGCGCCGATGACGCCCGGGAGCTGGTGGCGGCGGGCTTCCGCGCCGTGAAGGTCCGGATCGCCCGTGATCGCATCCCCGAGGGGATCGCGGTGGTGGCGGCCATGCGCGACGCGGTCGGCGACGCGCTGGACATCATGGTCGACCTCAATCAGTGGTGGCGCATGGCCGGCGACATCACGCCCGGGCTGGACCCGCAGGGAGCGCGCCGCGTCTTCGAGGCGCTCGCCGGGCTGGACGTCACGTGGGTGGAGGAGCCGCTGGCCGGCGACGACCTCGCCGGCATGCGGATGCTGCGCGAGACCACCGGCGTGCGGATCGCCGGCGGCGAGATGGTGCGCGAGTTCGATCATCTGCGCCGTGCGCTCGAGGCCGAGGCGCTCGACGTGCTCCAACCCGACGTGGTCCTGGCCCTCGGCATCTCCGGCGCGCGGACGCTGGCTGACCTGGCCCTGCGCCGCAACAGGTGGTTCACCCCCCACACGTGGACCAACGGGATCGGGCTGCTGGCCAACCTGCACGTCTGCTGCGGGGTGGGCGGCGGACCGTACCTCGAGTACCCCTATGACCCGCCTGGCTGGACGCCGGAGCGGCGCGACTTCATGCTGGCCGAGCCGGTGCTGGTCGACGCCGACGGCTGCCTGGCCGTCGGCGACGCGCCCGGGCTGGGCATCGAGCTCGACGAGGAGGCGGTCGCGCACTACGCGGCCGTCAGCGCGTGACCATGCGCACCGACGCCTTCATCGACGGGCGCTACGTCCCCGCCGCCGACGGGCGGACCTTTGCCACCGTGTCCCCGCGCGACGGGACCGAGATCGCCCAGGTGGCCCGCGGGGGCGCCGAGGACATCGACCGCGCCGTGGCCGCCGCCCGGCGGGCCTTTGAACGCGGTGACTGGGCGTACGCCGACCCCGCGGCCCGTGGACGCGTCCTGGTGCGCCTGGCCGCGCTGATGGCCGAGCATCTCGACGAGCTGGCCGGGATCGAGGCCACCGACACCGGCCATCCCATCGGCGACGCTCGCGGCGTGGACGTTCCCAACGCCGCTCGCTGCTTTGCCTGGTACGGCGAGGCCATCGACAAGGTCTACGGCGAGATCGCGCCGACGGGGGCCGACGCCCTGGCCCTGATCGCACGCGAGCCGCTCGGCGTCGTCGGCGCCGTGGTGCCCTGGAACTACCCGCTGATCATCACCGCGTGGAAGCTCGCGCCCGCGCTCGCCGCGGGCAACTCGGTGGTGCTCAAGCCAGCCGAGCAGTCGCCGCTCAGCGCGCTCGCCCTCGCCGAGCTCGCGGCGCAGGCGGGCGTCCCGGACGGCGTGCTCAACGTGGTTCCCGGCTACGGCGAGGAGGCGGGCCAGGCCCTGGGCCGCCACTACGACGTCGACAAGATCGCCTTCACCGGTTCGGTGCCGGTGGGCCGGCTGTTTCAGCGCTACGCGGGCGAGTCCAACGGCAAGGCGGTGTCGCTCGAGCTGGGCGGCAAGAGCCCGCAGGTGGTGCTGGCCGACGCCGCCGACCTGCAGGCCGCCGCCGAGGCCATCGGCTGGGGGATCTTCTACAACGCCGGCCAGACCTGCCACGCCGGCTCGCGGGTGGTGGTGGCGCGCGCGGTGCGCGACGAGCTCGTGGAGCGCGTGGAGCGCTTCGCCGCCGAGACCTTCGTGCCCGCCGACCCGATGGACCCCGACACCGTGCTGGGGGCGCTCATCTCCACCGAGCACCTCGAGGGCGTCATGGGCCGCGTGCAGCGCGCCGCCGGCGCCGGGGCGCGGGTGCTCGTTGGTGGCGAGCGCGCCGAGCCGGTCCCCGGTGGCGCCTACATGACGCCGACCCTCATCGAGGCGCCTGACCGCCGCGATCCCATCGTCACCGAGGAGGTGTTCGGCCCCGTGCTCGTCATCCAGACCGCCGAGGACACCAACCAGGCCCTCGAGCTGGCCAACGACACCCGCTACGGCCTGGCGGCCGCGCTGTGGACCTCCGACGTGCGCACCGCCGGCCGCCTGGCCCGGCGCCTGCGCGCGGGCACGGTGTGGGTCAACACCTTCGACGCCTCCTCGATGGCCACCCCGTTCGGCGGCTTTCGCGACTCGGGGCATGGGCGCGATCGCTCCCTGCACGCGCTGGAGGCTTACACCCAGCTCAAGACGACGTGGATCTCCCTGACATGACGGTCGCTGAGCCGGTCACCCGCGTCGCCTTCATCGGCCTGGGCCACATGGGCGGCCACATGTGCCGCAACGTCATCACCGCGGGGTTTGAGGTCACCGCCTATGACCTCGACGAGGAGGCGCTCGGCCGCGCCGCCGCCGCGGGCGCCCGGGCGGCCGTCAGCGTCGCCGACTGCGTGCGCGGCGCCGAGATCCTGCTCACCAGCCTGCCCGGCCCGCCGCAGGTCGAGGCGGTGCTGTGCGGTGCCGGCGGCGGGGAGTCGGCCATCGCCGCCATGAGCCCGGGCTCGATCGTGGTGGACATGAGCACGAGCTCGCTGGAGGTGGGGCGCCGCGCCCGGGCCGCCGCGGACGCCGCCGGGGTCCAGCTGCTCGACGCGCCGGTGGCCGGGCAGACGATCGGCGCCGAGGCCGGGACCCTGGCCATCTACGCCGGCGGCGAATCTGAAGCCTTCGCCCGCGCGCTGCCGGTGCTGGAGGCGATGGGCGACCCGCAGCGGATCTTCCTGCTTGGCCCTGGCGGAGCCGGCTATGCGGTCAAGCTCCTGCTCAACCTCACCTGGTTCATCCAGGCCGTCGCCACCGCCGAGGCGCTGACCATCGGCGTCAAGGCCGGCGTCGATCTCTCCAACCTGCACACCGCCCTGGTCGCTTCCCCGGCCAACTCGGTGTTCCTCGAGCGTGACGTCCTGCCCCTGCTGGAACGCGGCGATTACGATGACGGCTTCGCGATGAAGCTCGTGACCAAGGACCTCGGGCTGGCCGTTGACCTGGCCCGCGACGTCGGCGTCCCGGTCGAGCTCTCCGCGGTGGTGGAGCAGATCCACCGCCGCGCCCGCTCCGTCTACGGCGACGACGCCGGGGAGATGAGCGCGGTGCGGCTGTACGAGGACCTGGCGGGGCTGGAGTTGCGATGGCATACGTAGTGCTGGCCCGCTGGGTGGCCAAGCCCGGTGAGGAGGAGGCGGTGGCCGCCGCCATCGACGCGCTCATCGAGCCCTCCCGCGCGGAGCCCGGCAACCTGGTCTATGAGGCCCACCGCGACCCGGCCGACCCGCGCGTCTTCCTCCTCTACGAGCAGTACGTCGACGAGGACGGCTACCAGGCCCACGGCGCGTCGGAGCACTTCAGACGCCTCGGTCACGAGGACGCGATCCCGCGCCTGGCGGCCCGGGAGCGCTCCTTCTACGAGACCTGGTGAGCTCCGGGCACCACCAGACCTGATTCGTAGGCGGTGACGACGAGCTGCGCCCGGTCGCGCGCGCCGAGCTTGGCGAACAGCCGGGCCACGTGGGTCTTGGCGGTGAGCGGCGAGAGCACAAGCTCCTCGGCGATCTCGGCGTTGGAGCAGCCGCGGCCGACGAGGGCGAGGACTTCCCGTTCGCGGGGGGTGAGCCGGTCCAGCCCCTCGGTGTCCGGCGCCGCCGGCCGTGAGCCCGCGACGAAGGCCTCGATCAGCCGGCGCGTCAGCCGCGGCGCCAGCAGAGCCTCGCCGGCGGCCACGACGCGCACCGCCGCCACCAGGTCGGCCGGCTCGACGTCCTTGAGCAGGAACCCCGACGCCCCCGCGCGCAACGCCCCGAACACGTACTCGTCAAGCTCGAAGGTGGTGAGCACCACCACGCGGGTCTCGCTCAGCTCCGGCTCCGCGGTGATCTGGGCGGTGGCCTGCAGGCCATCGGCCTTGGGCATGCGGATGTCCATCAGCACCACCTGTGGCCGGTGCCGGCGGGCCATGGCCACCGCGCTCTCCCCGTCGGCGGCCTCAGCGACGACCTCGATGTCGGCCTCGGCGTCGAGCAGGGCGTGAAAGCCGGCCCGCACCAGCGCCTGGTCATCGACGAGTTCCACGGTGATCACCGCCGCAGCTCACCGCCCTCGGGCTCGGTGGTGGCGGCGATCGGCGCCTCGCCGGCCGGGGCCTCGCCGGCGGCCGGGGCCTCGCCGGGCGGAGCGCTCATCGGCAGCCAGGCGCGCACCCGCCAGCCGCTCTCGCCGGGCCGGGCGGGGTCGGCGGGGCCTGCTTCGAGCGTCCCGCCCAGGGCGGCGGCGCGCTCGCGCATCCCGCGGACCCCGTTGCCGACCGTCGACGCCGTGATCGCGGCACGTGCGCCGGTCCCGTCGTCGGTGACCGCGATGGCGATCGCGCCCGGTACGCGGCGCACGCTCACCGTGGCGTGTGACGCCTGCGCGTGGCGCGCGACGTTGGTGAGCGCCTCCTGCACGATGCGGTAGGCCACGCTCTGCACCGGCGCGGGCACGTCGGCGGCGTTGTCGACGTCGAGGGTGACGGTGACCCCGGCCGAGCGCAGGCCGCCGGTGAGCTCGGCGATGTCGCCCAGTCCGGCGGGCGGTCCCAACGGCGCCGAGGCCGACGGATCGCGGAGCACGTCCAGCGTCGAGCGCAGGTCGGTCAGCGCCGCTCCGCTGGTGTGTTTGATGTTGCGCAGGGCATCGTAGGCCTGGCCCGGGTCGTGCTCGAGCAGGTGGGCGGCCACCCCGGCCTGGACGTTGATGGCGGTCATGGCGTGCGCCACCACGTCGTGGATCTCGCGGGCGATGCGCAGGCGCTCCTCCCCCACCCGCCGCAGCGTCGTCTCCTCGGCGGTCTGGACCAGGCGCTGCTCGGAGACCCTCCGCGAGCGGATGACCTCCCCGGCGGCGATGGCCAGCAGGATGAACGCGGTGTTGCGCACGACGATCGAGGTGATGTGCGAGAACCCGGTGGCGAAGGGGATCACGCTGATCACGACACACGGCACGATGGCCAGGCTCATCCACAGCGAGCGGCGCCGGTCGCCGTGCAGCGCGAGCTCGAACAGGGCGATCATCGGGATGACCACCACGGTGTTGGCCGGATGCAGCTGCCACAGGACGAGGATCACCCCCGCCACGATGAGCGGTGAGAGCACGGGGAAGGTGACGTGGCGGCGCAGCGCCAGCGGCAGCGAGGCCACGAAGGCGCACACCACGTTGACCACCCCGATCGGCTTGCCCTGCGCCGACAGCGCCGCGTCGATGACGAGCACGATCGGGACCAACAGCACCGGCAGCCAGTCCAGGACGGCCGGCGAGCTGCGCAGGCGTGTCACCACCTGTAGTGGCCCTCCACCACCTTTCGGATCATACGGCCGGCGCGGGGAGCGCCGGGCGCCTGGCCTCCCGGGGGGCGATCCGGTCATGCAGCCGGCGCAGGCCCGGCGGCGACCACCAGTTCCAGCGCCCGAGCAGCGCCATCAACGACGGCACCAGCAGCGAGCGCACGATGAAGGCGTCGAGCAGGACACCGGTGGCGACGGCCACGCCGATCTCCTGAATGAACGAGATCGAGCTGGTGCTGAAGGCTCCGATGGCCACCGCCAGCAGGATGGCCGCCGCGGTGACCACCCGGCCGGTCGCGCCCAGCCCGGTGGCGATCGCCTCGCGCTCGTCGGGCGGCGTGACGGCACTCGTGTCACGGGCCTCCTTGATGGGGCCCAGCAGGAACACGCCGTAGTCGGTGGAGAGGGCGAAGACGACGGTGGCCGCGACGACGAAGTCGGTCGGCTCCACGCCGCCGTCGGAGGTGTAGCCGAGCAGCCCGGTGAGGTTGCCGTGCTGGTAGATGAGGATCAGCGGCGCCAGCGACGCGCCCACCGTCAGCGCGTTCATCGCGATCGCCTTCATCGGCAGCACCACCGAGCCGGTCATCAGCCACAGGACCCCGAAGGTGAGCGCCGCCAAGAGCAGGATCGCGGTCGGCAGGTGTGACCCGATGGCGTTCTGCTGGTCGAGGAAGGTGGCCGCATCGCCGGTCACCTTGGCGGTGAAGGGTGCCGGGACGGCTCGGATCTCGTTGACGACGCGCTGGGCCGTGTCGCCCGCGGGGTCGCCGGCCACCGCGGCGTTGACCTGCCACGTGTCTGCGCCCAGGTACTTCGCCGCGCTCACGCCCTGGACGCCGGCGAAGCGCGCGATGCGGTGGGCATAGTCGCTGACCGCCGGGGCTGCCGAGGCGGGGGCGTGGATCGCCACCGTCACCGGGGACCGGCCGGCGCCGGCGAAGTCGCGGGTCAGCGCGTCGGCCACCGTGCGGGCGCTCTGGCCCTGGGGGATCACCCGGCTGTCGTTGGCCGAGGACCACTGCACGCTGAGGGCGGGGAGCGCTGCCGCCACCATCAGCGCCGCGGTGACGATGGCGATGAGGCCGGGGCGGCGCATGACTCCATGGGCGAAGCGATACCAGCGGCCGGTCTCGGTGGCGGTGGCGGTCGGGCCGGTGTCGGCGCGGGCCAGCTTGCGGCCCCACAGCGCCAGCAGCGCCGGTGAGATGACCAGCGCCGCCAGCGCGGCGACGAGCGCGGTGCAGGCCCCGGCCATCCCCATCGACTTCAGGAACCCCTGCGGGAACAGGGTGAGCGTGGCCAGGGCGCAGGCCACGGTGACCGCGGAGAAGAGGACGGTCTGGCCGGCCCGGGCCATGGTGGTCGCGATCGCGTCAGAGACGGTTGCGCCCGCCGCGAGCTCCTGGCGGTAGCGGGTGAGCAGGAACAGCGTGTAGTCGACGGCCAGGCCGAGCCCCATCCCGATGACGAGGTTGAGCGCGAAGACGCTCAGGCCGTAGAGGTGGTTGACGCCGGTCAACACCAGAAAGGTCCCCAGCACCGTCGTCACGCCCACCACGACGGGCATCAGGGCCGCCCGGCCCCGGAAGAACAGGATCGAGAGGACGATCAGCAGCGGGAAGGCCAGCAGCTCGGCGAAGCCGAGGTCGTGAGTGACGCTGGCGTTGATCTGCTCGTTGGCCACCGCGGGCCCGCCCACGGTGACGTCGCGGTCATGGGCGAAGGCCGCCACGGCGGCCTTGGCGGACTGGTGGTCATCGGCGCTCGCCGACAGCGTCCCCGTCACCAGCACGTGGCGACCATCGCGCGCGACGTCAGCCGGGGAGGTCGTCGACACCACGCCGGTCACCTGCCGCAGCCGCGTGGTGATGCCAGCGATCCGGGCGCGGGCCGCGGCCGCGCCCCCGGGCGTATCGACGAGGAGGACGAGGCCCGGCGTGGGCTCGGTGCCGGTGGCGTGCTGCAGCATCCGCGTGGCGACCTGCGAGTCGGAGTTGGGCGGCGCGAACCCGCCCGAGCTCTTCAGCGCCCCGGCCAGCGGGCCGCCGATGGCGCCGGCGATGACGACGAAGACGAGGGTGGCGATGAGGGTGCGGCGCGGGTGCGCGGCGAGCGTGTGGGCGAGTGAACGGAGCATGCGCTCGATTGTCTGGGCGGGGTGGCGTTTGGACAATCGGCCGGGGGATGTGTCTTTGGGCGCGGTGTACTCCGGTGGATGTACTCCCTCGCGACGTTGTTGAGGTGCGCCGCGTCTACTGCGGCCGGGGAAGGGTGGGTCTGATGCGTTTCTTGACACCCCAGAGCACACGGTGGTCAGATCGCGATGGCGTGCTCTGAGATGTCAACGGGACACGCGATTCAGAGCTCACCCCCCGAGAAACGCGACCGTGCGCTCTACAGCGTCAAGATGTGGCTGCCCCGGCCGGTGCTGCCGTCGCCCGCACCAGCAGCCACCTGGCTCCAAATTGGGTCCGGCCCCACCACAAAGGAGCCAAGAGGTCGCCCCGCGTACACCTGGGGACAAATCGGACCCGGTGCGCGCGATTTGTCGACGAATGGTCGTCGGCATCTCGCCGCCGCCACCGGCGCCCCCTCCCCCTTCCCCAGCCGCAGTCGACCGCCCGCCCAGGCGCTACTCGGGGATCCCACCACCCAACCTCAAAGCAAGCCGCTCCAGCTCCACGCCCACCGACCGCCGCTCCACCACCGGCGGACACTCCTCCAAGACGAGCGACCCGAACTCCTCCAGCGCGACCGGAAACGAACGTCCCGTCCGCGCGAACGACTGCGCGGCCATGACCGCCAGACACGTGAGAGAGTCCACCACGAACCCCCGCACCCGTTCACACCGGTTCCAGGCGTGAAACGACGGGGCCGGGACGTCGTTGTGGCCGAAGCCGGGCAGCGGCAGCAGCGACGGAACGACGGCGGAGCGGGCCTCTTCCGCGTAGCCGGCGCCCACCATCTGCAGCGTCCCCAGCGCCAGCGAGTCGAGGCCCGGCATCGCCTCGCGGCTGGTCTGCAGGCGCTGGAGCTGGTGCTGGGCGAGCTGGGCCAGGTCGGCCAGCGCGAAGCTCAGGCCGTCCATGCAGGCCGGCGCCGCGCCGTTGTGAAAGCCGCCGTTGGAGACCACATCGCCGAGGTCTCCCGAACCGTCGTCGCCCTCGGAGCCGAAGAAGAAGACCGGGTTATCGCTGACGGCGGGCAGCGCGATCTCGGCCGCGTCGCGCGCCGCGGCCAGCAGCCGGTTGGCGTTGCCCAACACCCGCGGCAGGATCCGGAAGCTCACTGGCGGCTGCGGGTGGGCGCCCGAGCCGGGCGGCGGGGCGCCGCCGGCAATGGCCCGGCGGATCGCACCCAGCGCCACGGACTGGAACGGGTCACCCCACAGCTCCTCCAGGCGCTCGTCGTAGGTCCCCGGCGCCACCCCGTAGGCGGCGACGGCCAGGCACAGCGCGTTGACCGCCACCGCGAGCGTGCGCTCGGCGCACAGGAGCGCGTCGGCCAGCAGCGCCGGGGCGCACGGCGCGCCGTTGATCAGCGCCATCCCCTCCTTGACGCCGAGCTGCATTTCCTGCGGGACGTCCTCGAACAGCCAGCCGAGGGCCAGGATCTCCCCCGACCCACCGTTGCCCAGGCGCGGGACCGCCGGCAACTCGCGGCCGTCGAGCCGCGCCGCTACCAGCTGCACGAGCTCCGGCGTCACCGCGGCGTGGCCCTCCACCATGTTCGCCAACCGCGCGAACACGATCCCGCGCACCACCCGGCGCGGCAGCGCGGGCCCGAACGAGGTCGCGCTGTGCAGGCCGCGCGCGTAGTCGCGCTGCTCGGCCTCGGTCATCAGCCGGTCTGAGCCATCGCCGGCGTGGACGTTGACCCCGTAGAGCTTGCGCGCCGGGTCGGCGGCCACGAGCGCCAGGAACTCCTCCCGCCGCCGGGCCACGACCCGCAACGCCTCGGGCGCCACCGCCACCCCCTCACCCTGCCATGCCACCCGGGCAAACGTCTCCAGCGAGATGTCGGCGCGCCGGGCGAGGGTGACGGTCACGGCGCCGGCACGCCCGCGCGCACCACCCCCGCCGAGGCGCACGTCGCCACCGCCAGCATCAGGTCCTCCTCCGCCACGGTGGCGAGATCGGGATGGTCGAGGTCGAGCTCGATCGACGCCGGCGGCTGGTGCGCCAACCCCAGGCTGGCGCGGCCGTTGGCCACCATCTGGCCCCACAGGTCCCCGTCGGCGGCGGCCAGCAGAGCGAAGCGGGTGTGTCCCTCGCGGCGGGCCAGCGTCTCCATCTCGCGCAGCTCCTCGAAGGGATCGATGCGGGTCTGCTCGTCGGTGCCGATGGCCAGGCGCACGCCGGCGTCGCGATAGCGCAGGCCCGGGAAGACACCGTCGCCGAGGTTGCCCTCCGTGGTGGGGCAGGTGACGACGATCGAGCGCGACTCGGCCAGCAGGTCGATGTCGGTCTGGGACACGTGGATGGCGTGCACCACGCTCGTGCGCAGGCCGAGAAAGCCGGTCCGCGCCAGCAGCTCGATCGGCGAGCAGCCGTGCTCCTCGCGGGTCTCGGCGAGCTCGCGGCGCTGCTCGGAGGCGTGCACGTGGCGGACCAGGCCGTGCTCGTCGGCGTAGCGGGCGATCGCCTCCAGCCACTCGGCGGGCACGGCGCGGACGCTGTGCGCGGCCACCCCCACGCTCACCCCATCCCGGCCGGCGGCCCACTCACGCAGCCCATCCACCCGCTCCAGGAACGCCTCCACCGACGGGTCGCAGAACCGCACCTGCCCGGCGGCCGGCGGCTTGCCGGCGCCGCCGCGGTGATAGGCGGCGGGCAGGAGTGTGATCTCCAGGCCGCAGGAGCGGGCCGCATCGGCCAGCGCGATCGCCATCGCGTTGGGCTCCGGGTACGGCGTTCCGTCGGGCTGGTGGTGGACGTAGTGAAACTCGCCGACGGCGCCGTAGCCCGCGGCCGCCATCTGGCCGTAGACCCGGCCGCCGACGTCGCCCATCGTCTCGGGGGTGTGGCTCGAGGCCAGCCGGTACATCTCGGTGCGCCAGCTCCAGAAGTCATCGCCGGGATGCGGTCGTTCACCGATGCCCCGCAGGTCAAGCTGGAAGGCGTGCGAGTGGGCGTTGGCCATCGCCGGGATGTGCGCCACCCGCGTCATGGGCCGGTGATCCGCTCGGCGGCGGCGTCGTCGCGGACGTAGGCCACCTCGCCGCCCACGACCACGATGGCCACCGGGTTGTGGCCGAAGCGGTAGGCGATGCTCTCCGCCGGCCCGTCCAGCACCATGAGGTCGGCGCGCTTGCCCACCTCGATCGAGCCGCGGTCGTGCTGGAGATCGAGCGTCCACGCCGCGTTCAAAGTCGCGGCCCCCAGCGCCTCGCGGACGCCGAGCCCGTACAGCCGCGAGCCGAGCCCGATCACGACGGGCATCGAGAACACCGGCGAGGTCCCCGGATTGGCGTCGGTGGCCAGCACGAAGATGGCGCCGGCGTCGATGATCGCGCGCCCGGGGGCGCGGTGCTCGGCGCCCAGGAACTCCGCCCCGGGCAGCAGCACCGCGGCGCAGGCGGCCTCGGCCAGCGGCGCGATGTCGTCGGGGTGGATCATCGAGAGATGGTCCATGCTGCGCGCCCCCGCGGCGAGCGCCACCGGCACCGAGCGCATGCAGGAGAGCTGTTCGAGATGGGTGCGCAGGGCCAGCCCGGAGGCCGCCGCCAGCTCGCCCATCAGCGCCAGGTGCTCGAGGCCGAAGGCGATCGACTCCACGAAGATGTCCAGCGCGGTGACGCTGCCGGCGGCCACCACCTCGGGCATCATCTCCTCGACGACCTGCATCCAGGAGTCCGCGGTATAGCCCTCGGGCACGGCGTGGGCCAGCAGCGCGGTCGAGGTCGTCGTCTGGGTGACCTGGATCTCGAGCTCGCGGGCCAGCACCAGTGCCCGCATCTCCCCCTCGCGTGAGAGGCCGTAGCCGGACTTGCACTCAAAGGTGGTGGTCCCCGCCGCCAGCATCTCCTCGGCCAGCGCCGACGCCTGGTCCAGCACCGCATCGTCGGAGGCCTCGCGCAGCGCGCGCGCCGAGGACTTGATCCCGCCGCCCCCTCGCGCGATCTCCTCGTAGGGGACGCCGGTGAGCTTCTGCTCGTACTCGCCCTCGCGCCACCCCGCAAACGGCAGATGGGTGTGGCAGTCCACGAACCCCGGGAGCACCGCGCACCCGCTCGCGTCGATCGTCACCTCGGCAATCGGGTCGGCCTCCAGTGCCGTGATCCGTCCGTCGCGCGCGGCCACGTCGCCTGGGTCGAGCGTCTGGGCGGTCAGTTCGTCGCCACGCAGGTGCTGCATGTGGTCGCGCGGCGGCCGCAGCACCTGGGCCGCGCCGGTGATCGACAGCGACGGCGGGCCGCCGTCACGCGACCCGGCGCTCACCGAATGCCTGGCCTCTCGGGCTCCGGGTCGAGCATCGGCATCTTCACTCCGGCGTCGCGCGCCATCCCCAGCGCCTCGTCGTAGCCGGCATCGGCGTGGCGGACCACCCCGAGGCCCGGGTCGGCGGTGAGGCAGCGCCGGACCCGCTCCCCCGCCTCGGGCGTCCCGTCGGCGACGGTCACCTGCCCGGCATGGATCGATTTGCCCATGCCGACCCCGCCACCGTGATGGATCGAGACCCAGCTGGCTCCGCAGGCGGTCATCAGCATCGCGTTGAGCAGCGGCCAGTCAGCCACCGCATCGGTGCCGTCGCGCATCCCCTCGGTCTCACGCTCGGGGGAGGCCACCGAGCCGCAATCGAGGTGGTCGCGACCGATGACGATCGGGCCCTTGAGCTCGCCGGAGGCCACCATCTCGTTGAAGCGGACCCCGGCCTGGTCGCGCTCGCCGTAACCCAGCCAGCAGATCCGCGCCGGCAGGCCCTGGAAGTGCACGCGTTCAGAGGCGAGCTGGATCCAGCGCGCGATGTGCTCCTGATCGCCGAACAGGTCCAGGATCGCCTGGTCGGTCTTGTGGATGTCCTCGGGATCCCCCGACAGGGCCACCCAGCGGAACGGCCCCTTGCCCTCGCAGAACAGCGGGCGGATGTAGGCCGGGACGAACCCAGGGTAGGAGAAGGCGTCGTGGTCGCCGTGCTCGTGGGCCAGGCCGCGCAGCGCGTTGCCGTAGTCAAAGGCCTCGGCGCCGGACTCCTGTAGGGCGCGGATGGCGCTCACGTGGGTGACCGCGCTCGCCCCGACCCGCCGGATGTAGTCGTCGGGATCAGAGCGGCGCAGCGCCTCGGCCTGCTCCACGGTGAGTCCAGCCGGGACGTACCCGTTGAGCGGATCGTGCGCGCTCGTCTGGTCGGTGACGACGTCGATCTCGACGCCGCGGCGCACCAGCTCGGGGAGGATCTCGGCGGCGTTGCCGGCCAGGCCGATCGACAGCGCCCGGCGCTCGGCGCGGGCGGCGTCGAGTCGGGTCAGGGCGTCGTCCAGATCGCCGGCTCGCTCGTCGAGATAGCCCGTCTCGATCCGTCGCTCGATGCGGTGCAGATCCACCTCCACGCACAGCGCGGCTCCGCCCAGCATGGTGATGGCCAATGGCTGCGCCCCGCCCATGCCGCCCAGGCCCGCCGTCACCACCAGCCGGCCGGCCAGTGTGCCGTCCCACCGCTTG
>DATJTQ010000187.1:0-27999 GCA_035503355.1 Solirubrobacteraceae bacterium
GTCTTCGCCCCGGGGGCGATGCCGTCGGCGGTGTCGCCGCGCCCAGTGCCGGCGATCAGGGCCACCTTTCCGGCGGCGTTGAAGACGCTGGCGACGCGCCCGGCACCGCCGGTGGACCCCGCTCGGCCGCCGCTGACGCAGTAACGGAAGGAGCGCCCCGGCCGCGACGACGGCTGGCCGGCGCGGAACAGCGCAGCCTGCGCGGTGTCGCCCAGGCGCAGCGTCCGGCCCAGGCCCGCGGCGCTGAAGCGCGAGTGGGCGGGCTGGCAGCTCGTGGCGGGCACGCCGTCGGCACGCTCCCAGGTCTCGAGGTAGGACTCGGCGCCCTGGAACATGTCGGCCATCATCTGGTTGCCGCCGACGACCTGAAGGTCATGCAGCCAGTCGGCGTACATGCCGTAGTTGGCCAGGCCGTCGTTGTTGAGGTCAAAGGTGCGGTCGCCCCACACCTCCCGGGTGAAGGTGACCTTGCCGTCATAGGAGGTGAACGGGTAGCTGATGGGCGTCCCGTTGGCGGGGCCGGGCTGCTCCGCGAGGCCGTTCATGTCAGAGCCCCAGCCAAAGCCGAAGTGGTACTTCGGGTCGGCCTGGGCCTTGTCGGCCTTGTAGGTGGCGACGAAGGCCGGCGCGGGCTCGGCCGGGGCGCTGATGAAGCCGCCGTCGTCGTAGATGCCCTTGAACAGCTGCGGCGAGGAGCAGCAGTGGGCGGAGACGACGCCCGAGTAGTGGTGGGCGGTGGCGATGGCGAGCGCCGCAGTGGCGGTGGCGCTGTCCATGTGGTCGAGCTGGATGAGGTAGTGGTCCTTGATCATCTGGTTGATCACGTAGGTGCCGAGGTCGGTGATCCCGCGGGTGTTGCATTGCGGGCCCGAGCCGTAGACGGGCAGCGCGCTGCCGTGCAGCAGGGTGGCCAGCGGGCCGTTGACCAGGGTGGCCAGGGGTCCGGCGGCGGGCACGTTCTCCTGGACGGCGTCCTGATCGGCGGCGGGACACGGCGCCAGATTCCAGAAGCTGCCGGTCTCGTCGCGGTTGCCGGCATTGACCACCGTGCCGAGCTCGCCGGCGATCATCTTGGTGCCGCCGAAGGCGTTGTCGAACTCGTGGATGGGGAAGAAGGTGCGCACCCCGAGGTTGTGGATCTCCTGCAATCCCGCGTCGATCTGGGACTCGTCGCACTGGGGCACGTCGTTGACCTCGCCGCAGCCGAAGATGCGCGAGACCTCGATCCCCTCGATGACGGCCAGCTTGCCCTGGTTGATCACCCGCCGCGCCTGGAACGGATCGGTGACGATCCGGAACCACCCCTTGCCGGGGCCGCCCGACTGCGCGTCGATGTAGTTCTGGAGGGCGTAGAGGTCCTGGCTCTGGATCTTGACCGCGTCCATGTCGTTGCAGGGGTTGTGCTTGGTGGTCATCAGCGAGCACAGCGCCTCGTTGTCGACCAGATCGGTGACCATGAGGCGCAGGCCCGCCTTCCAGGCGCGCTCGATGCCGGTGTAGTAGTCGCCCTCCTCGGCCAGCGCCGTGGGGCTCGGCCAGTCCACGAACGTCGGCCAGCCATGCATGTCGGCCGGTCGCGTGGCGCCGCCGTAGTCGATCAGCGATTCAAAGGCGCCGTTGGTCCCCTGCTCGTCGTCGGCGCAGCTGGCCGGCAGGGCGTACTGGACGCCGAACGGGCTCCACGGCCGGCCACAGTGCCAGTCGCCGCCGAGGAACTCGAACGCGGTGACGTGCGCGTGACCCTCGACGGTGCCCAGGACGTCAGCCTCCGGGCTGGCGCCGGTGAACGGGGTGCCGACCGCGTCCACCTGCGCCTCGGGATAGGCGGCGCACCCGGTGGCGGGCACGAAGGTGACGGGCAGCGACGTGCCGGTGGCGGCGTTGGCCATGGTGAAGCCCTGCGCAGAGGACCCGTTGACCGTCCATTCGGTGGCGTTGCCGGGCGTGCTGACGCCGGTGAGGTTGCCCGTCCCGTCGTCGGTGAGATAGTCGCCCTGCGGGTCATAGAGGAGGTAGACGCCGAGCGCCGCGGCCTGCATGGTGAAGGGGCCGGGGTCAGCGCCGATCGGGGTGCCGCGGGAGGGGGATTGCAGCGCATAGCAGCCGTGCACCAGCGAGTACCGGGTCTGGGCCGGGGCCGCGGTGGCGGGCCGCGAGGTGGCGGGCAGCCGCCGTGCCACCGTGCTCGCCGGGGAGCTGCCAAGGCCGACGATCATCGCCGCCGCCGCGGCGGCGGTCAGGACCGCCCCGCGGCCCGGCCTGCTGATCCGCTCACGCCCCGCGCGCCCTCGCCGCCACTTCGCACCCATTCTCGTCTCCTCGCCGTCGCCCTAACTCAGAAACCCGGTGCATTATGCACATCCGGCCTGTGGGAGGCGACCTACCCGCTTCCCGCCGCCTGCTAAGCGCCCGTCATCGGCTGGGTGAGGTAGCGCTGGATGGCGGGAGCGAGGCCGGCGACGATCTCGTCGCCCGACAGCGAGGCGAGTGGCTGCAGCTGCAGGATGTAGCGGCACAGCGCGAGTCCCATCAGCTGGGAGCCGATCAGCGCCGCCCGCCGCTCGGCGTCCGGATAGTCGAGCGCGGTGAGCGGCCCGACGACGATGCGGTCAAACGTGGTCTGCAACTGCTCGGCAACGGAGCCGTCGGTCACGGCGGTGCGCAGCAGGAAGACGAGCATGTCCTCGCTGGGGTCCACCTCCCACCGGTTCACGAAGTGGCGGACGAGCGCCTCCCCGCGCCCGCGCGCCGGCACCCCGGCGATGTCGGGGGGGTCCAGGTCACGCGTGGCTGCGGCGGCGAACAGCCCCGCCTTGGAGCCGAAGTAGCGCATCACCATCGACGCGTCGATGCCGGCCTGGCCGGCGACGGCCCGGATGGTCGTCTGCTCGTAGCCGCGGGCGGCGAACAGGGCGCGAGCGGCATCGAGGATCGTCCGCCGCGTGCCCTCCGAGCGCGGTCCGCCGACGCCGAGGGCATCAGGGGACGCGGCCGTGGGACGGGAGGCGCGAGACGGCATCGCACCATCTTAGCCTCACCAACACCCGTTTGCCAACGCATGTTGACTTTCGTTGTCGTGAGGCGTATCGTTGATGCCAACAAGCGTTGGCATTTGACCTTAGGACCGATAACGATGCAACCGAGAACTCCGATCTTTCATCACATCCGGCTCCCCCTCGCGCTCGTGGCCATCAACGTGGCCTTCGCTGCCGCCTTCATGGGCACGGCCCTGAGCGCCTTCCACGCCCCCACCCCCCACGCCGTCCCGGTGGGCATCGTGGCTGCCGCGCGGGTGGATACCGAGGTGGGCGGCGCGCTCGCGGCGCGCGCGCCTGGGGGCTTTGACCTCCACGCGTACCCGAGCCGAGCGCAGGCGACGGCCGCCATCGACGCGCGCCGGATGGACGGCGCGCTCATCGCATCGCCGCGCGGGATGACGCTGCTGGTCGCGCAGGCCGGCGGCACGGCGCCCGCGCAGCTGCTCACCAACACCTTCACCACCGTGGCCGCAAAGAGGGGACAGCAGCTCCAGGTGACCGACGTGGTCCCGCCGCTGCCCAACGACTCGCTCGCCCTCTCCTCCTTCTTCACGGTGCTGTGCGTCCTCTTCCCCAGCCTCGCCACCGGGGCCGCGACGGCGCACCTTTTCCGCCGCCACCGGACGGCATGGCGAATCGCGGTGCCCACCGTCGCCGCCGTGGCGATCGGGCTGAGCGCCGCCGCCGTCGCCTCCGCGATCACCGGCTTTCACGACTACCTGCCGGTGGCCGGGATCGTCGCCCTGTTCTCGCTGGCCATATCAGCTCCGACCGCGGCGCTGGGGCGTATCCGCCTGCCGCTCATCGCCCTGGCGGTGATCACCTTCCTCATCGTCGGCCTGCCGGTGAGCGGCGGCCCCTCGGGCCTGGGCTCATTTGGCCCCGGGTTCCTGCGCGCCCTGGACTCCGTGCTGCCGCTGGGGGTCGCCGCCGACGCGGTGCGCAACACCATCTACTTCCACGCCAGCGACACCACCGGGTACCTGTGGGTCCTGGGTGGCTGGGCCGCCGCCGGCGTGGGGGTCCTGCTGGCGCATCCCGTGCGCCGCCTGGTCACCCATTACGGACTGCGCCTCAGCACCGCGCACTGACCCTCGCGCGCGACCGGGGGCGACGCGGCCTGGGCGCCGGCCGCGGCCGTCACGAGAACGAGAGGCGAAAGGCTCCGTTGCCGTTGACGATCGTGACCCGCGCCTGGCTGTAGCGACCGGCTCCGGTCAGCGTGCAGGTGAATGCGTCACCGATGACGACCGGCACGTAGTTGGGGCAGACGGCGCGGGGGGCGCTCGCCGTCACCGGCAGCGAGGACTCGATCCCATGCTCGACGTTGTCGGCGAACATCTCGTTGGCGATCAGGTTGATCGTTCCCTTGTCGTCGAGCTGGGTGGCGCGCAGGGCGACAACGTGGCCGTTGCGCAGCGTCGCCGAGCACCGGGTGATGACGCCCTTGGCCCGGCGAACGTGTCCCGGACAGTGCACCGTGCGCACGGTGAAGCCGGGATGGCGGTCAAGCGCGGTCCGGATCTGGCCGGCCAGGGCGCCGCTCTCGTTCGCCGACGCGCCGCAGCCCGCCGCCGCGAGCAGGGCGACGAGCGCGGCCAACGCCACGCCCACCCGCATCCGCCGGCGCACGCGCCCGCGGACGAGCTTCCCGGTCCCTTCGTCCATGCCCACCAAGGACGACCCTACCGGCCATTCCTTCCCATGAGCGGAATGTTGGCGTTCGATTTACAACAGGTGAGCGGAATGTTTACACGCCCCGGGGCCTGGTGGGACAGCCTCCGCGGGGCGGGATGAACGACCGGCGCCATGTCGCGGCGCCGGCATGACCAATGGAGGCTTGCATGCAACGGGTGGGTTCCTGGCGGACCAGGCGGGGTGCCGCCGCGCTGGCGGGGCTGGTGGCGATCGCCGCGGTCCTGTTCACGCTGAGCAGGGGCGAGGTGGCATCGGCGACCCCGTCGACGGCGCTTGTCGTCAACGAGGTGTACGGCGGCGGGGGCAACTCCGGCGCGACGCTCACCAACGACTTCATCGAGGTCGCCAATCGCAGCGCCTCGGCGGTCGACGTTGATGGGTGGTCGGTCCAGTACCACTCGGGCAGCGCGACCGGCAGCTGGCAGACGACCCTGCTGAGCGGCTCGATCCCGGCCGGGGGGATCTACCTCGTGGGCGAGTCGCAGGGCACGGGCGGCACCCAGTCGCTGCCGCCGACGCAGGCCAGCGGCACGATCGCCATGTCGGCCACGGCGGGCACCGTCGCCCTGGTGCACGGGACCGACGCGCTCACCTGCACCGACTCCGCCTCCTGCGAGGCCGACTCCACCGACCTCGTCGGCTACGGCACGGCGGCCATCAGCGAGACGGCTCCGGCCACCGGCGCCTCCAACACCCAGTCGGTCGCGCGTTCCAGCTCGCCCGACACCGACAACAACTCAGCCGACTTCACCGCCGGAACGCCCACGCCGGGAGCCGCCAACGACGGCAGCTCGGGCGGCGGTGGCACCGGGACAGGCCAGCCCGGCCCGCTCCGCATCCACGACATCCAGGGCACGAGCTTCGTCTCGCCCCACAACGGCGACGCGGTCACCAACGTCCCCGGGATCGTCACCGGGATCCGCTCCAGCGGCTCGAGCAAGGGCTACTGGATCCAGGACCCCAACCCCGACACCAACCCGGCGACGAGCGAGGGCATCTTCGTCTTCACCTCCTCGGCGCCGTCCGGCGTCGCGGTGGGCGATTCGGTCCTCGTCTCCGGGACGGTGAAGGACTTCTACCCCCTGGCCAGCGGCGAGACGGTGAGCACGACCTCTCAGCTGTCGGTGACCGAGATCGACGACCCGACGGCCACCGTGCTCTCGCACGGCAACGCGCTGCCGGCGCCGGAGGTCATCACCCCCACGACGGTGCCTGACACGTACGCCCCCGACCTCGGCGGCGGCAGCATCGAGTCCACCCCGATCCAGCCCGACCGCTCGGCGCTGGACTTCTGGGAGTCGCGCGAGGGCATGCGCGTCGAGGTCGACGACGCCCGCGTGGTCGGTCCGTCCGACAGCTTCGGCGAGCAGTACGTGACCACCAAGCCCAGCCAGGACGAGACGTTCCGCGGCGGCACCGAGCTGCTGGGCGAGAACCAGACGCCTTCGGGCCGCATCGAGATCGTGCCGGCCGACGGCTCCAACCCCGAGGTCAACGTCGGCGACGTCTTCACCGGCGCGACGGTCGGCCCCGTCGACTACTCCGAGTTCGGCGGCTACACCATCGCCGCCACCACCCTGGGCACGGTGCAACACAACAACCTGGCGCGCACCGTGGCCACGTCGCAGGGCAAGAACCAACTCGCCATCGCCACCTACAACGTGGAGAACCTGGCGCCGAGCGACCCCGACTCGAAGTTCCAGCGGCTCGCCCAGGGCGTGGTCACCAACCTGGCCAGCCCTGACATCGTGGCCGTCGAGGAGGTCCAGGACAACGACGGGGCCACCGATGACGGCGTGGTGGCGGCCGACCAGACGATCAACAAGCTGACCACGGCGATCGTCAACGCCGGCGGTCCGCACTACGACTCGCGCGAGATCGACCCCGTCAACGACCAGGACGGCGGCGAGCCGGGCGGCAACATCCGCGTGGTGTTCCTCTACAACCCGGCACGGGTGACGTTCGTGGACCGCGGCGCGGCCTCGGTCAACCGCTCCACCACCGGCACGCAGGTGACGAAGAGCAAGGGTGAGCCGGACCTGACGCTCTCGCCGGGCCGTCTGGACCCCACCAACCCGGTGTGGACCTCGAGCCGCAAGCCGCTGGTGGGTGAGTTCACCTTCCAGGGCCAGCGGGTGTTCGTGGTGGCCAACCACTTCGACGCCAAGCTCGGTGACCAGAACGCGGACGGGCGCTTCCAGTTCCCGGCCCAGTCCTCGGCCACGCAGCGCGCCGGCCAGGCCTCGGTCGAGCACGCCTTCGTGCAGAACATCCTCGACATCGACCCCAAGGCCGACGTCGCCGTCGTCGGCGACCTCAACGACTACCAGTTCAGCCCGTCGCTCAACGTGCTCAAGACCGGCACCGCGGACGGCAGCGGCGACTCCATCCTCACCGACCTGATCGGGACCCTCCCGGTCAACCAGCAGTACACCTACGACTTCGACGGCATCTCGGAGGTGCTGGACCACATCCTGGTCAGCAAGGGACCGAACGCGGTCCAGTACCAGGTGGTGCACGTCAACGCCGAGTACGCCGATCAGGTCTCAGACCATGACCCCCAGGTGGTCCGCTTCAAGCCCTAGGGGCGAAAGCTTCCACCCGCTGGATTCGCGGCCTCGCTCCCGTTCGGGGGCGGGGCCGCACTCGTTGTGGGGCTAGGACCCGGCGAAGGCCTGCACAGCCCGGCGATCGGCCTTCGCCACCACCGACGGCACCGGCGCGAAGTCCAGGCCCTCGCCGAACTTCTGGCCGCCACCGATGGCGAAGGCGATCCAGTCGCGGAGGGCTGCCTTGTGGGCCGCGTCGGCGTTGGCCGGCACCACGACGTAGCTGAAGGTGGACAGCGGGTAGGCCGCGGGGGCGGACTTGGGCGGATCGATGACCGACAGCGCGCCGTTGTCGGGGACCTTCTTGACGGTGGCCCCGGCGGCGACGATGTTGCCGAGGTTGGGGTACTGGAAATCTCCGGCCGCGTTCTCGATCGCGGCCGCCGGGAGCTTGTGGGTGATGAGGTAGGCGGCGCCGACGTACCCGATGGCGCCGTTGGTGGACTGCAAGAGCGTCGTCATCCCCGCGTTGCCGTTGCTGGTCACCCCGATGGGAAAGTTCACCGTGTCGCCGGTCCCGACCTGGGTGCGCCACGTCGAGCTGACCTTGGAGAGGTACTGCGTGAACACCGAGGTGTCACCCGAGGCGTTGGTGTAGATGGGGGTGATGCTCAGCGCGGGCAGGGTGACGCCCGGGTTCAGGGACGTGATGCGCCGGTCGTTCCACTTGGTGATCTTGCCCAGGTAGATCTTGGCCAGGACCGACGGCGTGAGGCGCAGCTGGTTGCCGGCGCCCTTGACGTGGTACCCGATCCCCAGTCCCGTCAGGGTCCACGGGATCTGACCACAGGTCGGGCAGGCCTTGTGCTGGGCGGAGGTCAGCGGCGAGTCAGTGGCGGCGAAGTCAACGTCGTGGGAGGCCAGCCGGTTGAGGCCCGCCTGAGAGCCGACGCTCTGATACTGGATGTGGACGCCGTAGAAGACCGGGAACTCCTGGCCCCATTCCGCCACCAGCGGCGCGACGAGAGTCGAGCCGGCACCCGACAGCGACTTGAGCGCAGGCGTCGCGGCGCTCGCGGGACCGGCCAGTGCCGCCGCGACGACCGCCGCGGCGAGAGCGGCGGCCACGGTGCCCGAGAGGTGCCTGACGCGCATGGATGAGGATCTCTTCGCGGACCCCGCGCCGGCATGGCGACGATCCGCGGCGCGATCATGTCAACGAGTCGCGGCGAGGATGTTGCCGACGTGTGAGCAGCGCCGGTCAGTCCGCGGGGCCGGCGACGTGCCGCACGATCCACCAGACGGTGGCGGAGATCACCTACAGCAGCTTGGCGAGGCGGACGTCGGCGGCGTGCGCCGGGTCGACCAACGCCTCCAGCGCGGGCTCATAGGCTGGGAACGACAGCACGCTGCCGTCGTGCAGAACCATGAGGAAGCGGTCGAGCTCGGACAGGAAGGCCCGGTCGTGCGAGACGGCCACCACCGTGCCGGTGAACCCGTCCAGGGCGGTCTCCAGCGCCTCGGAGGAGTCGATGTCGAGGTTGTCGGTCGGCTCGTCGAGCAGCAGCAGGTTGTGGCCCTCGAGCTCGAGGATCAGCACCTCCAGCCGGGCCTTCTCCCCTCCGCTGAGCACGTCGTAGGAGCGGCGGGCCGCCTCGGCGAGCCCGTACCGGGCCAGCGCCGCCATGGCCACCCGCAACTCACCGCGCTGGGTCATGACGATGTCCAGCACCACCTGGCCGGCGAAGTCGGCGCGCGACTGTAGCTGGGTGAAGAAGCCGGCCGAGACGCGTGGGCCGACCCGCAGCTCGCCGCCGTCGGGCTCGCGGGCGCCGGCCAGGACCTGCATGAGCGCGCTCTTGCCCGAGCCGTTGGGCCCGATCACCCCGACGCGCTCGCCGAAGTGCACCTCGTCGGAGAAGGGGGCGACGAGCCCGGCGATCTCCAGGCCGCGCATGTCCAGCACGATGCGCGCCGAGTCGCCCCCGCGAATGCGCACCACGATGGCCTGGTCGGTCACCGGCGCCGGCGGTGGGCCCGGGGCGCGAAACCGGTTCCAGCGCGACTCCATCGCATCGGCGCGCTTGGCCCACGCCGGGTAGTAGCGGGCGCGTTCCTTGAACAGCTTGGTGAGTTGGTAGAGCCGGCGCTCCTCCTCGTGCCAGCGCTTGACCGCGTCGCCCAGGCGTCGCTGGCGATCCTCACGCGCCTGCGCGTAGGTCGCGTACGAGGCACCGTGCACCCACGCGCCGCTGCCCTCGAGCGTCACGATCGCGCCGGGAGCCGCGACCAGCACGGCGCGGTCGTGGGAGATCATCACGATCGTCTTCTTGGACGACCGCACGCGCCGTTCGAGCTCGAGCTTGGCCGGGATGTCGAGGAAGTTGTCGGGCTCGTCGAGCAGCAGCACGTCGGCGTCGGAGGCGAAGAGCACATCGAGGACGAGCTGCTTGCGCTCTCCGCCCGACAGGGTGCGGGCGGGGCGCTCGGCGATCTCGTCAAAGGCGGAGCGCACGATGCGCCGGCACGACGCATCCCAGTGGCCCTCGAGCTCGTACCCGCCCAGCGCCGACCAGTCCGCGATCGCCTCGCCGAGCTTGATCCCCGCCGACGGGTCACCCATCGCCAGCTCGGCCTCGAGGGCCAGCATGCTCTCGCCCGCCTGGCGAACCGCCGGCGGAGCCAGCGAGAGCAGCATCTCGCGCACGGTCCGGTCCTCGTCGCCCACGCCGACGTCCTGGGGCATGTAGCCGATGGTCCCTCCGACGGCGTACTCGCCATCATCGGGGGTGAGCTCCCCGGCCAGGATGCGCAGCAACGTGCTCTTGCCCACGCCGTTGCGCCCCACCAGCCCGACGTGCTGGCCGGGCGAGATCCGGAAGGAGACGTCGGAGAACAGCAGGTCGCCACCCGGATGGGCATAGGCCAGCCCGGTCACCGCCACGTGCGCCACCGGGCCATGTTGGCAGGTGGCGGCGCGGGCCCGGCGGCGCGCCGCAGCAACCACCCGCGACGGTCAGGCGGGAACGTCGGCCTCGGCAGGTTCGGCGACGCGGGCCAGGACGGTGGCCGCGTCCGCCAAGGCGGCGGGGTCGGCGGCGACGCCGGCCTCCGTCCACTCGCCCCAGGTCACCAGCGGGAGGCTGATCTGGTAGCGGTAGACGGTGCCGTTGTCGTTGACCAGATAGGTGTCGACGGCGTCGGCCTGATGGTGCAGGATGAGCTGGCCGGTGGATTCGGCCAGCCGCGCGAGCGCCTTGAAGCTGGTGACGTCGACCGGGGGCCAGCCCAGGTCATCGCCGACGAGGATCGGAACGAGCAGGTGGCCGTACCGGGTGCGGATGCGCGCGGCCTCATCAAAGGCCCTGTTGCGCTGGAGCAGCACCCCGAGAAGGACGGCCACGCCGCCGCTGAGCAGGAGCCCGGCGAGAGCGAGCCACGTGAGCATCGCGTAGCTCACGGCGCGCCCGGCGACGTGCAGGGCGTTGGGGACCGACGAGACACTGGTCACCGTTCCCGAGGCGCTGGGGGTGAAGCCCGTCTCCGACGAGGGGGTGCTCCCCGCGGCGCCTGCGGCGCCCGGGGTAGCGTCGGAGGCGGGCGGCGCGCTGGCCGCCGGCGTGAGCTCGAGGGGCTGCAGCTGGAAGCCGGCGGTGGGCGCGAAGCTCTCATCCACCGGCTGCCCGGCCACGGTGCCGGTGACGTGGACCTTCATGCGGATGCCGACGTTGGCGCCGGTGCTGGGGATGCCGGTGGCGCTCTGGACCTGATTGAGGAGGGCCTGAACCGCGCCCAGATCGACGGTGGCCGGGGTGGTGATGGCGGCCCCCGTGAAGTGACGCACCGGCGACAGGGCGATCTCGCGCGTCCACCCCGTCGGGCCGGTGAGAGCCAGGAACAGTTGCTGGGTGCCTCGCAGGCGCGCGAGCCCCTGCACCGCGAAGCGGTAGCCGGCCTTGATGGAAAGGCGGTGGACCAGGTGCAGGAAGATCGGGTCTCCGGTGGTCAGCGTGCCGCTGGGGTACACCGGGCCGGCGGGGGCGCTGGCGCGGTAGTCGATGTGACCCTGCTGGGTGTAATGGATCTGATGGCGGACCGGCGTGACGGCCGGACGCGTGTGCGCGTAGCCGGCCACCACCGCGCACAGCACGGCCAGGGTGACCGCCGCGGCGAGCAGTGAGCGCACGCTCACGCCGAGTGCAGCGCCGTGTCCGGGCGAGGTCACCGGTGATCGTCCTTGGCGAGCGGATCCATGGCCACGTGTCCCCCGGCGGCTACGCCGCCGCTTGGTCTCCCCGGTGCCGAACAGCAGCAGCGCCACGAAGCCGCACAGCACCGCCGCCGTGACCGGCGAGTGCAGCCAGTGCAGGACGACCCCACCGTGCGGAACGTGCACCCACAGCGCACCCACCAGCGCGGAGCGCGTGGGGTGTGTCGGATCGACGAAGTTGTTGTTGTCGCCCTTGAAGAAGTACCTGCCCTCGCGAATGGCGATGATGCGGTGCAGCACCGTCACGTGCAGCAGGCTGCTGTGGTACGCGACCACCTCGCCCACCCGGTAGTGGGCGGCAGGCCGGACGATGGCGAGATCCCCGGTGTGAAACGACGGCTCCATGCTGATGCCGCTCGTGACCACATAGGTCGCCTGCCCGCCGATCTTGGGCGGAGCCAGGAACAGCCAAAAGGCGCCCGCTGTCAGCAAGAGGGCGCCGGTGATCAGGCCAGAACGCAGGCGATGGGATTTCACGATGTCTCGTCATGTCCGCAGGTCGTCAGCCCGGCAATGGCGAGAGCGCGGCCGCGGGGGCCGCGCTCTGCCATCGCGAGTACGTCGCGGCGATTAGTTGTTGGTGACCGCCACGTTGAACGTGGACGACGACGCCGTTGACTCGGTGAAGCCCGAGCAGGTGGACGTGCTGCTGGCCGAGCCGTCGTAGACGGGCGCCGAGCAGGTGGTGAGGTTGTCGGTCTCGAAGCCGGCCTTCACCGTGTCGTTGCTGAGATCGCCGGTGAAGGTGATCGTCGCGCCGGTGATGCTGGTGCCGTCAGGCGACAGCGTGTAGGCGATGTCGGTGGCGGTGGCGCCGGTGATGGTCGAGGTGCCGTAGCCGGCCGTGGTGTTCGGCACGGTGTTGCTGGCCGTGAAGGCGGCGCCGCCGGCGGCAATCGCGCCGATGACGACCAGCACTGCGACCATCCTCCTGGAAATACGGTGCATCCTTATCCTCCTTGATAGGCCCCCGGTGTGGCAGGTGAGCGGGGCGATGTGGTTGGCCTCCGCCTTTCTGCAAATAGCGGGGTTTCCTGATGCCGGGGTCATCGTCCGCAACCGCCGGACCCTGATCCGTAGTTTGTGCGGATTTGAGATGTATCCGTCCGGCGGGTGTGCTATGGCACTGGCGTGTGCCGAGCGCCGTCAGCCACGATCCGTGGGCTGTCGGCGAGGATCCCGCGGCGGCGCAGCGAGGTGAAGAGGGGCTCCTGGTCATCGAAGCCAACGAGCGTGGCCACGCCGTGGCGCAGTCGGATGCCCAGCTCCTGCGGACTGCCGCCCACCACCTGCCCGTCGAGCTCCAGGCGAGCGCCTCCCATGCCGGCGGTGACCTCGAGAGCGAGCTCGGACGCGGCGGGCACGACGAGCGTATGACGCGAGCCGCCGTGGGTGGCGAGCGGAGTGACCACGTAGGCGTCGGTGCCCGGGGCGAGCAGGGGGCCACCCGCGGCCAGCGAATACGCCGAGGAGCCCAGGGCGGTCGAGACGATGCAGCCGTCGCCGGCCAGCCGGCTGACCAGCGTCCCGTCGACGCGGCTGGTCACCCGCACCTGGCCGATCCCGTTGCGCATGACGACGACGTCGTTGAGCGCGAACAGGTCGGGGCCGTCAGCACGGGTCACGTTCAGCGCGGGCAGGACGCGCGGCGTCCAGTCCCCGGCGCGGAAGCGGTCCAGGGCGGCCGGCAGCGCGTCGGCGGACACCGCGGTGAGGACGCCCAGGCTGCCGCAGGACACGCCCAGGACGGGGAGGTCCGCCGCGACCGCGGCGCGGATGGCGGCGAGCATCGTCCCGTCACCGCCGATGGAGACGACGAGGTCGCATCCACCGGCTTCGCCGGCTTCGGCCACCGCCCGGTGCTGACCGGGGACGGCCACCTGGGCGATGGTGACGCCGTGCTCCCCGGCCCATTGGCGCAACCGGTCCAGCGGCCTGTCGATGTTGCGCGAGGGGTGCACCACCACCCCGATGCACGCCACGGGCTGCTCAGTCACGGTCCCAGGCATAGTGCAGGAACAGCGTTCCCTCGTGTTCGAGCGCGCCCGCCAGGCGTACGTCATCCAACTCGTCGAGGGGGCGGCCGGTGGTGATCCCCATCCCGTCGCCGCCCACCACCTTGGGGGCAAAGGTGAGAAACAGCTCGTCGATCAGGCCGTGCACCAGCAGCGCGCTGAACAGGCTCGGTCCGCCCTCGCACAGCAGCGAGCGCACGTCATAGTCGGCGCGCAGCGAGCTCAGCATCTCTGACAGGGCCGCATCGCCGGATCCGACCGGATGGACCGTCACCTGCGCCGGACAGTCGGGGACGTCGATGTCCGTCGCCGCGTAGATCGCGACCCGCGACGCCGGATCGGCGAAGAGCGGGACGTCGAAGGGGATGGTGCCGGTGCGGCTGACGATCACGCCGAGCGGCTGGGGTTGCCGGCCGGCGGCCACCCGCAGCTTCGAGAGGTGCGCGTCCTTGGCCAGCGGACCGTAGTTCTCGATGAACATGGTGCGGGTGCCGGCGAGCACCGCATCGACCTCGGTGCGCAGCAGGTGAAAGGCGGCCCGATCGCCCGGGTCGCCCAGCGGGGCGGTGCGCCCCTCGGCGGTCGCCTTCCCGTCGACGCTGGCGATGAAGTTGGCGACGACGTAGGGCCGTCCGGCCGGACTCCGGTCACCGAGGCCCAGACCCGTGAAGAAGGCTTCGGGGGGAGCGGCGGGGCCGGGGGGAATGACGGGCTGGAACTCCATCCGGGTCCGAAGGCTAGCTGTGGTGGGTTCGCTGCCCGGCGGGCCCCGCGCTGCCTATGCTGGGCGGATGGCGGACCTGCGCGTGGCGATCGTCGGATACGGACTGGCCGGCCGCGTCTTTCATGCGCCGCTCATCGCCGCCACCCGTGGGCTGACCGTGGCCAGCGTGGTCACCTCCAATCCCGCCCGTCAGGCCGAGGTGGTGGCCGACCATCCCGGGGCGCGCACCCTGAGCAGCGCCGACCGGCTCTGGGAGCGCGATGACCATGACCTGGTGGTCATCGCCACCCCCAACGAGACCCACCTGCCGCTGGCCACAGCGGCGATCGAGCACGGGCTCCCGGTGGTGGTGGACAAGCCGCTGGCGGTGACCGCCGCGCGCGCCGAGCAGCTGGTGACGCGTGCCCAGCGGGCCGGCGTGCTGCTCACCGTGTTTCAGAACCGCCGGTGGGACTCCGACTTCCTCACGCTGCGGCGCCTGCTCGACGGCGGCCACCTCGGCGACGTCCTGCGCTTTGAGTCGCGGTTTGAGCGGTGGCGACCCGCACCCAAGGCGGGGTCCTGGCGCGAGACGCTCGCGCCGGGGGAGGGCGGCGGGCTTCTGCTGGACCTCGGCAGCCACCTCGTGGATCAGGCGCTGACGCTGTTCGGGCCGGTCACCGAGGTCTACGCGGAGGTCGACGCGCGGAGGGGCCTGCCCGCTGACGACGATGACTTCATCGCGCTGCGCCACGCGTCGGGCACGACCAGCCATCTGCGCGCGTCGGCGGTGGCGGCGGCGCCGGGCCCCCGGTTGCGCGTCCTGGGATCTGAGGCGGCGTTCGTGCTGACCCGCCTGGACTCCCAGGAGGACCGGCTGCGCGCCGGGGAGCGCCCGGACACGGTGCCGGATTGGGGCGTCGAGCCCGAGGCCCACCGCGGACGCCTGGTCACCGGCGACGCCAGCGTGCCCGTGCCCACCGAGCGGGGCGACTGGCCGCGCTTCTACGCGCTGCTGGAGGTGGCGGTGCGCGAGGGCGGTCCGCCGCCGGTCGACCCCCTCGATGCCGTCGCGACGCTGCAGGTCCTCGAGCACGCGCGCCGTAGCGCGGAGACGCGGGCCACGATCAGCGTGGCGTGAGCACCACCACCGGGATGGTGCGCCCGGCCTTTTCCTGGTACTCCACGAACTGCGGTGAGCGCTCGGACTGGGCGGCGTAGAGGCGGTCGCGCTCGTCGCTGTCGGCCTGCGACGCACGGACGTCGAGGGTGTCGGTGCCGACCTCGATGGAGACGTCGGGGTGGGCCGTGACGTTGTGGAACCAGGCCGGGTTCTCGGGCGCCCCGCCCTTGGAGGCGAAGATCACGTAGCGGTCACCGTCACGCAGGTAGGCCAGCGGATTGACGTAGTCGGTGCCCGACTTGGCGCCGCTGTGGTGCAACAGCAGGAGCGGCATGTTCTCGAACATGCCTCCCACGCGCCCCTCGTTGGCGCGGAACTCGTCGATGACCTGGGCGTTGAAATCGTTGGGCGACGTCGACATGGAGGCTCCTGAGCTGTGATGGTGGCGGCGATTGGAGTCTAGGCGCGGCCCGAGGGCCTGCGACCATGACGGCCATGAAGATTCGCTTCGCCGTGGCGCCGGCCACCGCCTCGCTCACGGGCGAGACGCTGCTGCAGTTCACCGAGGCGCTGGAGAGCAGCGGCTTTGACGGCATCTGGCTCTCGGACCTCCCGGTCGCCCCCACCCTTGACCCGCTGCTGGCGCTCGCCCTCGCCGCCGGCCGCACGCAGCGGCTGCGCCTGGGTGCGAACGTGGTGCCGCTTGGGCGCAATCCGTTCCTGCTGGCCAAGGAGCTCGCCCAGCTGGATCAGATCTCGGCTGGCCGGCTGCTGCTCAGCTTCGTCACCGGTCTCGGCCAGCCCGGCGAGCGCGAGGCCCTGGGCCTGGACGGCGCGAGCCGGGGTGCGGTGCTGGAGGAGACGCTGGCGCTGGTGCGCGCTTGGTGGGACGGCAAGAGCGTGACCCATCGCTCCGAGCGGTGGTCGTTCACCGAGCTGGCCAGCCCCGGGCGGCCGGTGCAGGATCCCCTCGAGGTGTGGCTGGGTGGCCGCGGCCCCCAGGCGCTTGATCGCGTGGGCCGGGTCGCCGACGGGTGGCTGGGAGCGCAGCTCACCCCCGCCGAGACCGGAGTGGCCCGCGAGCGCATCGTCGAGGCCGCGGCGCGTGCCGGGCGCGAGGTTGACCCTGAGCACTTCGGGCTGAGCATCGCCTACACCCACGGCGAGCCGCCGGCTGAGGTGTTGCGCGGGGTGCACGCCCGGCGCCGTGACATCGACCCGCGCGAGCTGGTCCCCCGCGGCGCGGACGGGCTCCGCGCCTTTGTCTCGGGCTGCGTCGAGTCGGGCCTGTCGAAGTTCGTGGTGCGGCCCGCCGCGCCGGTCACATCGTGGGTCGAGGAGGCCGCCTGGCTGGCCGACGCGATCCTTGACCTGCAGACCTGATGGCTCGCATACGCACACCCGGCCCGGAGTGGGTGAGCGCGGCCGCAGTGACGATCCTCGCGCTGGTGCTGGCCGCACTCGACATCCTCGACGGCGCGGTGCACCGCTGGTGGGCTGAGCACGCATTCACGAACTCGCTGGTGAGCGGGCTGCTGGTGCTGTTGGTCACGGTGCTCGTCGCCGACCGGGTCATCCACCTGCGCCAGCTGCGCGATCGGTCCCGGGCGATCGCGGCCCAGGCGGCGATCGTCCTCACCCAGGCGGCGCGGACCGTCCAGCTTCTCGATGCCGCACTGGATGGCAGCGGGGATACCCACGCGGCCGGCGACGCCCTGCAGTCCTACGGGACGATGCTGCTGATCGCGGCACCGATGCTCATCGACGCCAGCACGTCGCGCACCTTCCTGGAGGAGGCGCAGCGGCTGGCCGGCGAGATGATTCGCGTCCTCCATGCCCAGCGCAAGGGCACCGCGGGCGACGCGGAGCGCAAGCACCTCGACGACGCCGTCAAGCGACTGCGCACCGCGGCACAGCCGCTGATGGCCATCCTCACCCCGCAGCAGCGCGAGGCCGTCAGCGACGGGTCGTGAGCAGGCGTGTGGTGGTGCCGGCGTCGATGAACCGCGCCTGGAGATGGACGCCGGTGGCGGGCGCCTGGCCTGACTTAAGGGAGGACATGACTCGAGTGGGGTAATCGGACCCCACGCAGGCCGTCTTAAGCCACGTTTATGTCACCCAACGGACCGTCGAAGCCGAACGCGCAGATGGGGGCACTAGCCCGGAATGTCCTGGTCGGGCCGGGGCCGGCAGCCCTCGCCAGGCATCGTGCTGCCGGGAGCCAGGCAGGCGATGGCCACCGTCGGGCTCTTGCGGGCGCGGACGGTGAAGCGGTAGTACTTGCCGATGTAGCTGGGGTGGGAGATGAGGATCGTCAGCTGCGCCCCCACAGCCAGGCGGCGTCCGGCAAAGTACTTCGTCAGGAAGAAGTTGTTGGGCGGGCAGCTGAGCGCGGGGACGGTGGGCGAGCACACCTTGGGCCGCAGCACCGGGAAGGTCTCCGAGCGGAAGGGACAGCCCTTGCCGCCGCAGTTGAGAACGACGTTGGTCCCTTCGTACAGCCCGCGGACGGTGAGGGCGAGAACGCTGGTGTAGGTGGGGGTGAAGCGGAAGGTCCAGCTCGTCCGGGCGCTGATGTCGCCCTTGATCGGGATCGCGGTGACCAGGAGGTCCGAGCTCGACGAGGTCGCCGCGGCGTAGGTCGCGTCTCCGCCGTAGCTGGCCGAGATGGGATGGTGGCCCGCGTCCCAGAAGGTCGCGTCGCACGTCGCGGTCAGCTTGCTGAGCTGCTGCGCGCGGCAGGTGGCAATCGGCTTGCCGCGATCAGAGAAGGTCACCGTCCCGGTGGGCGCCGGCGCGCCGGGAGTGGCGGCGGGGGTCGAGACGGTGGCCGACATCGTGGTGCCCTGGCCCTGGCGGACCTTCTTGGCCACGCGCAGCGCCACGGCGGTCTGGGTGGTCCCGGCGGCCGCAGGCGCCTTGTGAGGCGTCGCGGCAAAGGCGATGGCGGCGCCGACGACGCCTGCGAGAAGCGTTGCAAGGAAAAAGCGGACTGCACGCCCGCGCGGCGAAGTAGTCGGCCGTGCCCCGCGTCGACGACGCAGAAACCCCGCAAAACCAAGGGTTCTAGAATCCTCAACCCGCTTCATGTCCACCCATGATGTACGGCTCTAGGCCCAATCCAACGCTTTCGGGCCCGGGCTCTGAGGCCCCGGCCGATGCCAATGACGCGTTCGACATGGGAATCCAATTCGAACAGCGTGACGATTTGCCTGCCGCAGAAGAGGCATATCGCGCGGCCGACCAGCTCGGCCACGCCGCCGCGGCGGTAAGCCTGGGCGTGCTCCTGGAGGAGCGCGACGACCTCGACGGCGCCGAGCAGGCCTTCCGGCGCGCCGACGAGCGCGGCGACGCGACCGGCGCCTTTCATCTCGCCTGGCTGCTGCAGGAGGGCGGTGACCTGAACGGCGCCGAGGAGGCCTACCGGCGAGCGGAGCTGCGGGGCCACCCCGCCGCCCACGCCAATCTGACGATGATGCTGGGGGAGCGCGGGAATGGGGCCCCGCCCGCCCCGCCCGTTGATGCCGCGCCGCCCGTGGCGCCCTCCCCGCCAGTCGCGCCCAGCAACGGCGGGGCGCCTCCCGGCGCCCCGGCCGCCATGGCCGCGCCGCCGCCCGTGCCCGTCCCGGTGATCGCCCCCGTCGAGGTGCCGCCGGCGGAGCCCGCCGTCGAAGAGCCGGTGGCCGAGGAGCCGGAGCCCGCGGTCGAGGAGCCGGTGGCCGAGGAGCCCGAGCCCGCGGTCGAGGAGCCGGTGGCTGAGGAGCCGGACGGGCCCACCTTCGTGCCGGGCGCCGCCCCGCTCACCACCTCGCTGGCCACCTACGAGCTCGCCGATCCCGAGGAAGCTGACGCCGCGCCCGCCCCCCGCCCTCAGCGCGACGAGGCCGACGCTCTCGCCGCCGCCGTGGCCGCATCGGCCACGAGAGCCAAGGGCGCCAAGCGCTCCGGCCGCCGAGGCGCCCGCGGAGCGGCCGCCGGCCGGACCGCCGACCGCAAGGCCGCGGCCCGTGGTCGCGCCGAGCCCCGCTCTGGGCGCGCGTCGCGCAAGGACCGCAAGGCGCAGCAGGCCGAGGCCAAGCCTCGCAAGCGCGGCCTGCTCGCTCGCAGCGTCGGCGTCGCCGTCCCCGTGGCGGCCTTCGCGGCGGCGTTCATCATCGGCGCCGGCTCGCGGCCGCATGACCAGGCACCCGCTCACCTGGCGCGGAGCTCGAGCCAGCAGGGCAGCGCCACGGTGCAGTCGGTGGACACCGTGCCCGCGCCGAGCAATCTCTCCGCGCCGCGCCACACCACGAAGAAGCCCAAGCCCAAGCCGGCGGCCCACAAGGCCGCCGCCCCGACCCACAGCAGCGCGTCGACGGCGAGCAGCCCACCGGCGGCGTCAACGCCGCCCGCGACCGCGCCCACGCACTCGCCGGTGACCACGGTCAGCGGCTCGGGCGGCTCGGCCGTCACGACGGACGGCACCGGCACCTCGAGCGGCAGCGGCTGAGTGCCGCCGCTCAGCGCACGGTGTAGCCGAGCTGCCGCAGTTCGGTGAAGGCCGCGTTCAGCCCCGAGCCCGCCGAGGCCACGGCCGCCTGGGCACGCCCGTAGGCCGGGACGTCGTTCTTGGCGGCAGCCTGCGCCAGTGCCGAGTACGCGGTGGCATTGCGCTGCAGCGCGGTGACCAACGCCCGGTTGGCTGAGCTCACCTCGCCGCTGAGGTGGCCGGCCGCCGTGGCGGCCTGGGCGTGCGCCCTCGCCAGCGCGGAGGCCGCCCGGGCGCGCGTGCCGACCCGGTTCGAGCGCAGGGCCGCGCCGTCGGAGCGGCGCACGTCGTTGAGCTGGCCGAGGATGCGGTTGAGCTGCAGCGCGTAGCCGGGGTCGACCCCGATGGAGAGCACGTCGCCGGCGGTGAGCTTGATGGTGGAGAGGGCGCGCTCGCAGCTGCTGGTGAAGCGGGTGGTGAACGTCGGCGACGAGCACACCGCGGTGACGGTCCCCACGGAGGTCGGCAGCGTGTAGATCGACTCGGCGACGGTCTGGCCGTGCGGGGTGAGGTTCAGGAAGCGATAGAAGCGGTTGGGGCCAAGCGTGACCACCTGGGGCGAGGTGGACGGCGGCAGGGTGGCGGCCAGCCCCGAGGGCAGCGCGGAAGGAGTCGTCGTCTGCTGGGTGCCGATGATCAGCCGTGAGCTCGAGGAGCCGCTATCGGCGAGGGTCACCCCATCGCTGAGCGGGAGGAGCGGCACGGTCGCCGGGCTGACGACCCGCCAGGTCGACGGGTAGTTGATCCGGAAGCCGGCCACGGACGCCTGGCGGTCAAGCGGCGGGGGCGCCGCGGTGGACTTGGCGGCGCCGTATCGGGCCAGGGCGAAGCCCACCACCGCAACCGCGACGGCCCCTGTCAAGGTCCGAAGGAGCGTGCGCATCCCGCTCGCAGGATAGGAGCCGCGGGGCTCTTTTCAAGAATGAGAGGGAGTCGCCGAGAGAAAGGGTGAGAGCACAACAATTACAGACGTACACAAACCCACCTTTTACTTACTATGAAAGAAGTCATCACCTCCATTTCGATGCTCGCCGTCCTGATCGGCGTGACCGGCATCGTCCCGCAGCTCGTGACCATGCTGCGCAATCGCTCGTCGGCCGGTCAGTCCAAGCTGGGCTGGTCGCTCGCGTTCACCGCGAACTTCGCGCTGGCCTTCGTCAACGCGTTCGGCAACCACGCGCCGGTGCTGGCCGTCGGCAACGTGCTGAGCTTCAGCGGAGCCCTGACCGCGGTGTACCTCGCCTGGCACTTCCCGGCCGAGTCCGAGCCGGCCCCGGTCGACGAGCTGGTCACCGACATGCACACCAGCGAGTTCGTGGCGCTGCGCGACGCGGTCATCGCCGAGCATCACCGCCGCACCGGCGACCTGCAGCTCGCCGCTGCCTGAGGCGCCGCGGCAGCGCACGGCCCCACGGCTCCGCGGCCGCGATCGGGCAGGATGTGGCCATGGACGACGCGCGCATGGATCGTCTGGCCGCCGAGTACCGGCGCTTCTCCGCCGAGGACGCCACCGGACGCTCGGCGCTCTACACCGAGATCACCCGCAATGTTGCCGAGGACCGCGAGCTGCTGGCGATCATGTGCGAGCTGGAGCCGGCCAAGCGCCAGCCCAACCTGCTGCTCGGCGCTGTCCGCCTCCTCTACGGGGACTTCGCGCGCGACTGGCCGCAGTTCCGCGGCCGCTTCTTTGATCGGCGCGACGAGGCGCTCGAGGTCATCCGGACCCACCGCACCCAGACCAACGAGCCCGCCCGCTGCGCCACTCTGCTCCCGGTGCTGGCCTCCCTCCCGGGGCCGCTGGCGCTGCTGGAGGTGGGCACCTCGGCCGGGCTCTGCCTCCTGCCCGATCGCTACGGCTATGACTTCGGCGAGGGTCGGCGCCTGAGCACTCCGGCGCTTGACGCCACCGGCCCCGTGTTCGAGTGCGCCGTCAACGACGCGACGCCCGTCCCCGACGCACTCCCCGAGGTGGTGTGGCGCGCCGGCCTGGACCTGGCCCCCAACGACGTGACCGACCCCGAGAGCGTCGCGTGGCTGGAGTCGCTGGTGTGGCCTGGCGAGGGCGACCGGCTGACGCTGCTGCGTGAGGCGATCGACGTCGCGCGCGCCGACCCGCCGCCCATCGTCACCGGCGACCTGCGCGAGGACCTCCCGGCACTGGTCGCACAGGCGCCCCGCGCCGCCACCCTCGTGATCTTTCACACCGCGGTGCTCGGCTACATCCACCAAGCGGCGGATCGCGAGCGCTTCGCCGAGATGGTGCGTGGGCTCGACGCGCGCTGGGTCGCCAACGAGCCGGCGGGCCTGGTGAAAGTGGATGGGCCCGAGCCGCCGCCGTCGGCGCGTCGCGGACCGTTTCTGCTCACCCTCGATGCCGCGGCCGTCGCCTGGACCGACCCTCACGGGGCGTGGCTGGAATGGCTGGGGTGAGCGCCGGCTATCGTCCGCCGCGAACCCGCCCGTCTTCGTCCAGGGCGAACCCCGGCAGCCCGAACACGGTGTCCAGCAGGCCCGGGATCTCCTCGGGCGCGGGGTGCGAGACGTCGCTGGAACCGGGGGCGTTGCGCGCCAGGGTCAGCCCCTCGCGGTCGTTGAGCACCACCCGGGTGCCATCGGGACGGTTGACGGCCACGATCAGCCCGGTCACAAACGGCGAGCTCGGGTGCGTGCAGGTGAACCAGTTGCTGGTCTCGATGTCGATGACCGGCACCGGCTCGGGCACGAAGCCGTACACGTCGACCCACCCGTCGGCGGTGGCGGTCTGCAGCACGTGCTCGGCCCCGTCCTGCGCCACGCGAAAGCGCCAGCCGGACTGAACGTGCTCCTCACCGGGACCGAACGGGATCGGCTCGAGCAGGGTTCCGTTACCGAAGCCGACATCGGCCAGCCAGAGCCGGCCACCGTCGCGGACGCGCAGGACGAGGTGGGTGCGCGGCCGCGGGGTCCCCGGCGCCCGCCCGAGACGGACGCGGCCGAGCATCGGCTCCACCTCCAGGCCGAGCGCGGTCAACGCGCCCGCGAGCAGCAGGTTATGCTCAAAGCAGTAGCCGCCGCGCCGCCGCGTCACCAGCTTGGCCTCCAGATCCTCCGGCGCCAGCGACACCGGAATCCCGGCGTGGGAGTCCAGGTTCTCGAACGGGATCGAGGTGACGTGAGCACGGTGGACCTCGGCCAGCCCGGCGCCGGGGCTGACCCCGATCCGCTCCAGGTAGGCGGCAAGGTTCATGGCCCCGGAGATAGCAGAGCCTGGACCCTCGTCGCCCCAGGCCGGCTCAGCGAGCCGGCGAGGATGGTGAGCATCGTCGCGCTACCCGGCGGGGATGGTGAGCATCGTCGCGCTGGCCGCCGGCACCGTGACCCCGTAGCCGCCGCTTGACGATGTGACCGTCTGCTGTTGCGCCGGCCCCGCCAGGACCCCGGTGCTCGTGGTGGCGCCGAACGTCTGGCCGCCCAGCGTCACGCCGGTGGTGCTGCGCAGGCTGGGGGCGCGGAGCTGCTCCACCGCCGCCGCCCCGTGGGCACCGGCGATCCGCAGGCGCAGGAACTCCGAGCCGCTCTGGCGCTTGTTGATGACGACGACGTGGATGACGCCGTCGCGCGCGCGTGTGGCCCAGACCTTGACGCCCTCGGGGGCAATGGTGCCGAGCTTGAGCAGGCGCGACCCGGCGGGCGCGGCCTGGGCGAACATCATCATCCCGTAGTACTCGGGGTGCACGCGCATGGTTGAGCCACCGGCGGCGGTGGCGGGCCCGATGATCTCGTTGATCCCGCCCGGGACGGTGTTGACGTTGACGCCGTCAACGCCGACGCGCGACAGTTCAAACAGGGTGTCCAGCACCCACAGGGCCGAGGTGAAGGTATCGCTGACCCCGCGGTACCCGCCGCACGAGATGCCGTTCATCTCGTCCAGCCGAAGTGGATGGTGGTGCGCGCGGGCGACCGCGACATAGGGAGCCACCGAGGCGGCCAGTCCACGCGACGACTGCTCGGAGAGCAGCTCGGCGGCGGTGATCACGTGTGATGCGGTGCAGTGCTTGAGGGGATAGGCATGCACCGTCACCAAGCTCACACGAGGCTCAGCGTCCAGGAAGGCGCCGAGCGTCGCCAGCCACTTCGCCGCCCCGCTGCTGGGGCCGGCCAGCGGGACGTCGGGTAGGTGCGGCGCGAAGCTCGAGTAGTCGCGCACGAAGGCGGACGGGTCATAGTTGCGGGGGCGCCCCGTCACCGGCAGACCGGCGGCCGACCGGTACCACCCGAACGTGCCGTAGAGCTCAGGCTCGTTGCCCAGCTCCAGCGCGGCGATCGAGCTGCGACCGACCTGGCTCACCATGGCGTTGGCCTCGGCGACGGCCACGGCCCGGTTGTCGGCCTCCAGGTCGACGCCGAGGATCAGCTTGCCCCGCATTGCGGAGGCCACCGAGTGAGCGACCGCCAGCCAGTTCGGCGTGAGCGTGAACTTCACCCCCGGAGGCCGGGCGACGTGCGCCACCGGCCACCACGACCAGTCGGTGCTGTCGCCGCCCAGGCGGAGCACCGGGCTCTGGTCCGGCGCGAGATCCTCGACGAGATGGGTGAAGACGGGGTTGACCGCCGCGGGATTGGTGCCTGCGAACTCCTCGAGCGCCTTGATCTGGGTGGACAGGCCGACGAAGCCCGACGGGATCGCGTTGCCCACCGCCGCCGCGGTCACCGTGAAGGTGGAGTGATCCGGCGCCGTGGCGCCGCCCCTGCCGGCCTCCGTGTTGCCGCTGCCGCCGCCCCCGCCACAGCCGCCCGCCACGATGGTGAGCGCGATCGCCGCCACCAGGGCGAGGGCAATCCGTGCCGGGCTCCATCGAGGGCGACGAGGGTCCATGGCGGTCGGAAGGTAGCGGGTCCCGGCGGGGCGGCGTGCCGCTCCGCAGATCAGCGCGCCGGCGGCTCAGCCGTGGTGGACGGCCTCGATGTTGTGGCCGTCGGGATCGAGCACGAAGGCGCCGTAGTACCCCGGTGAATACTCCGGGCGCGGCCCGGGAGCGCCGTTGTCGCGGCCACCCGCCGCCACCGCCGCGGCGTGGAAGGCGTCGACCTGTTCCCGGGTGTCGGCGGCGAAGCAGACGTGGACCGGGCCACCGGTCGGATACCTGAGCGAGATGGCGAAGTCGTCGAGGTCCTCGAAGCCGAAGGCGACGTCACGGGTTCCCTCCTGCCAGGAGCCGAGCCGCGTCATGCCGAGCGGGGCCAGCGCGCGCGCGTAGAACTCGATGCTGCGCGGCAGGTCAGAGACGCCGATGGCGACGTGATCGATGACGATGCGACGGACGGGCATCGCCCCTACATCTATCAGTCCACGCACCAACGGGCACGATTCAAGCGGCCCGCCCATTGCGCCGATGACCGGTGTAGTGATGCTCGCCCGCGTGCTCAAGCGTGCCCTGCCCGTCCTGCTCGTCGGCGGGGCCGTCCTGTCAGCGGCGATGCCCGCCGCCGCCAGCGCCCAGGTGACCCTGGCCAACTGGGACACCGCGCAGCAGCGCCAGGTGGTGCACGCCGGGCTGATGAGCAACCTCCACGGCCAGGACTTCGGCGGCGCCGAACGTCTGCCCGGCCTCCAGGCCGACCGCGCGCTGGCCGCCCTGGCACCGCTCGCACGCCGTGACCTTGCCGGCGCCGGCGGCGAGGCCGCCTCGCTGCCCGTCGTCCATGCCGCCGCCGGCCTGGTCACCGTCGACGCCTTCGACCGTCTCGTCGTGGACCAGCTCGGTCTCGGCGATGTCGCCGCTCACGTGCAGCGGGCCACCGCCGCCGTGGGCCTGCGGCCGCCGTCGTACTACGGCACCGAGGTCGTGGCGCGCTACCTCGGGCTGCGCTATGACCACCCCGCCGGCACCGATCAGCTCGAGCTGTTCCCGTGGGACCCGATCACCCGAGCCGAGGCCGCCTGGTCGCTGGCCCAGGTGATGGACGACGGCGGTTGGAGCATCGAGTCGGCGCGATCGACCCTGATGACCTACACCCTGCCGCGGATGAGCGCTGACCAGCTCACTGCGTTGCGCATCGCGGTGTCGAAGATCGGCTACCCGTACGTCTACGCCGGGACCACCGATAACACCGCCGACGGCCTGGCCCACGGCGGCTTTGATTGCTCGGGGTTCGTGTGGCGCGTGTTCAAGATCTCCGGCCTGCCGTGGGGACGAAAGATCGGCGGGCGGACCGCCGCGGAGATGGCCCAGGAGATCCCTCATCGCGACCGCCTGCACGAGAATCAGCTGCGCCCCGGCGACCTTCTCTTCTTCGGCACCGCGCACTTCAACAGCACCGCCACCGAGGCCAACGTCATCCACACCGGCATCTACCTGGGCGACAACTGGGTCATCCACTCCTCGGGGCAGGGCGTCTACGTGCTGCCGCTGCGCGGGAGCTGGCTCGGCGACCAGTTCACCTGGGGCCGACGCGTCCTGCCGTGACCGCGGGTCAGTCGTCGCGGCTGGTCAGCCGCGCGATGAGCTGATCGAGGATCTGCGGGAGCTGCGCGCTCGGCGGCGCCCAGCCGCCGTCTCTCGCGCTGGGGCCGCGACACGATGCCCGTGAAAGAATCGCGGCCATGAGCGATTCAATGACTGCGGAGACGATCCGGATCACCGGGCATGACGGCGAGGAGATCGAGGCGTACACCGCCCGGCCCGCCGGCGAGGAGACCCGGGGTGGCGTGGTCGTCATCCATCACATGCCGGGATATGACCGGGCGACGAAGGAGATCGTGCGGCGCTTCGCCGAGCTGGGCTACGACGCCATCTGCCCGAACCTCTATTGGCGCGAGGCTCCCGGCGCCGATCCCGATGACGCCGCGGCCACCGCGCGGGCCAACGGCGGCGTGCCCGATGAGCGTCTCATCGGCGACGTCGGGGGCAGCGCCGAGGCGCTGCGCGCGCTGCCGACCTCCAATGGCAAGGTCGGCGTGATCGGCTACTGCTCGGGCGGCCGCCAGTCGGTGCTGGCCGCGTGCAACCTCCCGCTCGACGCGGCCGTGGACTGCTACGGCGCGTTCGTGGTGGGCACGCCGCCGGAGGGCTTCCCGCTGCAGGTCACCAACCTGATCGCGCAGCTGCCCAACCTGCGCTGCCCCCTGCTCGGGCTGTTCGGCAACGAGGACCAGTACCCCTCGCCCGAGCAGGTCAACGAGCTCGACGAGATCCTCACCCGGGAGAACAAGCCCCACGAGTTCTACCGCTACGACAACGCCGGCCACGCCTTCTTCTCGGTGGACCGCCCGGCCTATCGGGTGGAGGCCGCCAACGACGGCTGGGAGCAGGTCGAGACCTTCTACGACACGTACCTCGGAGGCTGAACATGTGCACCTACGCGACCGTGAAGACCGAGCTCGTCGGCAGCGCCAAGGGCCCGAACAGCAAGTGGTTCGGAGTCACCGACGGGACGGTGTACTTCGACCATCCCGTGCACGCGATGGCCGAACACACGCTCAACATCGACTTCGCCGATCCGTCCAAGGGCCCCGGCGCCCGCGTGGCGGTGGAGCTCACCGCGGCCTCCGCCCGTGAGCTGGTGGCCGCGATCGAGGCGGCACTGGCCTCGGCGCCCGAGGCGCTCACGGTCTAGCGCCTTCACGTGAAAGCTCTGAGACACTGAGCCTGCGGTTTGACCCCATCGAGGAGGCCGGGCGCCAGTGGCGTGAACACTGGCCGGCCTCACCGGTGGAGGCGATGATGGCGGTGACCTCGGTGATGCGCGCCCAGCAGATCATGCTCGCGCGGCTCAACGAGGCGGTGGAGCCGTTCGGGCTCACCTTTGCGCGCTACGAGGCGCTCATGCTCCTGCACTTCAGCCGGGCGGGCTCGCTGCCGCTGGGCAAGATGGGAGCACGGCTGCAGGTCCACCCCGCCAGCGTCACCAACCTCGTCGATGGGCTGGAGCGAGCCGGTTACGTGCAGCGCGCCCCGCACCCCACCGACGGGCGCACCACCCTGGCCACCATCACCGCGTCGGGGCGGGCGGCCGCGCGCGAGGCGACCGAGGCGCTCCACGGGATCCGCTTCGGGACCGAGCCGCTCAGCGACGAGGCGCTGGCGGAGATGACG
>DATJTQ010000188.1:0-11068 GCA_035503355.1 Solirubrobacteraceae bacterium
CCAGGCGGGGAGGAAGCGAGCCAGCTCGCGCGCCTCGGCGGGCTCGATCTCCTTGCGCAGGACGGCCAGCGACGCGCGGCGCAGCCGGCGCAGGACCTCGGGGTCACACCACTCGCGCTCGGAGCCGCCGGGCCGCAGCTCGCCGCGGACCAGGTCACCGGAGCGCTCGAGCTCGCGCAGCGCCGCCGAGGCGTCGACGCCGTAGCGCGCTCGCACGTCGGCGGTGGTGAAGGGGCCGTGGGTGGCGCCGTAGCGGCGCAGCAGACGCTCCAGGGCATCGGGCACGTCCTCCAGGAACGCCGCCGGCAGCCCACCGGCCGGCGCGGCGCTGAGTGCGTCGCGGTACAGGCCCGCGTCGGCGGCGTCGATCCAGCGCTCCTGCCCGTTCACCCGCACGCGGGCCGCACGCCGCTCACCGCGCAGATCCGACAGCATCGAGGACGGGTCAAGGCCGTCGTGCACCCGCGCGCTGACCTCGTCAAGCGACAGGTCGCCGACGCGGCGCAGCACGTCGAGCAGCCCGTCGCGGTTGGCCGCCCGTGTGGGCTCCGACAGGCACTGCAGGTCGGCCTCCACGCGCTCCAGCGCGCCGGGGTCGATGAGGTCGCGCAGCTCCTCCTGGCCGAGCAGCTCGCGCAGCAGGTCGCGGTCCAGCGACAGCGCCGCGGCCCGGCGCTCGGCGTTGGGCGTGTCGCCCTCGTACATGTAGGTGGCGACGTAGTCGAAGAGCAGCGAGGAGGCGAACGGCGACGCGGTCGCGGTCTCCACCTCGACCAGCGTGATCTCCCGGCGGTGCAGCTTGGTCAGCAACTCCACCAGCCCGGGGACGTCGAGCACGTCGCGCAGGCACTCGCGGTAGGTCTCCAGGATGACCGGGAACTCGCCGTACTTCTTGGCCACCTCCAGCAGCGACTGGGACTTCAGGCGCTGCTGCCACAGCGGGGTGCGCTTGCCGGGCCGAGCCCGCGGGATGAGCAGCGCGCGCCCGGCGTTCTCCCTGAAGCGGGCCCCGAACAGCGCCGAGGAGCCGAGCTCGGCGACGACCAGGTCCTCGATCTCGTCGGGCTCGAGCAGGACGAGATCGGCGCCGGGCGGGTCCTCGGCGTCGGGCAGATGGACGATGATCCCGTCGTCGGAGTAGATGGCGTCGGACTCCAGCCCCACCCGCTCGCGGATACGCGAGCTCAGCGCGAGTGACCAGGCCGCGTGGACTCGGCCGCCGAAGGGGCTGAGCACGCACAGGCGCCAGTCGCCGATCTCGTCGCGGAAGCGCTCCACCACGATCGCCCGGTCAGACGGCACCACCCGCGTGGCCTGCTGCTGCTCTGACAGGAAATCGACCAGATTCGCCGCCGCCCGGCGGTCCAGGTCATAGTCGCGCTCGAGCGTCTCGGGCGACTGGTCCACCGCCCAGCGCGAGAAGGCGCCGATCGCCTCGCCCAGCTCCCGCGGGCGCCCGACGGTGTCGCCCTTCCAGAACGGGATCGCCCCGGGCACGCCGGGTGCGGGGGTGACGATGACCCGGTCGCGGCCGATCTCCTCGATGCGCCAGGTGGTGGCGCCCAGCAGGAAGGTCTGGCCGGGGCGGGCCTCGTAGATCATCTCCTCGTCGAGCTCACCGACCCGCCGGCCGTCGGGCAGGGTGACGGCGAAGAGCCCGCGGTCGGGGATGGTGCCGGCGTTGGTGACGGCCAGCTGGCGAGCGCCGCGCCGCGGCCGGATGGTGCCGGCCACGCGGTCCCAGACGATCCGGGCGCGCAGCTCGGCGAACTCGGAGGACGGGTAGCGCCCGTCGAGCATGTCCAGCACGTTCTCGAACTGGCCGCGGCTGAGCTCGGCGTAGGTGTGGGTGCGCGTCACCAGAGCGAAGAGGTCGTCGACGGCGACGGGCTCCTCCTCCCCGGCGGCAGCGGCGATGGCCACGATCTGTTGGGCGAGGACGTCGAGCGGGTTGCGCGGCACCACGGTGGTCTCGATCCGGGCCTCGCGCATCCGCCGCGCCACCACGGCGCACTCCAGCAGGTCGGAGCGGAACTTGGGAAAGATCCGCCCGCGGCTGATGTCGCCCACCGAGTGCCCGGCCCGGCCGATGCGCTGCAGGCCACGGGCCACCGACTTGGGCGACTCGACCTGGATGACGAGGTCCACCGCCCCCATGTCGATGCCGAGCTCGAGGCTCGAGGTGGCCACGAGGCACGGCAGCTCGCCGGCCTTGAGCATCTCCTCCACCACCGTGCGCTCCTCGCGCGCGAGCGAGCCATGGTGGGAGCGGGCCAGCTCCTCGCCGGCCATCTCGTTGAGGCGCAGCGCGATGCGCTCGGCGCTGCGCCGGTTGTTGACGAACATGATCGTCGACTTGTGCTGGCGGATGAGCTCGAGCAGCTCGGGGTAGATCGCGGGCCAGATCGAGCGCCGCGTGGCCTCGCCGCCGGCCAGCGGGTCCAGGTCCGGCGCCGCTGTCGCCTCGGGCTCCACCATCGACTCCACCGGGACGTGGATGGCCAGATCGAGCTCCTTGCGCACCCCGGTGTCGACCACGCGGCACTGGCGGTGGGGCCCGACCATGAAGCGGCCGACCTCCTCCAGCGGGTTCTGCGTCGCTGACAGGCCGATGCGCTGCACGTCCACGCCGGCGGCCGCGGTGAGGCGCTCGAGCGTCAGCGCCAGGTGCGCACCGCGCTTGGTGGAGGCGACGGCGTGGATCTCGTCCACGATGCACCACCGCGTGCCCTCGAACAGCTTCTGGGCCTGCCCGGTGAGCATCAGGTACAGCGACTCGGGGGTGGTGATGAGGATGTCGGGCGCTTCGCGCAGCATCTGCTGGCGCTCACGCTGCGGGGTGTCGCCGGTCCGCACCGCCACGGTGAGGTCGGCGCCGATCCCCCGGAGCGGCGTGCGCAGGTTGCGGTCCACGTCGTAGGACAGGGCCTTGAGCGGGGAGACGTAGACCAACCCGATGCGGCGCTCCGCGCGCGGGCTGGCTGGCTGGCCAGCCAGCCGGTCGATGCCATAGAGAAACGCCGCCAGCGTCTTGCCCGACCCGGTGGGAGCCGAGATCAGGACGTGCTCGCCGGAGGCGATGGCCGGCCATGCCTGCTCCTGGGCGGCGGTGGGGCCGGCGAAGGCGCCGCTGAACCACGCGCGGGTGCGCTCGCTGAAGACGTCAAGGGACACCTTCACGAGGCTACTTCGCATTGAGGACCGTTCGTGTCCGCTACTCCGGGTCCATGAAGGCCATTCGCGGGGACAGCCCGCCGCTCTTGGCCAGGGTGGCGATGTGCCGCCCCGGCTGCACCGCGTCGCGGATCTCCCCCACGTGCGGCGCCAGGCGCTCGCGCAGGGCGGCCAGGTCGCTCACGATCACCACCAGGCCCCAGAAGCGCGCCGGCCCCACCGGCATCCCGGGCGCCTCGACAATCTCCAGGATGGCCGGGCCCAGCCGGCGAAACCCCTGGCGGATGTCGCCCACCTCGCGGACGCGCCGAAGCGGGATACCGGCCTCCTCGAGGGCGTCGGCGGTCCGGTCAAAATCGGGCGTGGTGACCACGACGTGGTCAAGCGCTGTCGCGCCGTTGGGGTGCGGGGCCTCGGGCGGCGGCGGGTCGCCGGTGGTGCCGGTGGCCAGCCCATCCACGTCGTGGTGCAGCGTGATCCGGCGCAGCGTCCATCCGGTGATCCCGCGCCCGGCCGCGTCGAGCCACAGCTCAACCCCGCCGAGGACGACGACGCCGTCGTCGGACACCGTGAATCCGAGGGCGTCCCACGCCTCCGGCGCGTCGCCGATCTGGAGCGCCGCGAGCTCGGCCCGCGGAGCCGGCGTACCGGCGCTCACCCCTCGGACACGATCAGGACGAGCTTGCCGCCGGGATGACCGCTCTCGGAGATGCGGTGGGCCTCGGCGATCTCGGCCAGTGGGAACGTCCGGGCCACCGGCAGCCGGAAGCGCCCCTCCCCGATCAGCTGCGCCACGTCGCCCAGCGCGTGCCACGCGCGCGGAGTGCCCGGCCCGCCGCTGAAGGGCACGCCGGTCTCCTGTGCGCCGGCGTAGTCGGCGATGGTCACCACGCGCTCGGGAGCGCCGGTCAGCGCGACCAGCGCGGGCAGCATGCCGCCGCCCGAGGCGTCCAGCGCGCCATCGACCCCGTCCGGCGCCAGCTCGCGGACGCGCGCCACCAACCCGTCGCCGTAGGTGGTCGGCTCGGCGCCGAACTCGCGCACGCGCTCCTGATTGGCGGCGCTCGCGGTGCCGATGACCCGGGCGCCGCGGGCGCGGGCGCACTGCACGGCGGAGATGCCCACGCTGCCCGAGGCACCGTTGATGACGATCGTCTGACCGCCGCCCACGTGCAGCACGTCCAGCGTGCGCACCGCGGTCTCGACGGCCACCGGCAGGGCGGCCGCCCCCGCGAAGTCCAGGGCCGGGGGCATGCGCGCGTAGCTCTCCAGCAGCGCCAGCTCCGCCGCGCCCCCGCCCCCCGCTGCGGGGCCGAACACCGCCTCGCCGACCGCGACGCCGGTCACGCCGTCACCGAGCTTGTCGACGACCCCGGCCACCTCCTGGCCCGACCGCCGGGGCAGGTCACCGCCCATGGCGCCGCTGCGGACCTTGTAATCGATGGGGTTGACCCCGCAGGCGCGAACGGCCAACCGGATCTGGCCGGGGCCGGGCTCCGGATCGGGAAGCTCGACGAGCTCCAGCACCTCCGGGCCTCCGAACCGTGTGAACTGAATCCCTTGCATCCGCTCGCTCTCAGGTCGTGTCCTTGGTGCAGCTTGCCACCGTGCGCAGCACGATTCCGTTCGCCGTCGTCCAGTCCAGGCCGCACGGGGTGGCCAGCAGCGTCGGATCGTTGACGATCCAGAAGTTGTGGCGAACCCGGGCGTGGCGCGCGGGCCCGACGCGGAAGTGCAGGACGACACCGCCGACCCCGTCGGGGGCAAGGCCGAAGCCCGGCGACCCGGGGCCGAAGAGAAAGGCCGCCACCGTTCCGGGCGCCGGCTGACAGGTCGGGCTGCTCTGGGTGGCGTAGACGATGACAAGGCAGAGCCCCTGCTGCGCGTACTCGCTGCGCAGGCTCGGCAGCAGCAAGCGCTCCAGCGAACGCCGTGATCTCGGCTCGCAGCGGGCGGGCTCGAGCGGCGAGGCCAGCAGGTGACGAGCCGGGACCACGTAGGCGCGGCCCCCGTACGCGGCGGCCCCGAGGTAGCGGATCCCGGCGGGGAGGATCCCGCTCAGCGGCAGCGGGCCGAACCGGCGCAGCGCGATGGCGTCAGCCGGGCGCCGCGCGCTCCCCAGAACGCTGTACTCGGCGCTCAGGTCGGCGGGAGCCGGCCCGGGGCTCGTCGTCCCCGGGCGCGGGAAGGACCGGCAGCCGGGCGCGGGTCGCGCGGACGCGGTCGCCACCGAGGCCAGCCCCGCCGCGATCGCCGCCGCCACCAGCACCCCTGCCGCCGCGCGCCCCGCCGCCACCAGCACCCCTGCCGCCGCGCGCCCCGCCCCCACCAGCCCCCCTGCCGCCGCGCGCCTCACTTCGTCACCAGGATGTTGGCCATCATGCCCGCGTCTTCGTGGGCCAGGATGTGGCAGTGGAAGACCGTCTCACCGGTGAAGCCCGAGAAGCGCACCCGCATCACGACGTAGCCATGGGGCGGCAGGACGATCTCGTCCTGGTAGCCGTCAAAGGCGGCGGGGACGCCGTTGACCGAGATCAGCTGCATCGGATAGGTGTGCATGTGGAACGGGTGCGTCTCCTCGGTGTGGTTGACGATCGTCCACTGCTCCACCGTGTTCAGCTTGGCGCGGAAGTTGATCTTCGACGGGTCATAGGACTGGCCGTCGATGTAGAACACGGTGCCGGCCGGGTTCTCGGAGAAGACCACAACCCGCTTGCGCGCCACATGGGCCAGGCGCAGATCGACCGAGGCCCACGAGATGACGCTCGGCGGCGCCGAGGGCCGCACGGCGCGCCCGGTGGTGACCAGGGTGGCCAGCGTCGTCACCGGATAGTTGTCGTCGCCCTCGTGGTAGAAGAGCGTCTTCAGCGGGGCGCTGCCGCGGCGCCCGCCCTGGACCAGCACGTCCCAGCGCTTGCCGGGCGGCAGCAGCAGGGTCGAGACCCGCCGGGCGTGGATCACCGGATGGCCGTCCTGGGCCACGACCTCGAAGCTGTGCCCCGGCAGCGACAGGCGGTAGAAGATGTCGGCGCCGACGTTGCCGATGTGCCACAGCTGGGTCTGGCCGGGCGCGATGGTCAGCCGCGGGCGCAACTGGCCGTCCACCAAGCGCGTGGTGGGGGCGTTGGAGTTGATGTCGGAGTCGGCGATGGCGCCACCGACCACCTGGACGTCGCGGAGGGCCAGATAGCGCTGCGGGATCCCGCGCAGGCGCCGCGGCAGGTCGCGCTCCAGCCCCGTCACCTCCAGCAGCCCCGACAGTCCGTCGAAGACCTGCTCCTCGGATGCCGCGTTGGGGAAGCGCCCCATCTGCGACATGGGGACCATCTCGTGCGAGTGGTACCAGAAGGTCCCGGTGGGGGCACTGCGCGGCAGGCGGAAGCGGTACTGGAAGGTGTGCCCGGGCGCCACGGAGATGAAGATGTTGTCGGCGTGGCCGCTCGGGGACACCTCGAGGCCGTGGAAGTGCAGGTTGGTGGGCTCGTCGAGGTGGTTGACGAGCCTGACCTCCACCAGGTCGCCGGGGTTGGCGACGAGCGTCGGAGCGGTGAACGAGCCGTTGTAGACCTTGGCCAGGATCCGCCGGCCGGCGATCATCACGCGCTGCTGCGAGGCGACGAGGGTCACGTCCAGGACCCCGTGATGGCTGGTGTAGACCGAGGGCTGGAGGAGCGCCCGATCTGACCCGCCTGGTCCCGGGGTGAGCGGGGCCGCGGGCGTGGGCGCGGAGGACGGTGGCTGGGTCATCGTCGGCGTCGTCGCCGCCGCGGCCCCATCGTCGTGGCGGGTGCCCAGGACCAGGCCCGCGATGACGAACGCACCCGCGATCAGGCACGCCATCGCACCGGCGCGCCACCTCATGGCGTCGTGCTCAGCGCCCGCGCGCGCGTGAAGATCGTGTCGAGCATGTCCTCGGTCAGGCGGCCTGTGAACGTGTTCTGCTGGCTGGGATGAAAGCAACCCAGGAGGGTGAAGCGACCGCTCACCGCCTCGGCGCCGTGGCCGAAGCGCGGGCGCGGGCGCAGCCGCTCGTGCCCGTGGGCGGCCAGGAGGCGCAGCGCGGCGTCCCAGGCGAAGGCCCCGAGGCACACGATGACCCGCGCCGAGGTCAGCAGCTCGAGCTCGGAGACGGCGTAGGGCAGGCACGTGTCGCGCTCGGTCGGCGTGGGCTTGTTGGCCGGCGGGGCACAGCGCACGGCCGCCGCGACCCAGCAGTCGTCGAGAGCCAGCCCGTCGTCCACGGCGCGCGAGGTCGGCTGGTTGGCGTAACCGGCGCGGTACAGGGCGGCGAACAGCCAGTCGCCGGAGCGATCACCGGTGAAGACACGACCGGTCCGGTTGCCGCCGTGCGCGGCCGGGGCCAGCCCCAGGACCACCAGCGACGCGTGCGGATCGCCGAAGCCAGGCACCGGCCGTCCCCAGTAGGTCTCGCCGGCGAACGACGCCCGCTTGACCCGCGCCACCTCCTCACGCCAGGCCACCAGTCGCGGGCACTTGCGACAGGAGACGATCTCCGCCTCGAGCGCCTCCAGTCCCGCGCCGCCGGCCGCGCTCACGACGTCTCGTCGTCCCCGGGGTCAGCGCCCAACAGGCCGAAGATGAGACGGTCGATGACCGGCGCCAGGTCCAGGACGTGGTCAGGCGCCCCCAGGCGCACCTGGCGCGAGACGAGCTCGGTGATGGCGCCGATGACGGCGAAGGAGTCCTCGGGCGAGCGGAACCGCCGCATCAGGCCGCGGCGGGCGGCGGCAGCGTTCTCGGCGTCAAGCACATCGGCGAACGCCTGCAGGATCTGGTCGCGGCGCTGGGCGGCGCGCGGGCCCGCCCCGATGATCTCGACCAGCAGCGTCTGGGCGAACTCGGGATGCTCGGCCAGCGCGCCCAGGAAGGCGCGCGTACCGGCACGCAGGCGCTCGCGCGCGTCGCCGGTCGGCGCGTTGGCCGCGGCGTCGGCCATGGCGGTCTGGACCAGCTCCGCTCCCATGTCGAACAGCGCCAGCATGCACTCCTCCTTGTTGGCGAAGTGCTCGTAGAACGTCGCTTTCGACATCCCGGCCCGCCGGCTGATCGACTCCGAGGACGCGCCCGCGTACCCACGCTCGGCGAACTCGCGGGCCGCCGCGCGCAGAAGCCGCTCGCGCTGGAGCGGGAGCCGGACCTCGGGCGGCGGCGCGTGCCGGCCGCGCGCGGTGGTCACGACCCGAGCGACCGGCCGTAGTGGCGCTCGTAGTACTCGCGGTAGGCGCCGGACCGGATCGGCTCCCACCACCACGCGTTGTCGCGATACCAGGCCACCGTGCGCTCCAGCCCGTCGGCGAAGCGCATCTGCGCTCTCCACCCCAGCGCTCCCAGCTTGTCGGAGGAGAGCGAATAGCGGCGATCGTGGCCGGGGCGGTCGGTGACGTACTCGATCAGCGAATCGTCGGCACCGGTCAACTCCAAGATCCGGTGCACGACTTCGATGTTCTCGCACTCGTCCGGACCGCCGCAGTTGTACACCTCACCGGGCTTTCCGTGGGCCAGAGCGTGGCCGATGCCGCGCCCGAAGTCCTCGACGTAGAGCCAGTTGCGCACGTTGCGCCCGTCCCCGTAGACCGGGAGGTGATCGCCGGCCATGGCGTTGAGGATCATCAGCGGAATGAGCTTCTCGGGGTACTGGCGCGGCCCATAGTTGTTGGAGCCACGGCACACCAGCGTCTCCAGGCCGTAGGTGTGGAAATAGCTGAGCACGAGCAGATCAGCGCCGGTCTTGGTGGCGCTGTACGGGCTCGACGGTTGCAACGGAGAGGTCTCGGTGAAGGAGCCGGACTCGATCGAGCCGTACACCTCGTCGGTGGACACCTGGAGGTAACGCAGGCCCCGCTCGCGGGCCGCCTCGAGCAGCACGTGGGTGCCGGCGCCATTGGTGACGCTGAAGGCGAAGGGGTCGGCGATCGACCGGTCCACGTGGGTCTCGGCGGCGAAGTTGACGATCGCCTCGGCGTCGCCGATGGCCCGGGCCACCGCCTCGGGATCCTGGATCTCACCCTGGACGAAGCGAATGTCGGAGGCGACCTCGCGTAGGTTCTCCTCGCGCCCCGCGTAGGTGAGCGCATCGAGGACCGTGACATCGTCGCCGTGCTCGCGCACGCGCAACTCGACGAAGGTGGAGCCGATGAACCCGGCAGCACCGCAGACCAGGAGCTTCATGCACGGACCTCCACGAATTCGGTGATGAACTGCTCCAACCCCGCCTCCCAGCTGGGCAGCGCCGGGGCGCCGCGTTCTGAGACGAGCACGCTGTTGGCGGGCCGCCGCGTCGGCGTCGGGTACTCGGCGCTGGAGATGGGTCGCACGGGGCAGTCGCTGCCGGCGGCCGCGACGATGGCGGCGGCGAACGCAGCCCAGGAGCACTCCCCGGCTCCGGCGACGTGCAGGACCCCGGGCACGGGCTCGGCGGCCAGCGCGACCAGGGCCGCGGCGAGGTGACCGGTGAAGGTGGGGCAGCCGATCTGATCTGAGACCACGGTCAGCTCGGGGCGTTGTGACGCCGCGCGCAGGATGGTCTTGGGAAAGCACCTGCCGCCCGCGCCGAACAGCCAGGCGGTGCGCACGATGGTGTGGGACTCGGGGGCGGCCGCGGCCACCGCCAGCTCGCCCTCGAGCTTGGAGCGGCCATAGGCGGAGACCGGCGCCACGGGGTCAGACTCCACGTAGGCGCTGGGCTTCTCGCCGTCAAAGACATAGTCGGTCGAGACGTGCACGACCCACGCGCCGGCGGCCTGCGCGGCGGCCGCGACGTTGCCGGCGCCCGTGCCGTTGACCAGCGTGGCCTCGCGCGCGTGAGACTCGGCGCCGTCGACGTCGGTCCACGCGGCGCAGTTGATCACGGCCTCCACGTTCGCGCCGGCCACGGCGTCCATGACCGCGCCGCGGTCGGCGATATCGAGCTGCGCGCGGGTCAGCGCGACCGGCTCATGGCCGGCCTGTTGCACCGCTCGCTGCACGTCGAGCCCGAGCATTCCGCCCCCGCCGGTGATCAGGATCCTCATCGCCGCAAGACTAAACGGCAACTTGGGACGTTGACTTTCACCGTCGAACCTTGCGTCGCAAGCGCGTCATGTTTTCATAAGGTGAGGGCCGTTTTACGGGGTCATTGTTTGGCGCGCCAGGCCCCGTCGGAGTGCCATTCGGGGGTCCAGAATGAGCTTATGGGCGCGCAGATCCGCTTCCTGTCGATCCGGCAGGCCGCGGCAGCATCGGTCACGGTGCTTGCCACACAATCAGTCATCTTCGGGCTGCGCGGGGTCTCCGCGCACCACCACCACCGGCTGGTCGCGAGCGCCTATCCGGGCCTTCCCGTGGGCCGTCACGTCCTGGCCCTGATCCTCGGGGTCGCGCTGCTGGCCCTCGCCCCGGGGGTGTGGCGGGGGACGCGCACCGCGGTGTCGCTGACCATCACCGGCCTGGCCGCGCTGGCCGCGCTCAACGCCGGTCACGGCCGCTACGCCGAAGCGACGGTCGAGGCCTGCCTGGCCCTCATGCTCACCCTCGGGCGCGGCGCCTTTCAGCTGGGCTGCTCCAACCGCCCGCGCCCGGCCATCGCCGGGGCGGCCATCGCCGCGTGGGGTCTGGTCGCGGCCGCCATCGCCAGCGCGCCGGACGTCCGTCGGACCGCCGGCCACGTGCTGGCCAAGGTCCTGCACCATCCGGCCGCCCATTCGGTGGCGGGCGGGGGGCCGCGTCTCTCCGGCGACTGGGGCCTCGTCATCGACGTCCTCATGACCGGCGCGGTGGCGATCAGTGTCCTGGCGTTGCGCTCGTTGGTGCGCCCGGCCGCCGCCACCAACCGCCACTACGACCACGAGTATGGGGCGGCGCGGGCGATCGTCGACGCGTACGGCACCGATTCGCT
>DATJTQ010000189.1:0-2777 GCA_035503355.1 Solirubrobacteraceae bacterium
TCGCCCGCGCCGAGGCGCTCCTCGGCGACCGGGTGCCGAGCGACGGCTCGGCCGCCGACGCGCTGCGCGGCCTCATCGACGCGCTGACCGCGTCGGTCGCCGCCGACGGCGAGGACGCACCCTCCGCGGTCTGCGAGCAGCAGGCGGCCCTCGCGCGCCTGCGCCAGCGCTACGACACGCGCTTTGATGCCCTCGCCGCCGTGCGCCACGCCATCGACGAGCTCCGGGCCATCACCGCCCCGGCGGCGATGCTCGGCCAGGCGCCGGCGGCGTTGTGCGCCGCCTCCAAGCTCCGGCGCGTGGTGCTGTCGCTCACCGAGGAAGGACGCCTGGTGGCCGAGGCGGCCCACTTCGCCGACGATCGCCCAGGGGCCGCCCGCGTCGTGGAGCAGTTGCGCGCCGAGCCGATCGCGCTCGAGCACCCGCTCATCGAGACCGAGCTCCTGCGTCGCCGGCGCGCCACCATCGTCGATGACGCGCAGGTGCATCCACGGGTGGACCCGACGCTGATGAAGTTGATGGGTTGGACGTCCTACGCCGCCGCCCCCCTGGTGGTGGGCCCACGCGTCGTCGGGGTGCTGCACGCCGACCGGGGCCCCGGCGAGCGCGTCGACGTCCTGGACCGCGACGTGCTGTGGGAGTTCACCAGCCTGCTGGGCCAGGCGTACGAGAGCGCCAGCCTGCGCCGGGCCCTGCGCCACGAACGCGAGCAGCTGCGCGAGTTCCTGGACTGGCTCGGCGCTCGCTCGGGCGAGCTCACCGACGCGCCCCTGCGGCTGGCCACCATGCAGCGCCCGCCACGGCGCTCGGCGTCGCCGCCCGTGACCTCGGCCGGCGGCCCCCGCGACGACCGCGTGGTCTTCGAGGGGCTGCTCACCCGTCGCGAGCTCGACGTCCTGCGCCTGCTCGCCGACGGCAACTCCAACAAGGCCATCGCCGAGGCGCTGGTCATCTCCGACGGCACCGTGAAGTTCCACGTCAACAGCATCCTGCGCAAGCTGAGGGTCGCCAACCGCGCCGAGGCCGTGTCGCGGTATCTCCGCCTGCTCGGCATGCGGGCTCCCTGAGCAGGGCGGCTGGTGCTCCACATCCTCGCCCTCCTGCTGGCTCTCGTCTCGGTGGCCTGTATGTGCCTGGCGATCATCGGGATGGTCACCGGCCGTCCCGGCGACCAGGCCGGCTGGGCGTTGCGCGTGGCCGCGGTGCTCTGCTTCGCCGGCGCGGTGGCCCTGAACGTCGCCGCCCACTGATGGCGCGCACCAAAGGTCATCAGTTCTCGGGCTGCCAGCCGCTGATCGTCCACAGGTGGCCGAAGACCTTGGTCACCGTGGCCAGCGTCACGTGCCAGGCGGGCCGCAGCCCCTGGTAGGCGTTGCTGTTGGTCGCGGTGGTCCGCTCGCGCGTGATCACCGCGTAGACGTTGTTCTCGCCGGTCACCGGGGCGATCCCCTCGACCGTGCCGGAGTTGGCGATGCCGCCCAGCGCAATGGAGCTGTCGTGACCCACCTGGCCCGCCGCCAGGGTCATCGCCGAGCGAGCCTGGCCCATGGCGGCCCCGGCCAGGAGATGCAGGTGGGCGGCCACGGTGCTCGCCGTCCAGTTGATGTACCACTCCGCGAAGACCTGGACCGCCTCGACGGGCGAGGGCCAGCCGCCCTCCACCCGGTCGGCGGGCGCCGGGGTGGGGATCTCGTGGGTGCGTTGGGCGCGGGCGACGGTGGCGCGCAGGCGCGCGGCGGGTGAGGCGGCCGCGGTGCCAGTGCCCCCCGTGCGGCCGGTGCCCCCCGTGCCGCCGGCGGGCGCCGTGGAGGCCGGAGCGCCGCGATCCGCCACGGGATGACCGCTGCCGGCGCCGAACGGCAGCCCGCACCCGGCGACGGCCAGCGCCACGACAGCCGCGAGAGCCAACCGCAGGGTCACGCGTGTGAGCCGCATCTACAGCCCCACCGGATGGCGCACGACGAACCCCGCGGACTCGCGCACCAGTGGATGCCAGCCGATCCCCGTGCTGCCGTCCCCCGCTCCGGCGGCGTTGTGGGTGTCCCAGCGCAGCCCGGCCACGTACATGAACACGTGATCGGCCGAGGCGTAGACGGTCACCCAGCGGCCGGGACCCGGAGCCCCGAACGACTCCAGTGCGCCGGACGCGGCGTCGTAGTCGACTGGCAGCAGCCCTCCGCCGTAGAGCAGGTGCTCGACGCTCGAGGAGCAGTCATACGACGGCGCGACCGAGCTCAGCGAGAGCCCGTGTCCGCCCCCCACCATGTACGGCTTGCCCACGATCTGGTTGCCGGCCGCGATGATGCCCTTGACCGCCGCCGGCGCTGAGGCCGGCGCCGTCGCCTGGCCGTCGGGCAGCAGCTGCGCGCGCGGGCCCGAGGTCACGGCCACTCCGGCCGCCGGGGCGCCCCCGGCGGCGCATCGGCCGGGCTCCCCGTCCCCTGGGCCGGGCGCGGAGGCCGCCGCCACGGCGGCGATGTCGGTCGCGGGGGCCTGGGCCAGTGCGCTCCCCGCGCCGCCCACGGCCGGCCGGCTGATCCGCACCGCGCCGGACCACCCGCCGTCCTCGTAGGGAATCCGCAGCGCCGCGGCAAACTGCCACCAGAGATCGATGACCCGCGGCAGCCCGCTCACCGGCCCACCGCCGAGGCCGAAATCGCGCTTGTAGGCCACCGCCGAATGGCCGTCCCAGGTGACCCGCAGCGGCGTGAGATAGGGGAGCCCGCCCATGGCGTCCGCCGTCTGGAAGGTGACGCCGCCGAGCTCGGCGTAGCTGT
>DATJTQ010000190.1:0-11746 GCA_035503355.1 Solirubrobacteraceae bacterium
GATGCTGCCGTAGGTGCCGGAGAGCAGGCAGCCGGTCTGTCCTGGCGCCAGCGCCCAGTCCAGCTCCTGGACGGTGGCCACCGGATGACTGAGGCTGCCATCGCCCGACGCCGACCCCGACGGCGACGCATACAGATTGCACGTGGTGGCAGCCGAGGCTGAGCCGGCGCCGAGTGCACACGCCAGGAAGCTGGTGATCACCAGGAGCAGCAGCGTCCGACGGTATCCGCGCATGGCACACCTATCGGCCGGGGTGCCGAGATCGGCCTGCGGGTCGTCGCAGACCTCAACGTATGGTGGAGGCGGGTCAGGAGGCGGCCGAGCGCACCTGGAACCGTGCCCCGAGGACACGGCTCACGTGCCGGCGCTCGGCGGCCCGACGGCGCGCGCGACGGCGACGGGTATGCGCGACCTTGGCGCGGGTGTGCGCTGCCGCCGGGACGGCCACCGGACCGGTGTCGTCGCCACCGTCCCACAGGCTCCAGTCGGTGAGCGCCGAAGGCGTATGGCTGGTGGTCCGGTAGTCGTGGCTGGTGACGTCGGCGAGGTTGGGTGCCGACGTGGTGTTGCCGCTGAGCGAGACGCCGGAGGCGGCGGCGATGCCGCCGGGGTTGTTGTAGACGACGTTGTCGGTGAAGCTGTTGCCCGAGCCCAGGCCACAGCAGGTCGAGATGCCGACGCCGCTCACCCCGGCGGCGGGCAGGCCGGTGGAGTTCATGATGATGTTGTGGTCGATCGTGTTGTCGGCGACCTGGTCGCTGCCGCCCAGCACGATGCCCGAGCCGGCGCCGTCGATGACGTTGTCGTAGATGTGAGCATCGCTCGCGTTCGGATACACCTGGATGCCCCAGCCGTGGCGGTCGTTCCACATCCAGTTGTCATAGATCTGGACGCCCGTGCCGTGGGCCAGGTAGATCATCTGGTCATAGGCCTGGCACTGCCCCAGGTCGTGGATGCGGTTGTCGCGGATGACGGCGTTGTCGGCCGGATGGTTCCAGCCGATGCCGATGCCATTCCCGCGCAAGGCGGCGACCGACTGATAGAAGTCGTTGTCCTCGAAGACGTCCCCGGTCCCGTCGATCTCCAGGCCGTTGGATACGGGCGCCGCGCAATTGGTTCCGCTGCGGCGGCCGGTGTAGAGGTTGTTGGATCCGTCGATGCTCAGCCCGGCCACCGTGGTGTAGGAGCCCTCGACCTCGACCAGGCCCACCACCTTGGCCTGCTGTCCGGGCGCCGAGGTGATCGTGATCGGGTCCTGGGCGGTGCCGTTGGTGGCCAGGCGGTGGCTGGTCGACACCGAGCCGTAGGTTCCCGCCAGCAGGCAGCCGGTCTGTCCCGGCTTCAGCGCTGCGTCAAGGCCCTGCACCGAGCCGAAGGGATGGTTGAGCGAGCCCGTGCCCGACGAATCAGAGCCGGTGGGCGATGCGTAACGGTCACAGCCGGAGGCTGCTGACGCGGTGGGGGCCAACGTTGCGGCCGCCATGACGCCGACGACCATCGCGGTAGCGGCAAGCCGCTCTCCCAGGTGCATGCCCCGGCCATCGGGACCGGGTCCACCTGCCTTGAGCGCGGGATGCGTAGATGCGCGGGTTCGCAGCGGGAAAGGTGTGCACTTCACATCCAGGGCTATGCCCGACCCGATTGCCAACTACGGGGGCGCACAGGTTTTGTGACGGAAACAACAGAGTTGGCCGCGCAACGGCGGTGTTCGAACCGGCCGACGTCGCGATAATCGTCCGGTGCCTGACCCCGGATCCGCCAAACCGCACGTGCTGACACTGACCGATGTGGTCGGTCTGGGCGGGGCCGAACGCGTCGCCGAGGACCTGTGCGTGCTCGCCGATCCGCAGCGGTTCCGGCGGTCGTTGTGCGTGACCCGGCCCACCGCTCACGTGAACGGATCCGAGGCCAGCCTGGCCCGGCTGCGCGAGTCGGGAGTCGAGGTCATCCTGGCCGAGCGCCGCCACCGCCTCGACTGGCGCGCCGTTCAGCGTCTGGTGTCACTGCTGCGCCACGGCCGTGTCGATGTCGTGCACGCGCACAAGTTCGGGTCCAACGTGTGGGCGGCGATGCTCGGCCACGCGCTCGGCGTGCCGGTGGTGATCGCCCACGAGCACACCTGGTCGTTCGAGGGCCAGCCGGCCAGGCGGGTGGCCGACCGCGAGGTGGTGGCACGGCTGTCGGACGCCGTGATCGCGGTGTCCGAGGCCGACCGATCCCGCATGATCGCCACCGTGGGGATGCCGGCCGATCGGGTCGTCCTCGTCCACAACGGGATCGCCGGCGCGGGGCCGGGCGACGGGGAGGCGGTCGCCCGGGAGCTCGGTCTGCGCCCCGGGGCGCCGGTCCTGCTCCAGACGGCCACCTTGCGGCCGCAGAAGGCCGTCGAGGTGATGATCGCCGCCGCCGCGATCGTCCGCCGAGCCCATCCCGACGTGAGGCTGCTCATCGCCGGCTACGGCGACGTCGCGCGGCTGCGCACGGTGGCGGCAGACCACGGCGTGAGCGACGAGGTGATGGTGCTCGGCCCGCGCACCGACGTCGCCGATCTGCTGGCCTGCGCCACGGTCGGCGTCCTCTCGTCGGACTTCGAGGGGATGCCACTGGCGGTCCTCGAGTACATGGCGGCCGGGCTGCCGGTGGTGGCCACCGATGTCGGCGGGCTGCCCGAGATGGTCCGGGAGGGGGAGACCGGCTTCCTGGTGGCGCCACGCGACCCGGCGGCCCTTGCCGAACGGGTCGTGCGGCTGCTCGACGATCCGGCCATGGCGCGCGACATGGGCGCCCGCGGCCGCGTCCGTCAGCAGGAGAGCTTCTCCCAGACGGCGATGGTCGGCGCGGTCGCCGAGCTGTATGAGCGGCTGCTCGCCGCCAAGGGGATCAGCGTGCCGGGAAGCGCGACGAGCGCCGCAGCCGGCGCACCGGTCCCGCAACCTTGAGCCGAAACCGGCGCCACGTGTCCGGGTGGTAGATCCCGATCCGGGGCGCGCGCAGCGGGCCCTCGTCGTGCAGGTCGGCCGACAGCTTGGCTCCGGCCTCGTATCCGGCGGCCGCGGCGGCGGCCGCGACCCGCTCGTCGACATCTCCATAGGGGTAGGCGATGGAACGGCACGGCCGGTCCAGGGCCTCGGCGCAGAATTCGCGTGACGCGACGAGCTCGCGGCGCAGGGCGTCGTCGTCGAGCGTGGTCAGATGGGGGTGGGTGTGCGTGTGCGAGCCGATCTCCCACCCGGCATCGGCCAGCCGCCGCAGGTCCGCCCAATCCATCGCGGCCAGCTCCGAGGCGAAGGGTGACTGCTGCCAATGGGCGACGCCCGGCCACTCCAGGTCGGCGCCGCCGTCCATGAACGCGGTGGGGGCAAACACGGTGGCCGGTACGCCGAGGCGGTCAAGGATGGGCGCGGCGCGGTCACGCACCGAGGCAAACGCGTCATCGAAGGTGACCGCCACCACGCGTCCGGGCCGCCGATCGACGACCGCCTGGCTGAACGTCGCCGGGCGCCAGCCGCGACGCAGCAGAAAGGCGATGTGGCGCTCGAAGGCCTCCGGCGTCACCGACAGGTCGGCGTCCCAGTCGACGCTGAGCGCGTGGTAGCAGAGCACGAGGACCTGGGCCATCGGTCAGATCCGCGTTGGCCGTCGGGAGGGCGAGACGACAGCCGAGTTTGGACCTGGGGCCAATGCGCTCACGAGATGCGCCCAGCACCATATCGGCATGACCACTCCCTCCAGTTCCTCGCGCATCCTGCTCCTTGCCGACCGGCGCGTGCCGGCGTCCAGTGGCGGCGTTCGCATCCAGCGCTACCGGCTCGCGCGCGTCCCCCGCGGCGCGCGCGCCGGTGAGACCGCGCGGCGCCTCGGCAGCGCCAAGACGATCTAGCCCCACCACGCTCGCCCAAGCGGCGGGTCCCAACCTCCCGGAGCGCTACGATCTGAGTATGGATTATCAGGTTGAGCCCACTCGGTCGCGCCCCCCGGTCCTCAAGCGGGTCGGAGCCGGCCTGGTACTGATCGTGGCGGCGGCCCTCGCCATCCACTTCATCATCGGTCTGATCATGACCGTGTTCTGGATCGTCGCCATCGCCGCTGCGGTGATCGCGGTGATCTGGGCGCTGCGCACGATCTGAGGACCCTTCTCCGTGCAGGGCCTCGGGCTGCTGGTCATCCTGTTCTTCTTCGGCTTGGCCGGAGGCATGGTGGGACGCATGAAGGGCAGCTCATTCGTGATCTGGTTTCTCGTCTCGTTCTGCGTGCCGTTCATCGGGTTGATCGCCGCGCTGTGCTACCGGTGGGATCGTGACGAGCTCCGACGGCAGTGCCCGTCGTGCGGCCGGGTGATCAAGCTGCATGACGCCGTGTGCACGAACTGCGGCGAAGAGCTGGAGTTCCCCGAGTTCGCGCTGGCCTCCGAGCGGGCGGGGCTCAAGCACGCTCGGTCGTCGGGCTGAGCGGGGCCGCTTCCTCGGCGCCCAGTGCGCCGTCGAGGAACCGGTCCAGCGCCGCCTGGGCCTGCTCCTGGGCCCAGCCGGGGCGCAAGGTGTGGTCATTGACCTCGATGTGCTCAAAGGTGATGCCCGGTGACCGTTCCAGCTGAGCCCGCCACCCCGAGCGCTCGAGCTCGTCGGCCAGCGGCTCGCGCTCGGCGAACAGGAACAGCACGCGCTTGCCCGAGTCGCGCAGCCGGCCGAGGACGCGGTCGGTCTCGCTCTCGCTCGGCCCCGCCTGGCGCGAGGCGGCCAACCGCCGCAGCCAGCGGCCCGGCAGGGCCACCAGCCAGCGCAGGACCTCCCTGATGAGCTGGGGCGAGGCGACGCGCCGGATACGCGCCAGTGACGGCCGCTCGGTCACGAGGGTCCTGACGTACCGCCCCGCGGCCAGCCCGTCATCCCAGACGACGACGCGGCAGTTGAGCAGGGCGGCGGCGCGCACCCGGTCATCGGCGGCGCACAGCCGCAGCGCCCAGTAGGACCCCGAGCACAGCCCCACCAGGACAAACGAGGTGCCCACGCCCCGCGCGCGCATCGCGTCCATGGCCTGGCTGACCTGCGTCAGCAGCTCGGGCCGGTGAAACAGGGCGTCATCGGGATAGCCGACGTCGGCGCCGTCGGCATCGCCGATCCCCTCGATGTCGAGCCGCAGCGTGGGCACCCCGCGCGCCGCCCAGCGCCGCGCGGTCTGGACCCAGATCCGGCTCGGGCCGATGCGGCGGACCGCCCCGGTGTTGAGCAGCACCGCGCACGGGCCGCCCACCGGCGCGGAGGGCTCGGTGAGGATGCCGCGCAGGGTCACGCCGCCGGCGTCGAGCTCGACGGGAACCTCGCTCCAGGCGCCGCCGTCGAGGCGGTCGGTGGCCACCGGGCGCGGGGACCCGGCGGCGTTGGGGGACCCGGCCTCGGGGGCCTCGGGGGCCTCGGGGGCCTCGGCGGCCTCGGCGGCCGCGGCGAGCCCGGCCGATTCGGCCAGCCAGGCGGCGACCTCGCCGAACACCGCCCGGGCGGGCTCGGCGCTCTGTGGATGCGAGGTCATCGCCGCGTACCCGTCACCCGCCGCCGTGCTCATCGCAATGCCCTGAGCAGCGAGGTGGTCGTGCAGGCGGGCGTCGACGGCGATCCCGTCGCGCTCCAGCATCAGGACCCGCCGGCTCACCGGGCGCTCGACCGTCAGGGCGGTGAGGTCCAGGCCCTCGAGGTCGCGCACAGTGACTGGGCTCAGGCGAAACCCGGCCGCCTCGAGCGTCCCCTCCGGCGGTGCCGGAGGCTGGGGCAGCCCGTCGAAGAACTGCTCGGTCTCGAGTTTGGAGAACGCCCGCAGCTGGCGGATGACGGTCCGTCCCCGCGCGCCAACTGACCACAGGACGAGGTCATCGATGTCGGCGCCCTCCGCCGCAGCCCGGTAGGCGAGCATCCCGCCGACGGCCATCCCGACGGCGACGATCCGCCGCGCTCCCGTCTCGCCCCGCAACCACGCGGCCGCCGCGCCGATGGCGGCGGTCCACGCCGCCACCCGATCGGGATCGTCGACCGATCCGCCGCTGTCGCCGGTGGAGGGAAGGTTCAGGCGCAGCGTGGTGTGCCCGGCCTCGGCCAGCGACCGGGCCCAGGCCCGCCGCGGACGGTAGGAGGCCACCTCCTCCCAGCCGAAGGGCGGGCACAGGATGACGGCGACGCCGGAGGGGTTGGCGGCGCGATGGAGAACGGCAAAGCTGGCGTCCTCGCCCGCCCCCAGGTAGAGCGCCTGCTCGATCTCGGACACCCGCGAAGCGTAGCCGGGGCCTCCCGCCACCAGACGGGCCGTACACTGAGGCCGTCGCGGGCGATACAGATCCGCCCGGGCCGCAATTCCCGCTCGAGAAAACCCCAGAAAGGAGGAAGCGGATGCGCGCAGTCGATGCATTGATGGAGTGCCTGAAAGCGGAGGGTGTCGACGTGGTATTCGGCCTTCCTGGAGGGGCGAATCTCCCCACCTACGACGCCTTCTATGACGCCGGCATCCGCCACATCCTCGTGCGCCACGAGGCCGGCGGCGGCCACGCGGCCGAGGGCTATGCCAAGGCGACGGGCCGGGTGGGCGTCTCGCTGGCCACCAGTGGCCCGGGGGCGACCAACCTCATCACCCCGATCACCGACGCGATGATGGACTCGGTCCCGGTGGTGTTCATCACCGGCCAGGTCCGCACCGAGCTGCTGGGCACCGACGGGTTCCAGGAGGCCGACACCATCGGCATCACGATGCCGGTGGTCAAGCACAGCTTCATGATCCAGCACCCCCTGGAGCTCCCGCGCACCATCCACGAGGCATTTCATCTGGCGCGGACCGGCCGCCCCGGGCCCGTCGTGGTGGACATCCCGCAGGACCTCAGCCGGGCCGACATCCCGTACGAGCCGGTGGACGACATCCATCTGCCCGGCTATCAGCCGACCACCGAGGGCAACCAGAAGCAGATCAAGCTGGCCGCCAAGGCGCTGGCCAACTCCCGCCGTCCGGTCATCTACGCCGGCGGTGGAGTGGTCTCGGCCAACGCGGCCGGGGAGCTGACCGAGCTGGCCACCGCGGACCGCTTCCCGGTCACCTGCACAGTGATGGGCCTGGGTGCCTTCCCCGGCACGCACGAGCAGTGGCTGGGCATGCTCGGCATGCACGGCACCCGCACCGCCAACTACGCGATGGACGAGGCTGACCTGATCGTGGCCATCGGGGCCCGCTTCGATGACCGGATCACCGGCAAGCTGTCGGAGTTCGCGCCGCGGGCCAAGTTCATCCACATCGACATCGATCCGGCCGAGATCTCCAAGAACGTCCCGGCCCATATCCCGATCGTCGGCGACGCCAAGAACATCCTGCCGCGGCTCACCGCGGAATACCGGGCGCTCGAGGCGGACCCGGCCAGGCTGGAGGAGTGGTGGACCCGCGTCCACAAGTGGCAGGAGCGCCACCCGCTGACCTACACGGACTCGACGGACTCCGAGATCAAGCCGCAGTACATGATCGAGGCGCTCTACGAGGCCACCCGCGGCGACGCGATCGTCGTCTCTGACGTCGGCCAGCACCAGATGTGGACCGCTCAGCGCTACCACTTCGCCCGGCCCCGCCGCTGGATCAACTCGGGCGGCCTGGGCACGATGGGCTTCGGCCTGCCGGCGGCGATGGGCGCTCAGGTGGGGTGCCCCGACGACACCGTCGTCTGCGTCGCCGGGGACGGATCGGTGCAGATGAACATGCAGGAGCTCGCCACGTGCGCCGAGGAGAAGATCCCGATCAAGGTGTTCATCATGAACAACGGGTACCTGGGCATGGTCCGCCAGTGGCAGGAGCTGTTCTGGGACAAGCGCTACAGCCAGGTCGAGATGGGCCAGTACCCCGACTTCGTCAAGCTGGCCGACGCCTACGGGGCCACCGGCCTGCGCCTCACCGACAAGACGACGCTGGTGGCCGACATGCGCGACGCGCTCGCCCTCGAGGGCCCGGTCCTCGTCGACGTCCGCGTCACGCGCGAGGAGAACACCTATCCGATGATCGCGCCCGGCCAGGCCGCGCGCGACATGGTGGGCTGACTCATGGCCACGAACATGCGAAGGACGGTGCGCCATGGGTGAGCCCGGCACCAAGGAGATCCTGTCGCTGGACCAGCTGGAGGCGGTGTCGGGCCTGCGCACCGGCCGCAAGCACATCCTGTCGATCCTGGTGGAGAACAAGCCGGGCGTCCTGACCCGGATCGCCGGGCTGTTCGCCCGCCGGGGCTTCAACATCGACACCCTCGCCGTCGGGCCGACCGACGACGACACGGTCAGCCGCATCACGCTGACCCTCGACGGAGCGGTCCACCCGATCGATCAGGTCACCAAGCAGCTGCACAAGCTGGTCAACGTCCTGAAGATCCGCGATCTGGAGCCGGGGGAGACCCTGGCCCGGGAGCTGGCCCTGTTCAAGGTGTCGGCCGACGGGTCCTCGCGCGCCGAAGTCATGCAGATCTGCGAGATCTTTCGCGCCAAGGTGGTCGACGTGACCAAGCGCTCGGTGGTGGTGGAGGTCACCGGCACCTGTGACAAGGTCGACGCCTTCGAGGCCCTCGTCCGGCCGTTCGGGCTCATCGAGATGGCCCGGACGGGCGAGATCGCGATCTCCCGCGGGCGCAGCGAGACCTGACCCGAGTGCTTGTGACCGACATCGCGCTCGAGGAGCGCCGCTCCACGCTGGGCGAGAGCACCGTGTTGTGGGCCGGACCCGAAGGGGTCACCGTCGCTCCCGACCGGTGGCTCGCGCTCAGCGGAGCGCCCAGCGTCGAATACAACGCCGCCCTGGTCCACGGCGACGGAGGCGCCCTGGACACCACGGTCGAGGAGGTACTCGCAGCCGGTGCTCCGACGGTGGTGATGGTCGCCGGACAAGCCGGGGAGAAAGTCTCCGGGCTCCGCGACCGTGACTGGATCCCCATCGGCAACCTCGCCCTGATGCAGCTCGAGTTGAGCGATTGGGCGCCCGCCACGGCCCGGCGGGCGCGACGCCTTGACCTCGCCGATCATCCCGCGGTGCGAGAGCTCGTCGGCGAGGTGTACGGCGTCGGGCCAGGGCTGGCCGGCGTCGCCATCGCCGGGCTCATCGCGGGTCTCGACGGCCACTGTCTGTGGGGGGCGTTTGACCCCGCGGGGGACCTGGTGTCGTGCCTGGCCACGGTGCGGGTGCGCGAGACGGTGGTCGTGTGGTCGATGGCCACGGCGGTGCCGGCTCGCCGCTGCGGGTACGGCGCCGCCGCGCTGAGCGCGGCGCTGACCGCGGCGGCGCAGGACGGCGCCACGTCCTCCCTGCTGTCCAGTTCCGCGGCCGGGGAACCGTTGTACCGGGCCCTCGGCTACCGCGAGCTCGAGCGCTGGCAGCAGTGGTCGCGCCCGCGCTGGGTGCTCGCGCGCAAGTGAACCTGCACGCTGCAGGGGTCAAGCCACGCGCTCCGGATGCCGAATACCCTTGAAATATGCAAGGCGTGGGGATGGACCTTGTCGAGATCGACGAGGTGCGTGATTCGATCAAGACGTTCGGGGAAAAGTACCTGGAGCGGGTGTTCACCTCCGCGGAGCGAAACGAGTGTGGCGCGAGTCCGGCCCGCCTGGCGGAGCGATTCGCGGCCAAGGAGGCGATCTTGAAGGCACTTCACGTAGACCAGCCGGTTCCACTGCGCGCCATCGAAACGCGGGCCGCCGGGCCTGGTCTGCTCACCGTGCACCTGACCGGAGAGGCCGCCGCCCTGGCCTGTCTCCGTGGCGTGGGCTCGATCGGCGTCAGCGTCAGCCGTGGCCGCGGTCGCGCCGCCGCGCTCGCCGCCACGAGGGCCGCCTGATGGCCGGCACCCACGACACCCAGATCCGGGCCGTCCTGCGCGATCACGCCCGCCTGCGCGTCGACGTCGGCACCCTGGGCACTGACGCGGACCTGTTCGCCGCGGGGATGAGCTCCCACGCCAGCGTCAACGTGATGCTGGCCCTGGAGGACACCTTCGACATCGAGTTCCCTGACGCGATGCTCAAGCGCAGCGTGTTCGAGAGCATCGCGGCGATCGACGCGGCCGTCAGCGAGCTCGCCCCCGCCGCATGAGCCTCGCGGTCGACGCCGACCGCATCTTTCTCGAGCGGATCCGGCGGATCGGCGCAGAGGTCGCCGCCGTGCACGCGGACGCGGTCGATTACGACGCCCGCTTCCCCGAGGAGGCGATCGCGGCGCTGCGTGAGGACGGGGCACTGTCGGCCTTCATCCCGACGCAGCACGGCGGTGCCGGCGTGTCCATCAACGCGCTCGCCCGGGCCTGCTACGAGCTGGGGCGGCGCTGCTCATCCACCGCGATGATCTTCGCCATGCACCAGATCCAGGTGGCGACGGTGGTGCGCCATCTCGACGGGGGCTGGTTCGAGGAGTACCTGCGCCGGGTGGTCAATGAGCAGCGGCTCATCGCGTCGGTGACCTCCGAGATCGGCACCGGCGGCGACATGGGACGGTCCATCGCCCCGATCACCCCCGACGGCGATGGCTTCGCCATCGAGAAGCAGGCGCCGACCGTGAGCTACGGGGCCTACGCGGACGATCTGTTCACCACCGCCCGGCGCTCGCCACAGTCCGAGCAGGGTGACCAGGCGGTCGTCCTGCACCACCGCGAGCAGACCGAACTGGAGGCCACCGGCACCTGGGACACGATCGGGATGCGCGGCACGTGCTCCCCGGGGTTCACCGTCCGCGCCCATTTCGACTTTGAGCAGATCCTCCCGGCGCCGTTCGCCACGGTCATGCACGACACCCACGTGCCCGTCTCGCACATCCTGTGGTCACACGTGTGGCTGGGCATCGCCACCGAGGCCTTCGAGCGCGGGCGCGCGTTCGTCCGCGCGGCCGCCCGCCGCAACCCCGGCGCGCCGGTGCCGGCCGCTCACAGCCTGTCCCGAGTGATGCCCGAACTGACGATGATGCGCGCCGAGGTCGAGGCCGCCCTGGCCGACTTCGTGGCCTTCAGCGAGGACCCCGACCGGCCCGACCTGGCCACGCTCACCTCGGTGCTGCGCTTCAACAACCTCAAGCTCGCCGCGTCTGAGCAGGCGCCGCGTGTCTGCACTGGCGTGCTCGAGGTGATCGGCATCGCCGCGTACAAGAACGATTCGCCCTACGGCGTGGGACGCCAGCTGCGCGATTCCCTGTCGGCCCGATTGATGGTGGCCAACGAGCGGATCCACTCGGTGGACGCCGGCCTGCTGATGATCGCCAAGGAGGTCTGACCGGTGTCCCCCGAGGTGCGCGAGGCCTCCCCGGACCAGGCGGAGTTCCTCGCCGAGTTGATCGCCCAGGGGCTGTTGCTGGAGTCCGGCGTGCCCGGCGTCTATGGCCACGGCGCCACCTTCGAGGATGTCCGGGGCCGCCTGGACGCGCGCCTCAGCGCCGAGGCGGCCGCACGCGGCGCCGAGCCACTGCGCTTCCCGCCCCTGCTTCCCCGCCACCAGCTGGAGTCCAGCGGCTATCTGGCGTCGTTTCCCCACCTGGCGGGGAGCGTCTATTCCTTCGAGGGCGACGAGCGCCAGGCCGCCGAGCAGAACGAGCGCGCCGCGCGCCATGAGGACTGGAGCGAGTTCCAGCACCCGACCGAGCTGACCCTGATGCCCGCCGCGTGCTACCCGGTGTATCCGGCGATCGCCGCTCGCGGCCGCCTGCCCCAGGGCGGTGTCTTCGTCGATGCCGGCGGCGCCTGGGTGTTCCGCCACGAGCCCTCTCACGATCC
>DATJTQ010000191.1:0-21402 GCA_035503355.1 Solirubrobacteraceae bacterium
ACACGGCATCGGCGCCCTGTGAAGGACCGCTCAGCTCTCACGGACCCCGCCCTCGACGCCGCATATGTGGTGCGGCGCCGCATGGTTTGGGCGGCTACGGCTATTGGCTGACCGGGCGCAGTGTAGGGGGTAATCGCCAAAGCGGCAAGCATCCCGGGGAGACTGCAACCGCAGCGCAAACCGCCCGCTGCGCGACACTCAAAGAAAGCGCCGGCACGATGGCCGGCGCTTTCAGGGGTGATCGTGAGCTACGGGCGTCACGAGTAGTCCATTGGACCGTCTACTTGGCTGAGCGGCCGTCGCGGCCGCAACGGTCAGGCCGCGACGGGGCCCGAGGGCTCGGTGTGGCGGGCTCGCCGAGCCAGCGGGATGCGGCGCAGCGGCTGCGCCCGTCGCGGCGGGGCGATCTCGGTGAAGCGGAACACGGCGCGGCCGAAGCGGATCACGTCGCCGTCGGTCAGTTGGTGGACGGTGACGCGACGACCGTTGACGAACGTGCCGTTGTAGCTCCGGTCATCAAGGATGCGCGCGCCGTCACCGCGGACGGCGAGGATGGCATGCCGGCGAGAGACCTGCGCGTCCTCAAGGCGTACGTCGGCGACGAGGCCACGTCCGATGTGGGTGATCGGACGCTCAAGCGCGATGAGCTTGGTCTCGCCGTCGTGCTCGAGAGACAGGTAGCGGCCGGCCGGCGCCCCCGCCTCGGGCATCAGCCGCTCACGGGTGCGCGTGTCGAGAAGGGCGTAGGGGTCGACGATGAACGGGAGGCTTGAGTCCATCCCGTCGGTGTGGTGTTCGTGCCGGGCCGAGTCGTGAGGAGCCCGGTCAGGGAGCTGGGCTTGAATGGTCATGGCCACAGATCACCATGGCCGGCGAACACCAAAGTCAGAGCAGGCGAAGAACTTCCGAAGCGCTCTTACACACGCACAACGCGCCCCGTGCCGGGCACGGAGCGCGTTGAATCACGCCTGGTCTTCGTTGCGCGCGCGTGCGCGCGAGGCGGTTACTTCAGGTCGACGGAACCGCCGGCCTCCTCGAGGTCGGCCTTGAGCTTCTCGGCCTCGGCCTTGTCGATGCCCTCCTTGACGGGCTTGGGGGCCTCGTCGACGAGCGCCTTGGCCTCTTTGAGGCCCAGGCCCGTGGCCGCGCGGACGACCTTGATCACCTGGATCTTCTTGTCGCCGGCCGCCGTGAGGATGACGTCGAACGTCGACTGCTCCTCGGCGGCCTCGCCGCCGCCGTCGCCGCCGCCGGCGCCGGGCGCCGGGGCCGCCGCGGCCACCGCAGTGGCGGAGACGCCGAACGCGTCCTCCAGGGCCTTGATGCGCTCAGAGAGCTCCAGCACGGAGATCGACTTGAGCTCCTCGATCCATTCCTCAGTAGTGGCCATGATGCCTCCTTAGTCGTCGGGCGTCGCCGCGTCCGACGCGGCTTCGGTTTCAGTGGTGTCAGATGCTTCGGGCTCGGGGTCCGTGGCGGGCGCCTCGGGCTCGGCCTCGGCCTCCTCGGCCGGGGCCTCCTCGGCAGGAGCCTCAGGCTCAGCGGCCGGTGCCTCAGCCTCCGCGGCCGGCGCTTCCTCAACCGGAGCCTCCGCCTCGGCCGCGGGAGCCTCCGCTTCGGCCGTCGGAGCCTCAGCCTCCGCCGCCGGGGCCGCCGCAGCGGGCGCGGGTGCCTCGCCGGTGACCAGCCCCTGGTCGGCAATCGCCTGCAGCTGGATGGCCAGCCCGCCGATCAGGGCGTTCAGGCCACGCGCCAAGCCGGTCAGCGGCGCGGCCACGGTGCCCACGAGCTGGGCGTAGAGGACCTCGCGGGCGGGCAGGCGCGCGATCGAACGCACGTCGTCGGCGGTCAGCACCGTGCCGTTGAGCACGCCGCCCTTGAAGTCGATGACGTTGTTGAGCTGCCGGGCAGTGTCGTTGAGCGCCTTGGCGGCCAGGGCGGCATCGCCCTTGACGAAGGCCAAGGCCGTGGGCCCGACGAGCATCGGCTTCAGCGTGTCCAGGCCGGCCTGATCGGCGGCCCGCTCCGACAGGGAGTTCTTGACGACGCGGAAACGGGCGTCGGCACCGCGCAGCTTGGTCCGCAGCTCGGCGATCTGGTCAACGGTGATGCCGCGGTAGTCGACCGCGAAGATCGCCTCGGACTCCTGGAGCTGTCCGGCGATCTCCTCGACGACAGCGGCTTTCTGGTCTCTGTTCATAGCTTGCTCTCTCTCAACGCAAAACGCCCGCTGGTCGGCGGGCGTCAGTGAAAGGGAGCGGCGTGGCGCGCCGCGTGCCTGGCAGTGACTCCGCCTGCCCCGGGCTTACGCACAGTCGCGGCCGGAGGTCTGAGGCTTTCGTCTGAAGGGGTTGCTGGGGGTCAGTCTAGGCCACCTCAGGCGGCGACCGGCTCCTCCACGATGTCGCGGGTCCTCGAGGGGTCCACCTTCACGCCGGGACCCATGGTGCTGGCAAAGGTGACCGAGCGGATGTAGCGACCCTTGGCCGCGGCGGGCTTGGCCCGGATCAGCTCGTCGATGACCGCCGCGTAGTTCTCCAGCAGCGAGCGCTCCTCGAAGTCCTTCTTACCGATCACCAGATGCACGATCGCGGTGCGGTCGGTGCGGTACTCCACCTTGCCGGCCTTGGACTCGCTGACGGCCTTGGCGACGTCGACGGTGACGGTCCCGACCTTCGGGTTGGGCATCTTGCCGGCGGGGCCGAGAATCCGGCCCAGGCGGCCGACGATCGGCATCATGTCCGGGGTGGCGATGGCGACGTCGAAGTCGTCGAAGCCCTCCTGGATCTGCTTGGCCAGGTCCTCGCCGCCCACGATGTCGGCGCCGGCCTCCTCGGCCTCGCGTGCCTTGTCGCCCTGGGCGAACACGGCAATCTTGACGTCCTTGCCCAGGCCGTTGGGCAGCGCGATGGTCCCGCGCAGCTGCTCATCGGCGTGGCGGACGTTGAGCCCGGTGCGGACGTGCACCTCGACGGACTCGTCGAACTTCGCCGTGGACAGCTGCTTGACCAGCGCGATCGCCTCCGAGGGGCTGTACTCGCGGCCGCGGTCAAAGCGCTGCTTGGCGTCCAGGTATGCCTTTCCGTGCTTGGCCATCGTGCGTTCTCCTAAGGCTCAGACGACGTCCACGCCCATCGAGCGAGCGGTGCCGGCGATGATCTTCTTCGCGGCGTCGATGTCGTTGGCGTTGAGGTCGGCCATCTTCTTCTCGGCGATCGCCGCGAGTTGATCCTGGGTGATCTTCGCCACCTTCTCGCGGTGCGGCTCCGCCGAGCCCTTGTCCAGCGACAGCGCCTGCTTGATGAGCACCGCCGCTGGCGGGCTCTTGGTCACAAAGGTGAACGAGCGATCCTCGTAGACGGTGATCACGACCGGGATCACCGTCCCGGCGTCGCCCTGGGTCTGAGCGTTGAACGCCTTGACGAACTCCATGATGTTGACGCCGTGCTGACCGAGCGCCGGACCCACCGGGGGCGCCGGGCTCGCCTGGCCGCCCACGGCCTGGAGCTTGATCTGGGTGAGGACCTTCTTGGCCATTGCCGGTTTCTCGCTTCTCTCTCGCTAGATCTTCTTGACCTGGTCGAAGCCCACTTCGACCGGGGTCTCACGACCGAAGATAGACACCAGGACCTTGAGCTTCTGGGCGTCCTCGTTGACCTCGGAGATCTCGCCGCTGAAGTCAGACAGCGGACCGGACACGACCTTGACGGACTCGCCGATCGAGAACTGCGCGCGGCTGCGCGGGCGCTCGGTGACGTTGTCGGTGTGCAGGAGGCGGTCCACCTCGGCCTGGGTCAACGGCACCGGCTCGTTGGAGGCGCCGACGAACCCGGTGACCCCAGGGGTGCCCTTCACCAGGGACCAGGAGTCCTCGTTGAGGTCCATCTGGACCAGAACGTAGCCGGGCATGGTGCGCTTCTCCACCGTGATCTTCTGGTTGTCCTTCATCTCAGACACCGACTCGGTGGGGACGATGATCTGGCGCACGGCGCGCTGCTGATTCAGCGAGACGACGCGGTGCTCGAGGTTGTGCTTGACCTTGTTTTCGTGGCCGGAATAGGTATTGACGACGTACCAGCGGAACATGTTTCTCTCAGAGGGACTGAAGCTTTAGTGCGGGAGGATGAGCTTGACGATCTTCTGCGCGACGAGGTCGGCAATGCCCAGGAAGGCGCCGGCGACGATGACAAACCCGATCACGACTCCGGTGGCCTGCATCACCTGCCGGCGATCCGGCCACTGTACTCGTTGGAGCTCGCGCCAGCTTCCCTGCAGGAAGTGCACGACGCGAGCACCCGGGTTCTCGCGCCGAGGCGCCACCGCGGTCGACGCGCGCTGACGGCCGCGGCCGGACCCGCTGTCCTCCGGGCCGAGATCGTCCTCATCCTCATCGTAGCCACCCCCACCGCCATCGCCGTCGTCGTCACCGGCCTCGACGTCGAGGGGCTCCTCATCATCAGGCTCGGCAGCGGCTCTCTCGTCGTCGTCGAAGTCGTCCTCGGCCGGAGCCTCGTTGGCGGGCGCGCCGGCATCCGGCTCTGCGTCGACGTACTCCGGGCGCCCGATGGCCAGCTGCGCCTCGGCGAGCTCGACGTCGGGCGTGGCGTGCTCGAGCGGGTCCGGCGTTTCCTCCGACCGACCGCCGTTGGCCGCGGCCTCGGAGCGACCGCCGTTCGCCGTGGCCACGCCGCGCTGGGCGGCCGAACCCGGCCGCCCCCCGCGCCCTGCACTGCGGCGTTTGCGGTTACGAGCCACTGACGTGCGCGCTCTAGCGCGTCTCGCGGTGCGGAGTGTGGCAGCGGCACCAGCGGCAGTACTTGCGTAGCTGCAGTCGCTCGGGGTTGTTCCGCTTGCTCTTGTTGGTCTGATAGTTCCGGCGCTTGCACTCCTCGCACGCGAGGGTTGCGGCAATCCGGACGTCTCCACGGGCCATTTTGCGCTTCTTTGCTGGTAGGGATGAGCCGCCGCGGGCGTCAGAAGGAACGCCGCCCGGCGCCGTGAAGAGTGTAGCGCCCGCTCTCGGGCCAGGTGCGGCTGAGCAGGTGAGATTGCACCGGTCAGGAACAATGCTCGCATGCTCATACCGATCGCCGCTGGCGCATGATCCGGCTGATCGGCCTCGTTGTCTCGATCGGGATCGCCGATTCCCTGAACCCGACGACGATCGCCCCTGCCCTGTATCTCGCCGCGGGCGACCATGCCCGGCGCCAGGTGGCGGAGTTCACCGCGGGGGTCTTCGCCGTCTACCTCCTGGGCGGGCTCATCATCGCCCTGGGGCCGGGTGAGCTGCTGCTCGCCCTGGTTCCCCGCCCGGGACGGCATCTCAGCTATGTCCTGGAGACGATCGCCGGCGCGGCCATGCTGGCCGCCGCCGCGGTGCTGTGGGGGTACCGCAAGCGCCTGGCTCGTTCCGAGGCGCCGGAGATCAACCCCCGCGGGCGCTCCGGCGCGATCCTCGGCGCCACCATCACCGCGGTGGAGCTGCCCACCGCGTTCCCCTATTTCGCGGCCATCGCCGCCGTGGTGGGCGCCAACCTCGACGTGATCCGCATCCTCGTCCTGCTGGTCATCTTCAACGTCTGCTTCATCCTGCCGCTGCTGGCGATCCTCGCCGTCCTGAATTTCGCCGGCCGCGACGCCCAGCTGCTGCTCACCCGGGGGCGCGAGTGGCTCGAGGAGCGCTGGCCCACCGTCCTGGCCATCCTGGCGCTGCTCGCCGGCCTGATCGTGACGACGCTGGGCGTGACGGGCCTGGCCAGCTCGCACCACAACGACTTCGGCACCTTCTCGCGCAGCGTCCGCAAGGCCCTGCATCTACACCAGTAGTCCGGTTTCGCGGCGACCGTGACGAGGCATATTCTCGTGCGGTGACAGCCACGACCCCGGAGACGACGAGCTTTGAGCCCGCCGACCTGCTGGCGCTGCTCGACGGGCGCTACGGCGAGGTCCGCCGGCAGCTGCGCACGGTCATGCGCCGCCCCGAGTTCGCGCCGGTGGTGGCGCTGCCCACCGCGGAGTACCGCGAGCGCGTCCTGGAGTGGGCCAAGGCGTTGGCGGCCGAAGGCCTCACCGCCCCTGGGTTTCCGGAGCGCTACGGCGGGCGCGGTGACCCGGGCGCCAACGTCGCGGGCTTTGAGACCATCGCCCTCGGCGACCTCTCGCTGCTGGTCAAGTTCGGCGTCCAGTTCGGCCTGTGGGGCGGAGCGGTGCAGCAGCTCGGGACCGAGCGCCATCACGAGCGCTACCTGCGGGCCACGGCCGAGCTGACCCTCGCGGGCTGCTTTGCCATGACCGAGGCCGGCCATGGCTCAGACGTCCAGCAGCTGCACACCACCGCCACCTATGAACCCGACTCGGGAGAGTTCGTCGTCGATACCCCCGACGACGACGCGCACAAGGAGTACATCGGCAACGCCGCGTGCCACGGCCGGATGGCGGCGGTGTTCGCCCAGCTCGTCGTCGACGGCGAGAACCATGGGGTCCACTGCCTCGCGGTGCAACTGCGCGACGACGACGGCGCGCTGTGCGAGGGCATCCGCATCGAGGACTGCGGCGAGAAGATGGGCCTCAACGGCGTCGACAACGGCCGGATCTGGTTTGACCACGTCCGCGTTCCTCGCGAGGCGTTGCTCAACCGCTACGGCGACGTGGACGAGGATGGCGTCTACTCGAGCCCGATCGAGAGCGCCGGACGCCGCTTCTTCACCATGCTGGGGACGCTCGTGCAGGGACGGGTGTGCATCTCCGGGGCCTCGGTCAGCGCGGCCAAGAGCGCGCTGACCATCGCGGTCCGCCACGGGCTGCGCCGCCGCCAGTTCGGACCCGAGCCCGGCCACGAGGTCCCCATCCTCGACTACCGCACCCACCAGCGGCGTCTCATGCCGCCGCTGGCCAAGACGTTCGCGCTGCACTTCGCCCAGGCCGAGCTCGTCGATCGCTTCGACGCGGTCATGCGCGACGCCGAGGCCGGCGAGCGTCAGCGGCGCGAGCTGGAGTCGCTGGCCGCCGGGATGAAGGCGATGGCCAGCTGGCATGCGGTGCACACCATCCAGACCTGCCGCGAGTGCTGCGGGGGCGCCGGCTACATGAGCGTCAACCGATTCGCCGCGCTGCGGGCCGACACCGACATCTTCACCACCTTCGAGGGCGACAACACCGTCCTGATGATGCTGCTGGCCAAGGGGCTGCTCACCGACTACGCCGACCACTTCGGCGAGCTCAACCCGGTCGGCACCGTCACCTTCGTGGCCGGACAGGCGGTGGAGACGGTGATCGAGCGGCTCTTCGCGCGCCAGATCGCACAGGTGATCGGCGATTTCGTCTCGCGCGGTGACGAGGATGACCTGCTCTCTCCCGACGATCAGCTGGCGCTCTTTCAGTGGCGCGAGGGGCACATCACCGCAGCGGCCGCGCAGCGCTTCAAGCGCGGCCTGGATGAGGGCCATGAGCCCTTCGAGGTGTTCCGTGCCGTCCAGAACCACGCGGTCAACGTCGCCCGCGCGCACATGGCCACGGTGCTGCTCTCCGCCTTCCAGAACGCGGTGCGGGCCTGCGAGGATGAGCGGCTGCGCCCCGTGCTCAAGCTGCTGTGCGATCTCTACGCGCTCGAGGATCTGGAGGCGGACCGGGCCTTCTTCATGGAGCACGGCCGCCTCTCAGGGCCGCGCTGCAAGGCGATCACCCGCGAGGTCAACCGGCTGTGCAACGAGGCGCGTCTGTGCGCGGGTCAGCTCGTCGATGGCTTCGGGATCCCCGACGAGGTGCTCGGGGCCCCCATCGGGGTGAGCTCGCCGGACGCGACGGCCGCCTGAACCGGTGCCCGTACCGCCCCAGCTCGACCTCGAACGGCTCACGGAGCTGGAGGGCCTGCTCGGCGCCGACCGCGCGGCGATCGTGGGGACGCTGATGACCGAGCTCACGGTCCAGATGACCCGGATCGACCAGGCGGTCGAGTCAGGCGACCTGGAGCAGGTGGCCGGGGCGGCGCACTCGGCGCGCAACAGCGCCCTGATGATCGATGCGCGGCCGGTCCTGGTGGTCCTCCGGCGCCTGGAGAGCTGCGCGCGCGACGGCGAGGCCGAGGGCGCGGCTGCGGCCTGCCTGCAGCTGCGCGAGGAGTGGCCGCGGCTGCGGCGCGAGCTGGAGCGGGCCGGCGACGCCGGCGGCTAGGACTCCGAGGCCTCCTTGGCCTGACGGACCAGGCGGCGCATTCCGCGCAGCCACCGTTCGGGCTGGGCCCCCTTGAGCGCCAAGTGCTCGGCCACCACCTCGTGCGGGAGGATCAGGAACCGCTCGTCGCGCAGGCCCTGAACCACGACCGCGGCGACGTCCTCGGGCTCCATCAGGCCACCGGCCAGCAGCGGCGCGGCGCCGATGGGGTCCTCCAGCGCGATGTCGAGCATCGGTGTGCGGACGCCCTGCGGGCACAGGCACGAGACCTTGATGCCGGCGTCGCCGTAGGTGATCGCCAGCCACTCGGCGAGCGCCACCGCCGCGTGCTTGGTGATCGAGTAGGCCATCGCCGAGACCTGGGTGAGCAGCCCCGCCGCCGACGCGGTGCTCAGCAGGTAGCCCTCGCCGCGCTCAAGCCAGTCGGGCAGCAGCGCCCGCGCGGCCCAGATGTGGGCCATGACGTTGATCTCCCAGGTGAGCTGGAGCTCGTCGTCGGGTGCCTCGGGGCCCCCACCTGGTCCCGCGATCCCGGCATTGGAGAAGAACAGGTCGATCGGGCCATGCCGACCCTGGGCGGCGGCGATCAGGGCGACGATGTCCGCCTCGCGCCCGACGTTGGTCGCGATGGCCAGCCCGCCGATCTCGTCGGCGACGGCGCCGGCGCGCGCCTCGTCGCGGTCAGCGACGACCACTCGCGCGCCCTCGGCGGCGAAGCGGGTGGCGCACGCGCGACCGATGCCGCTGGCGGCTCCGGTGACCACGACATGCTTGCCGGCCAGCTCCATGGCGCTAAGCCTATGCGTTCGGGGGCGCCGCCGCGGGTGCGGGAGCCGTGGGCCTCAGGCGGTGCGGGTCGCCGCCGCGTCCGCGGCAGCTACTGGTTCAGGCGGCGGTGAGCGCCCGCGCCTGCTGGCGCTCGGGGCTGATCCGCACGACGTTCCAGGCCAGTCCCACACGCTGCATCCCGGCGATGATGAGGCCCGAGAGGTCGATCTCCCACCAGCGCAGCCCGTGATAGGCCGAGCGCGGGAAGGCGTGATGGTTGTGATGCCAGGACTCGCCCAGCGAGAGCACGGCCAGCCACCCGACGTTGGTCGACTGGTCCTCGAGGTCGAAGCGGCGCCGGCCGAAGAAGTGGCACACCGAGTTGACCGACCAGGTCACGTGGTGCACGAAGAAGATCCGCACCAGGCCGCCCCAGACCAACCCCTGTAGGGCCCCGGCCAGGGTGAAGTCGTGCAGCGCCCAGCCGGCCACCGTGGGGATGAGCAGCGACAGCAGCGCCAGTTGCGGGAACCAGCGGCCGATCCAGCGCATCTTGGGGTCCTCGTAGAGCTCGGCGGCGTACTTCTTCCAGTCGGCCTGGCCCTGGGTCTCCAGCAGCCAGCCCACGTGGGCATGCCACAGGCCCGAGAGGCCACTACCGTGGCCGACGTGAGGGCTGTGCGGGTCACCCTCCTGGTCAGTGTGGGCGTGGTGCTTGCGGTGGTCGGCCACCCAGTCCATGACCGACCCCTGGACCGAGAGCGAGCCGAGCACGGCGAAGGTGCGCTCCACCCAGGGGTAGCTGGCAAAGGCGCGGTGGGTGAGCAGGCGATGGAAGCCGACGGTGATCCCGACCGCGGTGATCAGGTACATCACCACCAGCAGGATGAGGTCGGTCAGGTCGACCGCCCGGTTCCACAACATCACGATGGCGACGAGCGTCCCGACGAACGGGAGCACCACGCCGGCCAGATTCGCTGTCCGTTCGACCCGGGTCACTGAGACCAAGGTTCTCATGTCCAATCGCGCGTTTCTTGCACGATTGCGCGGTCGGGCGCCGAAAAACTTAGACGTTATGAACGATTTCTCGGACCGAACACGAGCCGGCTCGGGAGGGGAACCGGGGAGAGACGATCGATCGCCTCGCCGAGCAGGCGGCGGGGCTGGAGCTTGGTCAGCAGGCCCTCGAGCTCGGTGCGCTCGTCCTCGGTGAGACGGCTGCGCCGCCCCCGCCCCACGCGCACCAGCACCACGAACCGGCGGCGCTCATCGGGGCTGAGCCGCGTCACGTGGTCACGGGCCAGGACGGCCAGCTCGGCCGCGGCGAGCAGCTTGACGACGGGCAGGCGCCGCAGGCCGGGGACGCGCTCGGACGCCTTGCCGAGGCCGATGTTCAACAGGCCGGAGGGCACCCCTTCGAGTCTAGGCGCCCGCCCAGTGCGGGCCGGCCGGCGTCAGCGGCGAATGATCTTGACGCGCCCCTGGCGGCCGGGGCTGAGCCCGAGCTTGACGATCGCGTCGCCGACGGCGACCTCGTCGATCCACACGCGCTCATTCTCGTTGATCGCGGCCAGAGCGCTCACCTGCTGCATGACCGTCGCCAGCCGGGCGATCTCGTCGCAGCTTCCCTCGAGGGGCTCGATCCCGCGTTCGGTGACGAACGTCACCGCGATGCCGTCCGCGGTCTCCCGGGCTCCAATCAACTCCAGGCTCATGGCCCCTCTCTTTCTGAGACATCCTGTCCCAAGGTCAGACAACTGTAGTGGAGCAACGGACGGCATCGTCGTGGATGTACGCGCCGCGTGGTGAGCCGCGCCGGGCGCGCGGCGGCAGCTACGCCGGCGCCGCGGCCGCGGCCAACAGGGCCGCGATCAGCGGGTGCACGACGCCGCTGGCACTGCTGCCCACCTGGGGCTGAAACGCCGTGGCGAGGAAGAACGGATGATCGGGGAGCTCGATGCCCTCCACCCCGGCGTCGGGGGCGTGCGCGGAGATGACGACACCAGCCCGCGCGAGCACCGGGGCGTAGGCGTCGGCGAGGCCGTAGCCGCACTGATGATGGCCGTCAAACGGCTCGGCGCCGCAGATCTCCGCCAGGCGCGTCCCGTCCACCGGCGTCACGGTGCGGGTCTCTCCGTACAGCGCGCACGCCAGCGGGGCGACCACCAGAGCGTCGCCCTCGGGATCGAGCTCGGCGCTGGCGGCGCCGGTCACCCCGGCACGGGCCCGGGCCAGCTCCACGCACGCGTACTGAAAGCCACCGCAGGTGCCCAGGAACGGCGTCCCTGTATCCAGGCAGTGATGGATTGCCTCACGGGCGGCGTCGTCGTCGCGGTAGGGAGTCCCCGGGAGCAGCCACACGGCGTCAGCCTCGTCCAAGCGGCGCGCCGGCGGGCTGTCGGTGGCCACCCACCCGCAGTCCACGTGGTCTCCCAGTAGGGCCAGGGTGGCATCGATCTCGCGGTGGGTCAGGTGCGCGGGGTCCCGGTCCCCCAGGGCGACGAGCCTCATGCGCCGACGATACCGGGGCGCGCTCAGGGACCAGGGCGGCCCGAGCGGGCTCGCATCCGCTCGTGATACCCGTCGGCCACCGCGTAGAGGCGGGCCGGCGCCGGCTCCCCCGGCGCGGCACGCTTGTTGGGCGTGGTGTCGGGCGGGCGCATCGCGCGCGGGATGAGCTCGCCATGCGCGAGCGCCGCCGCCTTGAGCCGGCGAGCCGCGACCGCCGGCACCTCCAGCGCGGCCGCGGCGGCCCGGATACGGCCGCGCTTGGCACCCCAGGAGAAGGGAAGCGCCAGCGCCACGACCATGGCGCGCTCTGCCCGCATCCCGTGGGCGTGCAGTTCGATCTGGCCCCACAGCGCGACCGCCCCGGCGACGAGGTCGGGGGTCATCGCCGAGGCGCCCCGGGGCGCGGGGGCGTACCACGCGTAGATGCCACACGTGCAGCCGTTAGCCGGTGCGGCGTGGGCGTGAGTGGCGCACCGCGCGGTCTGCACGCCACGGCGCCACGGCTCATCGGCGCGGAAGGACAACAGCTCATCGCCGGACAGGCGCCACTGGCGAAAGCCGATGACGGCCGTGATGAGATCGGGGGCTGAGCCCTCCATCGCGCTCATCCTCAGCGGGCGGGCTCGCGGGGGGCCGCCGGCTCGCGCGGGCGCTCAGGCCGCCGCGGCGGGTCCGGCGAGTCGATCCGCTGGGGCGGGGACGGCGCCGGGAGCTGGATCGGCTCGACGGTGATCGTCTTGGACGGCCCGTCCAGCGAGCCGCGCAGCCGGTCGTGCCCTCGCTGACCTGGCTGCTGTGACTGCGAACCTCTCATGACCGGTACCCATGCCAGATCGTACCGGCGCCGTGCGCCGGGCTCGCCGGTCAGCGCGGCTCGAGCACGAACACGTTGATGTCGCGCGTGGTCCGGGCTCGGTAGTCGTCAAAGCCCGCGTACTGCTCGTTCATCCGCCGCCACAACGTCTCGCGCTCCTCCCCCTCGGCAACGCGGGCGGTCACCCGCCGGCGGTCGGCGCGGACCTCCACCTCGGCCTCGGGGTGGGCGCTGAGGTTCAGCGCCCAGGCCGGGGCGCGCGTGTTGCCGGCGTTGGAGCCGATGACGACCAAGCGCTCGCCGTCCGCGAGATAGACCACGGGCGCCGTGCGCGCCGCGCCCGACTTGCGGCCCGTGGTGGTGAGCAGCAGCACGGGCGCGCGGTCCAGGCGCCCGAACAGGCGACCCCGCGAGAGGCGGTACAGCGGGATGTTGAATCTCCCGATGGCCTTGAGGGCGTCGGCCGAGATGGCGGTCGAGACGCGTGTGTAGAAGCGATCGCTGGGCATCGAGCCGAAAGAATGCCAGAAACCGGTGGATCAGTCGTAGGCGGTGTGCCGGCCCGCCCTGCCCGGGCCGGCAACACGCCTCAGTGCAGCGCGGGGGTGCCCTCGGCCTCAGCGGCCTCCATGGCCACCGCGCCTCGAGCCCGCGCCGCAAATCTCTTCGGGTGAACGACCCGATCCTCGCGCACGATCAGCGGCCGCCCGTCCTCGGCTCGCTTGGAGAGCACCCAGCGGCGATGGACAGCCGGGTCCGGCATGGCTCCAGACAACGGTCGGTCAGCGTCGTCAAGACTCATCCGTGATACCTCACCTCATCGGTTGGGGAAGGGTCCCAGGGGGCCCGCCACGGTAACGCGCCCGCGCGCGAAAGTCCTGTTTGTGGTGAATCTGCACGAGATCGCGCCGCGACCTCTCGCAAGACGCGCAACAAATCGCACAAACTCCGGATTCAGGCGGGACCGTGCCGGGTGATGGCCAGCGTCGGAAGCTCATCGCTGACCGCCGCCGCATCGAGCATGCGCAGCCGCGCGTGAAACGCCCGCGCGACGCGCTCGGCGTGGGCCTTGGCCAGCTCGGCCCGCTCACCGGCAAACAGCTCGTCCACCGTCATTCGCCACAGCCACAGCCACCGCTCGAAATGCCCGCCGCGCAGCCGAACCTGGGCGTTGATCAGCGCGTGCGGCCGGAAGGCACCGCCGGCGTAGGACTGGGCGCCGAGCAGGATCGTTTCCCAGAACGACGCGATCTTGGGGACATGGGCCTCGAGATCGAGCTTGGCGACGTCGACGAAGATGAAGCCGATGACGGGGTCGGTGAGCGCCCGGCCGTAGAAGGCCCGGACGAGCTGCTCACAGTCCGCGCGGCTGGTGATGTCGTGGCGTGCTGGTGCCATCGACATCAGAGGATATGGCGGGGCCCGTGGCGAGCCTCGCCACCAGCTGCGCCCGCGAGCGGACGTCGAACTGGCGGTAGAGGCTGGTCAGGTGCGACTCGACGCTGCGCAGGCTCATGTGCAGCGTGCCGGCGATCTCCCGGTTGCTGGCGCCCGTGGCCAGCAGTTCGGCGACGCGACGCTGTGCCGGCGTGGGCCCATCGCTCACCACGGCACGCCGCAGGCCGATACGGCTCAGCTCGTCACGGGCCCGCGCCACCCACAACTCCGCGCCGAGTGGCTCCAGGATGGCCAGCGCCTGCTCAAGCGACCGCTTCGCCGCGCTCTTGCGCTTCGCGCGGCGCTGAACGCTCCCCTTCTCCAACAGCGTGCGCCCCAGCTCGGCCGGAAGAGGCCGGAGCGTGTGCGCGGCCTCGGCGGCGTTCAGCGCCTCCACCGCCGCCTCGAGGTTGTGCCGAGCGGCGAGGAGCAGGCCGCGCGACCGGTAGGCGATGGCCACGGCGTGCGGGTTCTCCGCCGCATGCACCCGCACCACCAGGTCAGCCAGCACGGCTTCGGCCTCCTCGAGCCGGCCGAGAGCGATCAGCGCCTCGACGTCGGTGGACCACAGGCCCAGCCCCATCGCGCCCACCAGTCCCCATCCCCCGTCCAGGGCGCGCGTACGGGCAGCGGCCAGCCGCTCATGCGCGGCCACCGGGTCTCCGGTCCAGAGGTCGACCGCGCCCAGCACCATCGCCATCGGGATTTCGCCGGACTGTCCGCCGGAGCGCCTCACCGAGGCCATCCCCTCCTCGGCCAGCGTCCGCGCTCGCTCAAGCTCCCCGCGGCCCGCGGCCATCCACGAGTCGATCCAGACATTCCAGAACAGACCGTCGTCGGAGGCGATCTCGATCGCGTCCTCGGTGCTGCGCCGGTAGTCGTCGGCCGCGCCCAGGTTGCCGGCGTTCCACTCCAGGAAGCCCAGCAGCCATGAGATGCCGAGCCGGTCGGGCTCGTTGCCCTCGTCGCGCGCGCGCCGCAGCGCCTCCTCGAGCAGTGGCCGGGCCTCGTCGAGGCAGTCTGCCCAGAACAGCGCGCGTCCGTAGGCGCAGCGCGGGGTGTCGTAGGCCGGGCTCTCGTCGGCCGCGCTGAGCGCGAGCGCGCGCTGAAACAGGCCCCGGACGACCCCAGCGCCCGCGTGGACCTCGGCGTCGCCCTGCATGCCGAGCGCGTTGGCCAGCAGGGTCTCGTCGCCCAGCGCCTCAGCCGACCGCACCGCGGCGCGGGCCCACTGCACGGCCGCGGCGAAGTCGCCCCGGTTGTTGGCCCACACGGCCAGGTCCATCTCGATGCGCGCGCGGATCTCGGGGTCATCGCGCGCGTGGTCAAGCGCCTGCTCCAGCAGCGGCCACTGGCTGATGAAGTCGTCCGTGCTGCGTACGAGCGAGGTGAGACGCAGCGCTCGCGCGCGGATGGCGCCACTCACCTCGCTGCTCAGGACGGGGGCGAGGATCGCCTCCGCGCGGGTGAACTCGCCACTCGCCCAGCGTTGCTCCGCGGCGGCCACGGCGAAGGCACGCCGGGCGGCGTCGTTCTCCAGCGGGGTCAGGCGCAGCGCCTGCTCGAGCAGGTCGGCGGCGGCCTCGGGCGCACCGCGCCGCCCGGCCACAGCCGCCGCATCGGCCAGGCTCGCCGCTACCGCGTCGTCCGGGGCCTCTGCGCCCAGCGCGAGGTGCTGCGCGCGTTCGACCACATCGGGCACCGTCGCGGCCAGACGGCGGTGCACAAGCCGCCGACCGGCCGCCGGGGCGCGCGCGTAGTGGGTGGAGGCCAACAGCGGATGGGTGAAGGCCAGGCGGTCACCGTGGGCCTCGATGAGCTCGGCATCCAGGGCGGCGTCAAGGTGCTCGAGGGCGAAGTCGTCCAGCACCGCCCGCAGGAGTGCGGGCGTGGGCGCGGCCGCCGCCGCGATGACCAGAAGCGCCTCGGCGGTGGGATCCTCGAGGTGGTCGAGACGGCGGGAGATCGCGTCGGTGAGCGTCGACGGGATCGCCACCTCGCGGCCCGCTCCCGCCCGCCCGTCGAGCGTGCGCGCGATCGCCAGCGCGTAGAGCGGATTTCCTCCCGAGGCCTCGTGGACCTGGGTCAGGGCGCGTCCGGACCAGCCGTCACCGAGGTGCGCCGCGACCATCGACCCGATCGACGTGCGATCCAGCGCGTCGAGGTGGAGGGTCGTCATCCCGGCGGCGCCGAAACGATCGGCCACCTGGGCGTACAGGGACGCCGCGTCGGCGCCCGGCCTCCGGGCCAGCAGGAGCGCCACAGGTTGGTCGTGGAGGCGGGCGAGCGCGAAGGCGAGCATCCGCGCGCTCGGACGGTCCAGCCACTGTTCGTCGTCGATGGCGATCAGCAACCGCGTGGTCCCCGCCAGCGCGCGCAGCACCGCGAGCACTGCGCGCGGGAGCGTCTGCTGATTGACCGCCGGCCCGTCGTCGATCGAGAGCGCCGTGCGCAGCGCCCTGCTCTGCGGCTCGGGCAGCGCGTCGAGGACCGCCGCCGGCAGGCCCTCGAACAGATCGCCCAGGCCGGCGAAGGCAAGGTCGCGATCGGGTTCGCTCGGTGCGGTGCTCAGGACCTGCCAGCCACCACCACGAGCCGACGCGACGGTGTCGCGCCACAGCGTCGTCTTGCCGATCCCGGGAGCGCCCTCGATGGCGACGCCGACCGGGCCGCTCACCACCGTCCCGAGCAGGGCCTCGATCCGCACCCGTTCCGCTTCTCTCCCAAACACAGTGCCCCGACCACCGGTGGGTGACCAGTTCACGCGACTGTACCTGGTCACAAGAGTGCGGTTTGCCCGATTTACACCGCGGGGTGAGAACCCTAACGTGCTCCTTACCAAGCACACCGGCCCCGCCGCCGTCCACACTGACCACCGCGGCGGGACTCGGGACCACACCAGCCCGCCCCGCGTCCGGGGAGGGGCCGACTTAGGGGGGATCACCCATGCGTATCCATCGCGCCGTGCCCGCGTTCGCCGTCGCCATCACTCTCGCCGGCGGTGCCGCGCCCGCGTATGCCTTCGACAACCGCGCGCCCGCGTTCGGGCCCGACCTCGCCTCGCCCAGCGCAGGCGTGTCGCACAACTCACGCGGGTCCTCGGACAGCCTGCTCGATCTCGGGTTCGCCGCGGTCGCGGGGGCGGCGATCGGAGCCGGCGGCGTGGCCGTCGCCGGCCGCCGGTCATCAACGGCCGCCCGGCGGCCGGGCGGTATCGCGGCCCGGCAGTCGTGAGCACAGGCGTCGCTCCCCGGTGAGCGGTGGGGGCACTGCACCATGGCCTGGAGAACACCTCCCTCCGAGGTGACCGCGTGGCTGACTCAGCGGCGTCAACGCGACGCGGCTCAGCTCGGGCTCTCCGGGCCGGCGCGCCGCCGGCGGGTGAGGTCTCGCCCGCGGCGCGCGACGGTGCGCCGCGATCGCGCGGGAGCGTGAGCGTCGTCGCGGCGGCGAGGAACAGCAGCCCCACGGCGACGATCGCAACCGTGTGAAAGCCGAGCAGATGCTGGCGCGCGGGTGGATCGAGCGAGCGCGTCACGGTCGTGCGGTGCACGTCACCGACGCCGGCCGCCGCGGCCTGCTCGAGCATCTGGACGTCGAGGTGGCTACCGCTCGTGGCCGGCGAGGTCAAAGTCGGCGAGGCCCGCCGGATCGGTGATACCGAGCTTGCGCCGGGCGCGCTCGGCGAAGCCGCCGGGGTGCACGCGGACGACGCGCGCGGCATCGGGCCGGGCCAGGATCTCCACCCGCGCGCCCGGCTCGGCGTGTCCCAGCAGCTGGCCGTCGCGCTCGATCGACACCGGCGCGCTCCGGCGCAGGACCTCGATGCCGAGGCTCTCCCCCTCGGCCAGTACGACGGCACGGTTGAACAGGCCCGCGGGCGCGTCGGGCATGACGATCATGCCGTGAGCGCGCGGAGAGACCAGCGGGCCGCCGGCGGCGAACGCGTACGCGGTGGACCCCTGCGGCGTGGCCGTGATGACCCCGTCGCTGGCGTAGCGCACGAGCAGCTCGCCGTCGATCTCCAAGGCCAGCGCCGCCTGACCGCGCCCCGGTACCCGGGTGAGCACGATGTCGTTGTGGGCCAGCTGGGCCGCCATCCCCTCACGGGCGGCCAGGGCCAGGCCGCTGCGGCGCTCGACGGTGTAGGAACCGCGATGCAGGGCACCGAGGGCTCCCTCGAGATGGGTGGCGTCGATCTCCGTGAGGTAGCCGAGCGTGCCCAGGTTGATGCCCAGCACCGGCACTCCGTGGGGGGCGGCCACGCGCATGGCGCCGAGCATGGTGCCGTCTCCGCCGAGGGCGAGCACGACGTCGCAGCCCTCCGCCAGCGATGCCTCCGGGCGCTGGGCCACGGTGTCGGGGAGGCGGCGATCGCCCTGCACGCCGGCGAGGGCGACGCCGTTGACCTCGGCCCAGGCCCGCACCTGCTCCAGGGGCGCCCCGAGGTCGCGCTCGGGACGCAGAGCCAGTCCGAGGGTGCGCACCGGGATCGGCATGTCGGCGATGCTCAGCATGGCTTTCCGATTCTGGCGTGCCCGGCCGGCGGGCATCGCGGTCGGGCCGCAGGCCGGACTAGCATCGACGTCCCGCGGCGGGGCCAGGGCGGCCGCCGCTCACCTGATTGCGCCGATGAACGAGCCACTCGAGCTGACCTACGACCTGCATCTGCTGCCACGCGGACGGATCTCCTTCCGGCGCTGGCACTGGGAGCTCTGGCACGGCGCCCAGCTGCTCGCCGCGGGATGGCGGCTGAACCCGCTGCACGCCCAGCGAGCGCTGCGGGCCCAGGCCTTCCGCTATGTGCATCGCCTGCACGGCGTGCACCCGCTGCCCTCTCAGGCCGCTCATCCGGCCGAGCGGCCCTGGGGCGGAGGCGCCACCGCCTTTCGCTGGGGCGAGGTCCGCGTGGTGCTGACGCCCCGGCCCCTGCCCGAGGCGCCCTGACCGCCGGCCACCGGCCGCCGGCCGCCCAGGTCAGTACCCCCGGGGGTGGCGAACGATGAAGCCGGCGGCGGGTGAGATGCGCCGCGTGGACCAGCGATCCTCGTTGTTGGAGGAGCTCTGCGCCGCGGTGTCGTAGTAGAGCCCGGCGATCTTGGCGTAGACGTGGCCCGCGTTGGTGTAGAGAGTGATCCACTGGCCGGCGCCGGGCAGGCCGTAGGTCTCCATCTGGCCCGAGTCCTCGGTCTGTGAGAGCAGCCCGCCGCCGTGCAGGGCAAAGCCCACTGAGCCCGAGCAGTCATAGCCTGAGGACTTCCAGCTGCCGTGCCCGCCCGCATACAGGTAGGGGGTGGTGGCGATCGAGTTGGCGGCCGCGATCACCTGCTTGACCGCTTCCGGAGCATCGGCGGGCGCGACCGCAAGTCCGTTGACGAGCGTCGCCTTCTCGCCCGCGGGCGCCTGCGTGGCGTGGGCCACCGCGGCCCCCGAGGCACGCGTCCCGTTGGTCACCCACTGCTGCAGGGTCGACGCGGTGTGATCGCCGACGGTCCCGCTCGGTGGGCTCAGGTGGGCGTCAACCTGGAAGGTGTGCACCGACGCCTTGGTGCCCGGGCCGAACTGGCCGTCGGCAGCGGTCCTGATGCCCACCTGCGTGAGCATCCGCTGCAGGGCGCGCACGTCGCCGCCGTGATCTCCGACGCGTAGGACGCGATGGAACGGCGACGTCGCGTCGGCCCGGGAGACGGCCGGATCCAGCGCCAGTATCAGGCTCAACATGAGGGTGAGAGTCAGCGCCGAGAGCGCTGCCACCGCCCATGGAAGCCGAGAGGCTCGCGCCCTGACGCCCATGGCGGCGCCAACGACAGAAACGGTTCTGGATACGGACACGCAAAACCCCGCAGTGGTCGACTTCAGCTGGCTCGCCGGATCGCCTACGGGGTTAGCTGACGGGCTCGCGCTCTGAGATTGAGCGCTACCGGCGGATCACCGCTGGATTCGCCCCAAACGAATTGGGTTCCCCGTTCCCTGGCATTGGCGGCTCCAGGGATTCGGCTTCTGCACACAACAGCGCGTGCGGGCCGAAGTTTCGCTGATCGGGCCGACAATCGCCTTCCCGACAGATCGCGCGCCCGCCGCGCGCGACCTCCGCCCTAGAGTCAGAGCGCATGCTCATCGCCACCCATGACGGTTCCTTTCACGCCGACGAGGTGTTCGCGATCGCCGCGCTCACCCTGCTGGGCGAGCCCATCGAGGTACTGCGCACACGCGACCGGGTCGAGCTGAGCCGCGCGGACCTGCGCATCGACGTCGGCTTCCGCCACGACCCGTCCACCGGGGACTTCGATCACCACCAGCGCGAGTTCGCGGGCGCGCGGCCCAACGGGATCCGCTACGCCTCCTTCGGCCTCATCTGGCAGGCGTTCGGCGCGCGCGTGTGTGACGGCGACGCCGAGGTCGCCGAGGCGGTGGACGCAACCCTGGTCCAGGGCGTCGACGCCAACGACACCGGCCAGCAGCTCACGGAGTCGCTGGTCCAGGGTGCCTATCCGCTCACCGTCAACGGGGTCGTCGGCGGCTTCAACGCGCGCTGGGACGAGACGCTGACGGCCGAGCAGGAGCGGCTGCGCTTCGACGAGGCCGTCGACCTGGCGCGCGGGATCCTCGCCCGCGAGATCCTCGCGGCCGCCTCGGGCCGGCGGTCGACGCGCATCGTCGAGGAGGCGATCGCGGCCGCCGCCGACCCGCGCCTGATCGAGCTGCCCGTGAACGCGCCGTTCAAGCAGGTGCTCGTACCCGCGGCACCCGACGCGCTGTACGTGATCTACCCCAAGCGCCAGGGCTTCGGCCTGGAGGCGGTGCCCCGCGAGCTGGGGTCATTTGAGAACCGGCGTGACCTGCCCGAGGCGTGGGCGGGGCGCGAGGGCGCTGACCTGGTGGCGGTCACCGGGGTACCCGACGCCCTGTTCTGCCACGCCAAGCGGTTCCTGGTGGTCGCCTCCTCGCACGAAGGGATCGTGCAGCTCGCCCAGCTGGCGCTGGCCGGGGGATGACCTCCCGCATCGCCACCATCGGGGTCTACGAGTTCGACGCGCGCAGCTTCATCGCCACGCTGGATGGCGCCGGGGTGACCAAGGTCTTTGACATCCGCCAGCGCCGGGGGGTTCGTGGGCAGCAGTACGCGTGGGCCAACGCCCAGCGGCTTCAGCGGCTGCTGGCCGAGGCGCGGATCGGCTACGAGTACCACCCGGAGCTGGCCCCTGACACCGAGCTGCGCCACCTCCAGTACCGCGATGACGACCGCCAGGGCGTGGGCAAGCGCTCACGCGTGCGGCTGGCGCCCGAGTACATCCGCACCTTCACCGAGGAGATCCTCGACCTCGTCCCGCTCCAGCCGTTGATCGGCCAGTTGCCCGTGCACGGGATGGGCGCGCTGCTGTGCGTCGAGGCCACGGCGCGCGCCTGCCATCGGTCGCTGGTGGCCGACCGCCTGGTCGAGCGCTTCGGCTTTGAGGTCATCCACCTTGAAGTGGATCGCCGGTAGGATCGATCTCGATGTCGGTGGAGTGGTCCGGTCTGGGACCAGAGCTGCTGGTGCGTCTCGATCGCGAGGCGGCCGAGCCGCTCACCGCCCAGCTCGAGCGCGCGTTGCGCGCCGCCATCCAGACCGGACGCCTCGGGCCCGACGAGCGCATCCCGTCCTCCCGGGCGCTCGCCCGCGAGCTCGGTGTCTCGCGCGGCCTCGTCCAGGAGTGCTACGC
>DATJTQ010000192.1:0-4843 GCA_035503355.1 Solirubrobacteraceae bacterium
GCGCAGCTGACCAGGGTCTCCGACGCCCGCTTCGGCGCGGGGGAGTGGTCGGTCGACCGCGTCATGCGCCAGATCCCGAACCACTTCCACGCGCACGGGCGCGACCCGAACTGGTGGTTCCGCCTGCGCGGCCTGCGCTGAGCGGGAGGCCGTCGTGATCGAGGTCTCGACGGAGGAGTTCGACCGGCTCGTGGAGCGGGCGCTCGACGACATCCCAGAGGGGTTGCGCGCCGCCATGGAGAACGTCGTCGTCTTCGTCGACGACACGAGCCCGCCCGGCCCGCTGTTCGGCCTCTACCAGGGCGTGCCGCTGACGAGCCGCGGCCAGTACTCGACCGCCCTGCCGGACCGGATCACGATCTTCAAGGCGACGATCTGCATGGCCTGCTCCACGACGGCGGAGGTGCAGCAGCAGGTGCGACGGACGGTGATCCACGAGGTCGGCCACCACTTCGGGATCAGCGACCCGCGCCTGCGCGAGCTCGGGTGGTGAGCCGGCGCCCTCGCTGAGCGTCCGGCGGGACCGCTAGTCGCTCTGGACGGCCGGCGCGGTGGGCCGCCGCGGGATGGACGGGCGGGGCGCATCGAGGGGGAGGTCGGCCGAGAAGTCGACGGGGAGGGTGGCCGGCCGCTCGAAGGTGCCCATGGGTTTCACCTCCATCAGGTCGGGCCGGAGCTCGGCCCCGCTCGGGAGGAAGTCGCACAGCGCGCCGATCGAGGCGCGCAACTCCGCCTTCGCCAGGTGCACGCCGAGGCAGTAGTGCGCCCCGAACCCGAACATCAGCAGGTCGGTGTTGTCGCGCCCGATGTCGAATTCGTCGGGGTTCTCGAAGACGGACGGGTCCCGGTTGGCCCCGCCGAAACTCAGCATGAGCATCTGGCCCTGGCGGATCTGCTTGCCCCCGAGCTCGAAGTCGCGCACGGCGTAGCGGGGGAGTCCACCCGGCCCGCCCATGCCGTAGCGGATGACCTCGAGCACGGTCTCGGGCACCAGCGCCCGGTCGGCCTTGACCTGCTCGAAGACGCGCGGGTGCTCCAACAAGCAGTTGATGGCCGCGATGGCGCCGAGCGAGGTCGTCTCACTGCCGGCGCCGACCAAGCCGGTGACGAGCGTGACGATCTCGTCCTCGGTCATCTGGTCCCCCATGTCGTGGGTGGTGACGAGGTCGCTGATGAGGTCGTCGTGCGGCTCGGCCTCGCGCTCGGCCGCCATGGCCCGGACCCAGGCGGACAGCTCGACCAACGCCTGCTCGGCCTGGCGGATCGAGTCCTCGGTGGCGAACGGCAGTGCCTGCGCGATCACGTCCTGGGCCAGCTGGCGGAAGCGCAGCTCGTCGCCCCCCGCGGCGGGGATGCCGGTGATCCGGCTGATGACCGTGTTGGGGATCGGGTCGGTGAACTCGGCCATGAGATCGACGACGCCGTGGCGTCCCTGGAGCGGCGCGGCGAAGCGAGCGACGACCTCGTGGATGAGGACCTCCATGCGGGCGATCGCCTTCGGCGTGAAGGCAGCGGTGACCAGGCGCCGCACGCGGCGGTGGTCGTCGCGTTCGAGCGCGAGCAGGTCGTTGTCCTCGAGCCAGCGGATGTGGCTGCCGGCTGGTGCGGGCTCGTAGAACTCCCACGCCCGCTTGTCCGGCGTGGCCACCTCCGCGTCGCCCATCAGTCGCTTGACGTCGGCGTGCCGCGTGATCAGCCAGAAGGCCATCGGCTCGACGTAGTGGACGGGATCGTCGGCACGCAGGCGCGCGATCGAGGCGTGCGGGTCGACCATGAACTCGGGCGAGAAGACCTCGGGCGGTGTCGCCGTGTCGGACATGACCCCCCTTCGGGCGGTTGCCGTCACGTGTCTACTACGCCGCGCCGGACGCCGCCTCGGCGCGCCGAAGAGCCCAAATTCCGCGCCGGTAGGGTGTCCGACATGGCCTCCCCTGTCGAGCTCGAGCGCTCCGACGCGCTGCTCGACCCGGCCGCAGACCCAGGTGGGGGAGCAATGGGACCGCTCGGCGACGGGTCGGTCGAGACGAACTGGTTCGTGCTGCTGCACCGCCGCGTCTCGGCGCGCGCCGTACGCAGCCCGCGCTATCAGTGGTGGGCGCTCGTTGCGCTGCTGGCCGGGCTGCTCTCGCTCAACATCACCTTCACCGTGTTCGTCGTCGCCCTGCCGACGGTCAAGGCGGACTTCCATACCAACTTCTCCGTCCTGGCGTGGGCCTCGACGGGACCGCTGCTGGCCTTCGGTGTCGCGGCACCGTTCTTCGGGAAAGCGGGCGACCTCTTCGGACACCGCCGGCTGTACCAGTTCGGCCTGCTCGGCGCCATGGTCAGCGCCGTCCTCACCGCCACCGCGCCCGATGTCGGCATGCTGCTCTTCGCGCGCGCCCTCGACGGCGTGCAGGGCGCCGCCACCGGGACCGCGTCGATGGCGATCATCCTCGAGCTCTTCGACCCCGAAGACCGCGTGAAGGCACTCGGGTGGTGGTCGCTCGTCGGGGCCGGCGGCCCGGTGCTCGGCGTCACGCTGGGCTCGCCGGTCATCCAGTACTTCGGGTGGCGGACGCTGTTCTGGGGCCAGCTCGTGCTCCTCGTCGCCGCGTCGGTGGTGGTGGCGCTGCTCTTGCCCTCGACCCGGCCGGCGCGGGCCGGGGCCGGAGCGGGCGGCGGTAGCGAGGCGCCCGCGGGATCGGAGGGTCGGGCGACGCGGCGGCGCGCGGGTGCATGGGCCGGCATGGACTGGGTCGGGAGTTGGAGCCTGGCCGGCGCGGTCACCGCAGCCATGCTGGTGCTGAGCATCGGCCCGATCGCGGGGTGGACCTCGGTGGGCGTCATCATCTGTGGCGTCGTCGCCGTCGTGTTCGCTGCCGTCTTCGTCTGGCGCGAGTCCACCTTCGCCACGCCGTTGGTGCCGACCACGTACTGGCGCCGCCGGAACTTCATGTTCCCGATGGGGGCGAAGGGCTTCTCGAGTTTCGCCTACTTCGGCGGCTTCTTCCTGTTCCCGCTCCTCATGGAGCAGGTCTACGGCTACAGCGTGACCCAGGTCGGGTTCCTCTCGGTGGCGCGCCCGCTCGTCTTCGCCATCAGCGCCCCCATCGCGGGCTACATGACCGTGCGCACCGGGGAGCGCAACGCCAGCCTGATCGGCACCGGCGCGCTGCTCTTCTCGATGATCCTCTTCGCCACGCTCACCGTGTCGTCCGGGTTGGCAATCATCCTGATCGCCCTGGCGCTGTCGGGCCTCGGCATGGGCGTGTCGATGCCGGCGACGTCGGCCACGATGTCCAACGAGGTGGCCGAGTCCGAGTACGGCGTGATGAGCTCGGCGCAGCTGCTGGCCAGCCAGGTTGGTGAGGTGGCCGGGATCCAGGTCGTGCTGACCATCCAGGAGTCCCTCTCGCGCCACGCCGGCGCGAGCCACGGCGGGTCGATCCTGCACAGCTTCAGCGTGCCCTTCTGGGTGGGCGCCGGCGCAGCGGCCATCTCGGTCGTGTGCGCGCTGTTCATCCGGCCGATGACCCGGCGCGCCCGGGCCAGGCAGCCGCTGGTCGCCGACGCCACCTGAGCACAAGGCTCGCGTCCCGTCGCCCGTCGCCCGTCGCCCGTCGCCCGTCGCCCGTCGCCCGTCGCCCGTCGCCCGTCGCGTGAAGAACGTGACGAGCGCGTGACGCGTTGGGGAACAAGGGCGCGACCGTGTGCTTGACCCGCTCGGCAGCGATGCTCTAATTGCACCGTGAGCGCAGAGCGCGGGTGGTCGAGACGACAAGTCATCCAGGGTGCGCTCGGCGTGGGAGCGGCGGCGCTCGGTGCGAACGCGTTGGGAGCGACCAGCGCGTGGGCGACGACGTCGGGCGCCTCGCACCTACCGCCGCGTGCACAGTGGCGCCGGCCCGGCTCGCGGCCGTTCCCGCATCTGCCCGAGGGCACCGACACCCTGCCCGAGATCGACCACATCGTCGTCGCCATGCAGGAGAACCACTCGTTCGACAACTACCTCGGGATGCTCGGCCGGGGCGACGGGTTCACCCTCGACCACCACGGCCGACCCATCAACACGAACCCCGACCCGACGGGCGGGTACGTGCGCGCGTTCCACGAGACGGACACGCTGCAGGCGGGGCACGTCACCCAGACCTGGAACGCGAGCCACCTGCAGTACGGGAACGGTCGCAATGACGGCTTCATCGGGCCGGAGAGCAGCAGCGACTGGTCGATGGCGTACTACACGGCCGAGGAGATTCCCTTCTACTACTCACTGGCGAAGACCTTCGCCGTCTGCGACCGCTACTTCTGCTCCGTGCTGGCGCAGACGTACCCCAATCGCAGGTTCCTCCTCGCCGGCACGGCCTTCGGGCTCATCGCAACCGAGGACTCGTCGATCACCGGCATCCCGCCCAACGGGACCATCTTCGACCGCCTCGACGCCCACGGCATCAGCTGGGCGAGCTACGCCACCAACGCGTCGACCCTCTTGGTCATCGCCGACATCGTGCAGAAGAACCCTGGCTGCATCAAGACGATCGACCAGTTCCACGCAGACGCCAGGGCGGGGACGCTGCCAGCGGTCTCCTACGTCGATCCCAACATCTTGACGGGTACCGAGGAGAACCCGCAGGACCTCTCACTCGGCGAGCACTTCGTCTCCACGGTGGTGGACTCGTTGCGCAACAGCCCGGCGTGGGAGAAGACGCTCTTCATCTGGACCTACGACGAGCACGGGGGCTACTACGACCACGTGCCGCCGCCGCCGGCGATCCCGCCGGACGACATCCCGCCCACGCTCACCGCAGAGGATCAGCCCGGCAGCTACGACCGCTACGGCTTCCGGGTCCCGACGGTGGTGATG
>DATJTQ010000193.1:0-35205 GCA_035503355.1 Solirubrobacteraceae bacterium
AACCGGGGCGCTGCCGTCGAGGTTGGCGCGGCCGATCGCGTTGTCTCCGAAGCTCGTCCAGTAGACGTGGCCGGCGTCGACGGCGACGGCGCTGGGCTGGTTGAGGGCGCCGACGAGGTCGTCGGAGACCGCGGTGCCGTCGAGGTTGGCACGGCCGATCGAGCCGTTGCCGAAATCGGCCCAGTAGATGTGGCCGGAGTCGACGGCGACGCCGTTGGGGCCGTTCAGGCCCGTGATGAAGTTCTGGGACGTGACCGCGCCGGCAAGAGTGGCACGGCCGATTGCGCCCGTCGTGTTGTTGGCCCAATAGATATTGGTCGCGTTGACGGCGATGCCCTCAGGGCCGCTGGCGTTGATGATGAAGGTCGGCGTGACGACGGTGCCGTCCAGGTTGGCGCGTCCGATCGAGTTCGTGCCCTCGTTGGTCCAGTAGATGTGGCCGGAGTCAACGGCGACCCCGCTCGGCTCCGACAGTCCGGTGATGAAGTTCGGGTTGGCGCCGGAGCCGTCGAGGTTGGCGCGCCCGATCGTGCCGGCGGCATTGTCGGCCCAGTAGACGAAGTGCGCGTCAACCGCAACGCCGGCGGTGGCGTGTGGCGAGGCGACGAAGCTCTCGCTGGCGCCGCCGCCATCCAGTCCGGCCCGGCCCACGGAGCTGCCCGCGAAGTTGCTCCAATAGACAAACGCGTTCGCGGATGCAGCCAGCCAGCCGCACACGCACGCGACGGCGAGCGTCACAACAGTTTTCGGTCCCAAGAGCCGCAGCATACGGGAGGGCCCCCTCGTCCGGCAACCACCGCGGCAATCGCTCTCGCCTCACCCCTTGTCCGTCGCCGGGATCCGCTCACGGTGGTGGGCGTGTCCCAGGCGATCGTGGTGTCTGGCCGTGGGTGGTGGACGGGTTGGGACGGGCCAGACCTCGATGCCGCTGCGCTGCTTGACGGAGGGCCGCGGCGCGGGGCCGTCAACGGCAGCCACGCAGAGGGGCGCAATGCCTTGCTACCGGCCTCAGGGGCCGGTGTAGGATGCGCCAGTGAGCGGTTCCGGGGGAAGCCTCAAAGAGGCTGCGCAAGAGTCGCTGCCATCTCAGGCCGACGCGGTGGCCCGGCCGGCGGCAGCGCCGTTCGGCGCCGAACCGCTGAGCGTCAGCGGCGTGCTGGCCGTGCAGCGGGCGGCCGGCAACGCGGCCGCCGTCGGGATGCTGCGCGGCGCCGGTCTCATCCCGATCGGGGTGGCCAACCAGCGGCTGCAGGAGGCGCGGGCCTCGCGTCCCGGGAGCCCGCTGGCGAGCGATACGCGCTTCCGGGTCCCGTCGCCGGCGGACCTCAAGAGCCTGTACGGCAGCGGGCTGCTGGACAAGAGCGACATCGAGGACGCCGTCGGCCGGGCGCTGCGCCGGATGGACCTCGACCTTGCGCTGCGCACGGATGCCGGCGACGTGATGAAGAAGCTGTTCCCCGGCGGTGGTGTCTTCAACGAGAAGGCGTGGGCCGGCGTCCTCGGAACCGGCACGTCTGACGTGTACACGTCGGTCGCCGACGCCGAGGCCAAGCTCAAGGCCGCCGACCTCAAGAAGCTCACCGACGTCGCCAAGATCGCGGCCCAGAAGATCGACCAGGCGATCGCCGACGACGCCGGCCTCAAGGACGTGTTCGGGGGCCAGGCCAAGCTCGCCAAGGCGCGCTACGGCAAGGCCAAGGCGGCGCTGGCCGCCGCGATCGCCAACGCCGACACCGCGATCGATACCGACTACAACCGCGATGACCCGCAGGTCGGGCTCGGCGGCTGGGCGAACTTCGCCAGCCAGCACATTCACCTCACCGGTGACGTGGCCGAGGTGACCGACCAAAACGACGCCATCATCACCCTGATCCACGAGTCCTGCCATCTGTCCAGCCCCCATGTCGACGACCTGGGCTACTACGGCAGCGACGGCTTTGAGGCGATGGAGGAGGCCGACAAGGTCAACAACGCCGCGCATTACGAGGAGCTGCCGGCACGCTACCTCGGCACCAGCATCTACCACCTGCGCGATCCCAAGGACAAGACCAAGACCCTGCCGGGCTTCCAGAAGTTCATCCCCAAGCAGACCTCTGGAGGCCACAAGGTCACCTTCGAGGATGAGGTGCGGCGCGCGGCCAGTGAGTACCTGCGCAAGGCGTGGGATGCCGCCGTCGACGCGCACTCGTTCATCCGTGAATCCGCGCGCCTGATCAAGGACAAGCCCGCCGAGCCGACCTTTGACAAGCGGAAGAAGAGCCTGCTCGAGATGTCGAAGATGATGCATCTCACCATCCACCTGCAGAAGCCCAAGCCCTCCACCGTCACCGTGCTCGACGTCGACCTGTCGGAGGGCGTCGCCCACGCCACGATCGCGATCCAGGACAACGCGGCCAAGCAGCCGGTACCCAAGAAGGTCAAGAAGGCGGCCGCGGTCAAGTCGGTCGTCAACGGCGCCATCGCCGGCTACACCGAGCTCACCGGCAACGCGGCCGATGATCGCAAGCTCATCGACTGGCTGGTCAAGCACTACCGCAAGGGCTTCTAGGCGTGCGGTTCTGCGACAAGGACTGGCCGGAGGACACCGAGATCCTGCAGTGCGTGAACGTCCGGATCGGCGAGCTCACGCCCCTGCAGGAGCTCCCGGGTCTGCGGCAGCTCAGCCTCTACGCCACCAATCCCCACCGGACGATCGAGCATCCCCTCCACGACCTGTCGCCCGTGGCGGACCTGCCCGGCCTCGCCGTCCTGGAGATCGCCCGCTCGCGGGTGGCGGACCTCACGCCGCTGCGCGGCCTTGCGCACCTGCGCCGCCTCGACATCTCGCGCACGCGGGTCACCGACCTCTCGCCGCTGGCCGGCCTGCACGAGCTCGAGTGGCTCAAGCTCAACTCCACCGGCGTCGCCGACCTCACGCCGCTGGCGGGCCTGAAACGCCTGGAGCACCTCGATGTCTCCAATACGCCGGTGGCCGACCTGTCGCCGCTCGGGGGGCTGCGCTCGCTGCGCGAGCTGGTGGTGCGCGACACCGCGGTGACGACCCTCGCCGATGTCGCGGACCTTCCTGCGGTGGCCAACGCCGTGCAGTTGGACCTCACCGGCACCCAGGTCGCCGACCTCGGCTGGCTTGAGCGGGTGCCGGGGTTGCGCGAGCTGCGCTTGATCGGCGCGCCGGCTGCTGGTGGCGACCAGGCGCGCGCGCTGGCCGAGCGCGGCGTGACCGTGATCGACTGACGCCGGGCCGCCCCACGGGGCGTCCTGTCGACGGCGCGACCTGCCGGACCGCCCCACCGATTGGCGGGGCGGTCCACCTGTTCAGGGTGCGCCGGCCGCCCCGGCGTTCGGCAGGCTCGCCTCGGGCACGATCCAGTAGTTCCCGTTCGGGTCGACGTACACCCCCAGGGAGTGGTACGGCGGGGTCGGGGTGAACGTCCACGAATCGCGGTCCGGATCCTTGGTTGATGTGACGCCGGGGGCGACGAACGGGTCGTCGTCAGTCCCGAGCTGCTCGTCGCCTCGGAGATCGGTGTGCCAGTCCTCGTAGGAGTTTGGGTAGTCGGTAGACGGCTCGATCCCATTTGGCGGAACCTGAGGGGTGACGCCTGGCGGGAACGAGTGGTCGGGAGGGTTTGAACCGGCACCTGCGCTCGAACTGGAGCCGGCGCTGGAGCTGTCCCCCGAACTGGAGTCATCGCCAGAGCTGGAGTCGTCCCCCGAGCTGGAGCTCGAGTTGTCTCCGCTGGAGCTGTTGCCGGCGCTGCTGCCCGAGCTCGAGTTGTCTCCGCTGGAGCTGTTGCCCGCGCTGCTGCCCGAGCTTGAGTTGTCGCCGCTGGAGGTGTTGCCCGCGCTGCTGCCCGAGCTCGACCCCTGCGTCGTTCCAGTGCCGTCGCCGGTGCCGTCGCCGTTGCCGTCGCCCTGGCCCGACCCATCGCCCTCGCCCGAACCGTCGCCGGCACCGTCACCACCGCCGGAGCCGTCACCGCCGCCCTCGCCGTCGCCGGAGCCGTCGCCTCCCGGGTCCGTGATCGGATTGTCATTGTCATCGAGAGGCCGAACTCCCGGGTAGTGGCTGACCGCGGACTGGGCCGCGGATGCGGCGCGCCGCTCGAGCCGCTCGATGAGGGGACGCTTGGCTCGGCAGTACCCGTCGTAGTCGCGCGAGTACTTCACGGCGAGCCGCAGCTTGAGCTGCCCGTACTCGGCGGCGTCCTCCGGGTGGGTGATGAGCCATTCACGGAACAGCGTCAGGCCATACCACACGGTCCCGCCGAGCGGAACGAGATGCACGTTGGCCATCGTCGGCCGCGTGCGCAGGATGAACTGACGACGCGGGTGGCGCTTGTTCACCCGGTCCTCGCGGTAGCCCAGCCCCCTCAGCCGGCGCTCCAGCCGCGAGTCATACAGACCCGCCTCGGGAACGCCGAGAAGGATGTCGATGATCGGCTTCGCGGGTAGCCCCCGCACCGACGTGCTCCCGACATGCCGCAGCTCGTAGTGCAGCCCCAGGTCATCCAGAGCCCTCCCCAATAGATAACTCAACTCTCGGTACGAATCGGCCCATCGCCGGTCGTGCCTGCTCACATGGATCATCTGCCCATCCCTTCCTGTTGGTCCCGACTGACGACGGCCCTTACGTACCGCCTGCAGTCCGATGCTGAGTGGTGCGGCGTGGGCCGGTGCCATCGGCTCAGAGCGGCCATCGGTGGCCGCAACGAGCTCTGACTTCCAAGACCCGGCGGCGATGGTCTGGCACCCGGGTCACGCAGTAGTCACCGGGAGGTAACAGGGGCGTCATCCCATGCGCGCCACCGGGGCGCCACCACGGGTCCATCTCAGACCTGACGGCGGCGCTGCTGGACCAGGCGCACTGACGGGGCTTCGCACCACCGGGCGTTCATGACCGGTGTCGCCGGGTATGCAGAAAAGGTGTCCGTCAGTACCAACCTTGACCGCTACCGCCTGATCTCGAAGCTCGGCTCGGGAGGCATGGCCACCGTTGACCTGGCCGAGGACACCCGCCTGGGCCGTCGCGTGGCGCTGAAGCGCATGCACGGGACGGTCGATGTCAGCGGGCTGGCGCGCCTGCGCCGAGAGGCGCTGGCGGGCGCCTCGCTGAACCACCCGAACCTCGTGTCGGTCTACGACATCCTCACGCTCGAGGACGGGGACCTGATCATCGTCATGGAGTACGTGCAGGGCGAGACGCTGCGCGACCGCCTGGCGCGGGAGGGAGCCCTGGATCCCCCCGAGGCGCTTCGCGTGTTGACGGGCGTCGCGGCCGGGCTGGATGCCATCCACGGCGCCGGCATCGTGCACCGCGACGTCAAGCCGTCCAACATCCTGCTCGGCGAGGATGGTGCGGTCAAGGTCGCAGACCTCGGCGTCGCCGCGGTCCCGGACCGCACGGGGATCACGACCTCGGGCTCGATCATCGGATCGCTGAGCTACATGGCGCCCGAGCAGCTGGAGGGCGGCCCGGCCACTCCGGCCGTCGACATCTACGGTCTCGCCGCGGTCGCCTTCGAGACGCTCTCCGGCGTCAAGGCCCGCGACGCGCCCAACCCCGTGGCGCTGGCGCACGCGATCGCGACCCAGCCACCCCCGAGGCTCAGCGACGCGTGGCCCGAGGCGCCTCCTGTCGTCACGGAGCTGCTGGAGCGGGCGATGTCGCGTGAGCCCCGCGATCGGCCGGGGTCCGCCGCCGAGCTGGTGGCCGGGCTGAAGGCGGGCTTTGACGCACGGGCCACCACTGCGCGCTCGCCTCGCCTCGCACCCCCGCCCCGTCGTGAGCGCGTGCCACCGCCACCTCCACCACGTGAGCTCCGGCGGCCGGCTCCAGCCGCGGATGAGCCGCGTCCGCGGCGGTGGGCGCTCGCGGTCGCGGCACTGGGGGCGGTTGCCGCGGCCGTGGCGGTCATCCTGCTGCTCAACCACGAGAGCTCGCCGGCCTCGAAGACGGCGGCGTCGGGCGCACAGAAGCGTCCGCACACCTCAACGACACATTCGGCGTCCGCATCGCAGACGACGCGGAGCCGCTCGGCCAGCAGCACCGCCAGCTCGTCCGCGGCGGCCCCCGTCACCTCGGGTTCCAGCACGGCCGGGTCGACCACGCCGACATCGTCGACCGCAACGAACTCCTCGTCCACGACCACAAGCTCGGGCGGGGCAGCAGCCCCCGATTCCTCGTCGCCGGCCAATCCGGTCGGGGCGGTCGAGTCCTTCTACCAGCTGGCCGCGGCACGGCAGTACCCCGAAGCGTGGGCGCTGGCCGACCCGGCGTTCCGCGCTCAGCTGGGCGGGTACCGCAGCTTCCAGTCAGGCCAGGCCCACGACCGCTCGATCACCTTCAACAGCGCCCAGGTCGAGCGGCAGACGGCCACATCCTCGACGGTCGCCGTGAGCACCACGTCGGTGCAGTCCGATGGAACCCGCCACTGCCGCGGCACTGTCGACCTCGTCGCCGGCGCGCCGGGCAAGTGGCTGCTGCATCAGATCGACATCAACTGCAGCTGAGGCGCGGGCGATCAGACGACCGCGACCGGCCGGACCATCGACCCGGTGGCCCCGCGGATCGAGACCGGCAGGCACATGAAGCAGAACTCGTAGACCTGGTCACGGGCGAGCTCCTCGCAGTTGACCATCTCGAGGATGAAGATCCCGCGCTCGACCAGCAGAGCGATATGAACCGGGTGAGGGTTGCCCTCGACGGTCGATGGCAACACCTCCAGAGACTCAGTGTCGCCGGCGACGGCCACGACGCCCTGGTCGGCGAGCCAGAGCGCAGCCTCGCGGTCGATGCCGGCCTGCTCGTGCTCGGCGATGAAGCCGGGGTCGGGCCAGCCACTGAGGTAGCCCATGCGCACCAGGACCACGTCGCCGGGACGAACGTCAACCCCCTGAGCGGAACATACGGCCTCCAGTTCGGCAGCCCCGATCGGATCGTGGGCAGGCAAAGCAGACACCCCACGGTGGCCTGCGACGTCCAGCAGGACGCCTCGCGTGATGATCGGCGGGATGTCGGTGGCGTCGTCCTTGAGCGGGCCGAAGTCGCCGAGATGCTGCTCGGTGTTGCCGCCGCCAAACCACGAATGCTCATCCCCGCACGTGATGTGGGAGAGGGCATCGATGTGAGTGCCGGAGTGCACGGTGCCCATGACCATCTCGCTGTTCCAGGCGAAGCGCACCGTGTTCTCGCCCATCCACTCCTGGTCGCCCTGGTTCTCCAGACCGCGCGGGGACCGGTAGGACATCACCTGAAACGGCGGGTGCCCGGGGAACAGGGGCATCCCCGGGAAGCGCACGCAGTCCAAGTCGTAGACCCGCCCCGACCGTGCCAGCGACATCGCCGCGGCGACCTGCTCGGGTCCCAGTTCAGACGCGGGCGTTGAGGTCCGGCTACCGGTAGTACTCATGGAAAGAGATCACGCCCTCGAGGTCGCATTTGACGGGAAGGTCTTGCCGGTGGGCGGCTTGGCGGTCTTGCCGGGGCACGGCTTGCCGCTCACCGCGGCCGACAGGCAGAGCTCCGGGGCCAGGTCCTTCTCGTAGAAGTCATCGAAGAAGCCGGTGCTCGGCGCGTCCTTGGACGGAAAGACGTTGCAGCCGCCCACGACGTTGGTGCAGCGCTTGAGCTGCGAGGCCGTGTTGAGCGGCAGCGGCAACGTCATCAGCTTGGGCATCTTCTTGCCCTGCAGCATCGCCACGGCCTCCTTCAACGCGTAGGCGCCGCTGTACGGAGGCGAACCGTACGAAATCCCCTGGACCTGGTGATCGGCCATCGCCGACCGGAAGCCGTTCTCAGACTCACCCACGGTCGGCACGAACTTGCGCCCGGCGGCGCGGTAGGCCTGAAGGATCCCGAAGCCGACCTGGCCCCACACGCCCTGAATGTTGTGGTCAGCGCCGAGGACGCGGGCCATGCCCTGCTGGGTGTCGGCCTGGTCCCAGTTGCCGGCGAACTGGGCGATGACATGAATCCCCGGGTGCTGCTTCCAGACCGACGCGGCGCCGGCGCGCCGGTCGGTGTCCACCGATGTGCCGGCCACGCCGTTGGCCTCGACGATGTTGCCCTTGCCGTGCAGCGCCTGGGCCAGCCACTGGGCGGTGAACTTGCCGGCCTCGTACTGGTTGATGTGCACGTTGTAGGCGCACGGCTCGGTGACCGCGCCGTCGTAGGCGATGACGATCACGCCGCGGTCGCAGGCCTCCTTGATCACCGGGTCAAGCGCGGTGGGGGAGATGGGGAAGGTGATGATCGCGTCGTAGCCGGCGGCAATCATCTGCTGCATCTGCTCGATCTGACTGTTGACGTCGGCGCCGCCCGCGCCGGCCGCGCCCGCCACATAGGTGTGCAGCTGAACCTCGTGGTTGTAGGGCGGCGTCGCCGCCTCGGCGGCCACGAGATTCTTGGCTTCGATCTGCCAGTCGTTGCCGACGTAGCTCATCGACAGCGCGACCTTGAACACGCGGTGCGTGTTGCCGTTCTGCACTCCCTGCTCGGCCGAAGCCGAGGCGCAACCGGCCACCGCGAGGCAGGTGAAAAGCATGACGAGCCGTCTGATGGCTCCCTCTCCCATACCTCTTCGGTTTCCCTCCCGATGAGGTTTTACACATGAGACGGTGGGTACGCCCTAGAACACGATGGGAGAGTCCGAGGGAGGATTGGCCCTAGCGGTCCGTGACGTGGTCAAGCGTTACGGAGCCACTGTCGCGCTCGATGGCGTGAGCTTCGAGATCGCTGCCGGATCGGCCCACGCGCTGATCGGCGAGAACGGCGCGGGCAAGTCGACGCTGGTCAAGATCGTGAGCGGCATCACCCGTCCCGACGAGGGCGAGATCGAGCTCTTCGGGCAGACCATGCGCCGCATCGCCACCCCGGCCAGGGCGGCCGAGCTCGGCATCGGCACCGCCTTTCAGGAGCTCTCGCTGGTCCCGACCCTCACCGTCGCCGACAACCTCCTGCTCGGCATCGAGCCTCACAGCCCACGCGAGCTCCACCACCAGGCCCAGCGCCTCCTCGACGCCTGCGACATCCCCGACGTCTCGCCCGACTGGCGCGTCGAGGACCTCACCCTGCCCGAGCGCCAGATGGTCGAGATCGCCAAGGCGGTCCGCCACGAGCCCCGCCTGCTCTTCCTCGACGAGTCGACCTCCGCCCTCGGCGAGGGGGCGGCGGACTGGTTCACGCACCTGCTGAGCAAGCTGCGCGACAAGGACACCACGCTGGTGTTCATCACCCACCGTCTCGGCGAGGTCCGCGAGCACTGCGATCACGCCACCGTCCTGCGCAACGGCGAGGCCGTCGGTGAGCTCACCATCGACGAGGCCGACGAGGACGCCGTGGTCAAGATGATGATCGGCCGCTCGATGGACCAGGCGTTCCCGGACCGCCGTGCCGCCCAGGAGCGGCCGGTGACGCTCAAGACCAAGCACCTCGGCTACCAGCGGGCCTTCCACGACGTCGACCTCGAACTGCGAGAGGGCGAGATCCTCGGCGTGGCCGGCCTCGACGGCCAGGGTCAGCGCGAGCTCTTCCTCAGCCTCTTCGGCGTCCTGCCCCATGACGACGGCGAGATCCTCATCGATGACCACCCGGTGCAGATCCGATCACCGCGCGACGCGATCGACTCGCGACTGGGCATCTCGCTCGTGCCCGAGGACCGCAAGACCGAGGGACTGTTCCTGACCCTGTCCACCGCTACCAACATGGCCATCCCGTCGCTCGGTCACCTGGCCAGCCACGGCTGGATCAACGAGCGCCAGATCAAAAGGCGCGCCACCGAGACCGCCGAGCGCCTCAACCTCGACCCCGGTGTGATCGGCGGCGAGGTCGGCCAGCTGTCGGGCGGCAACCAGCAGAAGGTGGTCATCGGCAAGTGGGTGCTGGCCGGGGCGCGCTTCCTTCTGCTCTATGACCCCACGCGCGGCGTCGACGTCGCCACCAAGTTCGAGATCTACAAGCTCATCCAGGCGCTCGCCGACGAGGGCTGCTCCATGCTCGTCTACTCCAGTGACCTGACGGAGGTCGTGGGCCTGTGTGACCGCGTGGTCACCTTCTATCGCGCCGAGATGACCGGGGAATTCCAGGGCGACGAGCTCACCGAGACGAACGTGCTCGGGGCCATCGTCGGCGCCGACCATCACCAGGAGGCGGCGCTATGAGCGCCATCACCTCCTCGGCGCCGATCCGCCTCGCCCGGCGTCACTGGACCGAGGGCCCGGTCGTCGCCGCCGCGGTGCTGGTGGTGATGCTGATCGTCTACGCCTTCTTCGCCTCGCTGTTCTCGTCGTTCACCATCCAGGCGCTCTCAAACGACACCGCGCCGCTGGCCCTGGCCGCCATCGGCGAGACGTTCATCGTGCTCACCGGCGGCTTTGACCTGTCGGTCGGCGCTGTCATCGGGCTGGTCAACGTGCTGCTGGCCACCCACCTCACCGGCCACACCGGACACGACGCGCTGTGGGTGGTGCTCACGCTGGTCATCGCCTGCGCCTGCGGTCTGGTCAACGGGATCCTCGTCGCCTACGTCCGCCTGCAGTCGATCATCGTCACCATCGCGACGCTGTTCATCTTCAGCGGCATCGCGCTCGGCGTCCTGCCCGAGCCGGGAGGCGCCGTCCCCCGCGGCTTCACCGACGCCCTCACCGGCGTGACCGTGATCCCGCGCGGGCTGATCGTGATCCTGCTCGCCGCAGTGGCCTGGTTGGGTCTCAAGCGCACCCGGCTGGGCGCCTCGCTCTATGCCATCGGTGGCGACCGCGAGGCGGCGCGCATGTCCGGCATCCCGATCGAGCGCCGGCAGCTGGCCATCTACACCCTGGCCGGCCTCTTCTACGGCCTGGCCGGCGTCTTCTACACCGCTGAGACCGGGTCCGGGGACCCGGGCACCGCCACGAGCTTCTTGCTGGCGCCGTTCATCGCGGTCGTCCTCGGCGGCACCAAGTTCGGCGGGGGAGAGGGCTCCGCGATCGGCTCGATCATCGGCGCCTGGATCGTCTCGATGCTCATCGCGATCATCTTCGTGCTCGGCATCAACACCTTCTCCACCGGCTTGGTGGAAGGGATCGTGCTGGCGCTGGCCGTGCTGCTGAACTCCACCGTCCGCCGCTGGCGGCCGAGGCGAGGCTGATGGCCACCACCACCGCTCCCACCCGCCGCAGCGACAGCCCCCGGCCCCAGCCGCTGCAACGCGCCGCGCGAGCGCTGCGCGCGGCCCCGTGGGCCCCGGTGTGGCTGGCCATCGTGGTGCTGTGGATCGCCTCGCGCTGGATCGTGAACCCCGGCTTCCAGACGTTGGACAACGTCTGGGCCGTCGTCACCGCGGCGTCGTTCATCGCCGTGGCGGCGGCCGGGCAGGGCCTGGTCATCCTCACCGGCGGCATCGACCTTTCGATCCCGTGGATGATGACCCTGGGCGGGGTGATGATCGCCAAGTGGACCGGCGGCTCCAACGCATCGCTGATCTGGGCGCTCCCCGCGCTGCTCGGCGTCGGCCTCGGGCTCGGCGCCATCAACGGAGCGGCGGTCAGCTTCCTCGGGATCGCGCCGGTGATCGTCACCATCGCCATGAACTCGGTGGCGCAGGGCATCGTGCTGCTCAGTACCAACGGCACGCCGACGGGCAGCTCGCCGCCGCTGCTCAGCGACGTGATGAACAAGCACGTCGCCGGCATCCCCATCATCGTCATCGCGCTCGTCGTCTTCGCAGCCATCGTCGGGCTGATCATGAGCCGCACCACCGGCGGTCGGCGGACCTACGCGGTCGGCAACTCCGAACGGGTGGCCCGGCTGTCGGGCGTCCGCGTCCCGGCGGTGATCATCGGCGTCTACGCCATCTCCGGCCTGTGCTCGGTGCTGGCGGGCATCCTGCTCACCGCGTCCTCGAGCCAGGGCTTCCTCGGCATGGGTGACCAGTACCTGCTGCCCTCGATCGCGGCGGTGGTCATCGGCGGCGCCTCCATCCTCGGCGGTCGCGGCCACTACACCGGCACCTTCGGCGGCGCCATCTTCCTGGCGCTGCTCACGTCGGTGCTCACCGCGATCTCAGTGTCTGACGCCACCCGCGACATCCTCTACGGCGTGGTCATCTTGCTCGCCGTGCTCGCGGCCCGCGAACGAGGCCTGTCTTAGATGGACGAGGTCATCATCTCGGCCGCCATCACCGGCGGCATGACCGTGCCCACGCAGAGCCAGGCCATCCCGGTCACCCCTGAGCAGATCATCGATTCGGCGGTCGGCGCCTACGAGGCCGGGGCCGCCATCGTCCACATCCACGTACGCGAGCCCGAGACGGGTCGGCCGAGCTCCGACCTCGGGCTGTTTCGCGAGGTCCTGACCGGGATCAAGGAGCGCTGCCCGGTGATCGTGCAGCCCACCACCGGTGGCGGCCAGGGCATGACCATCGACGAGCGAGCGGCGGTGCTCACCGAGTTTGAGCCCGAGATGGCCACCTTCAACACCGGCTCGATCAACTTCGGCCTGTTCCCGATCGGCGAGCGCGACATGAACTGGGCCGAGTGGGAGCGCGAGTACCTGGAGGACACGCGCGGCTACATCTTCCGCAACACCTTCGCCGACATGGAGCGCATCTGCGCCATGGTCCGCGAGGCCAAGGTCAAGCCCGAGCTCGAGGCCTACGACGTCGGGCACCTCTACAACATCGCCCACATGCTCGGCCGGGGGCTCCTGGACACGCCGATCCACATCCAGTTCGTCCTCGGCGTCCTGGGCGCCAACAGCGCCACCGTCGACCAGACGATGCACATGCTCCACACCGCCCAGTCGCTGTTCGGAACCGACTTCACCTGGTCAGCGGCCGGCGTCGGCTACCCGGCCGAATACCAGCTGGCCGCGCTGGGGATCATGCTCGGCGGCCAGATGCGCGTGGGCCTGGAGGACAACCTCAGGCTGTCGCGACAAGCCCGCGCCCAGACCAACGCCGAGCTGGTGGAGAAGGCCGTCCGCCTGGCCGAGATCTTCGATCGCCCGCCCGCGACGCCCGATCAGGCGCGCGCGTTCTTCGGCCTCAAGGGGCTGGACGCCGTCAACTACTGAAGGCGCTGGGCCAGGAGGGCAAACGCCTCGGGGCTCGGCTGGGCGGCCCCGTCCTCGTAGGAGTGCACCAGCTCCACGATCCCCTCGTTGAGCGGCGTCGGGACGCTGTGCGAGCCGCCCCGGGCCACCACCCCGCCGTTGATCACGTTGACCTCGGTGCGGGCCCCGCGCTCGAGGTCCTGGAGCATGGAGGCCTTGGTCGGCCCGAGCTGGGCCATCATCGCGTCGATGGCACGGTCAGACGCCTCGCGGTCAGAGGATGAGATGTCCTCCGCGGGGATCCCGATGAGGTCAGGCAGCTCAAGGTCCTGGGCGTGGCCGACGGCGACGCCCTCACGCCACACCTCGACGGCCAGCCGCCGCCCGAGCGGATGCTCGGCCACATCGCGATAGAGCAGGCCCGAGACCGCCCCCAGCCCTGACCAGGTCGAGTTGAGCAACAGCTTTGACCACACCTGCCCGCGGATGTTGTCGGTGATCTGGACCTCGGCGACGGTCGCGAGCGCCGCGCGCAACTGTCCCAGGCGCTCGGAGTCAGAGCCGTCAGGCTCGCCGATGACAAAGGGCGCGCGCGTCGTCTGGGCCAGGTGCCCCGGCCCGAGGTTGGTGGCGCCCCACTCGACGGTCCCGATGAGCAGCTTCTCGTCGCCCACCAGCGACCCGACACGGTCCTGGACCAGACCGTTGCCCAGCGAGACGAACGTCGGCACCCGGTCACGCAGTGGATTCAGGGTCTCGGCCGTGAGATAGATCGCCTTGAGCGTGACCAGCGCCAGCTGCGGGTCAACGGGCAGCTCCGACGGATCGCTGTAGGCATCCACCTGCACCGTGCGCGTCTCGCCCAGGACCTCGAGCTCGAGCCCAGGGTCGCGCATCCGCTCGACGTGCTCGCGGTTGGCGTCGAGCACCATCACCCGCCGCACCTGCCCGGTCATCAGCGCCGCGGTGACGCCGCCGATGGCACCGCCGCCCACGACAAGGACATCGAGGTCGACCATCAGTCCTCCCGGGCCGTGAAGTCCTGGGGCGGAAGGCGCTCGAGCAGCTGGGCCAGGGCGGCGTAGCGCTCGTCGCGGTCGTTGAGCAGTTGCTCGGGCTCGCCGTCGCCGTAGGCGTAGAACCCGGCGCCCGCGCTCGTCCCGTGCTCCCCCCGCGCCACGCGTTCACGCAGCAGTTCGGGGATGAAGAAGCGCTCGCCCAGGCCGTCGCGATGCTGGGCCATGACCGCCTCGTAGACGTCCAGGCCGGCCATGTCGGCGATCTGGAAGGGGCCGAAGAAGGGCAGGCGGAAGCCAAAGCTCGAGCGCACGACGGTGTCGATCTCCTCGGGGCTGGCGATCCCGTCCTCCACGCAGCGCACCGCCTCACACAGCAGCGCCATCTGCAGGCGGTTGGCGACAAAGCCCGTGCTGGCCTTGACCACCGCCGGGGCCTTGCCCAGTGCACGCAGGAAGGTGACGACGCGCTCAACCACCTCGGGGTCGCTGTTGGGCGCGGCGACGACCTCGACGCCGGGGGTCCACTCGGGCGGGTTGAACCAGTGCATGCCTACGAACCGCCGCGGCCGCGCCAGCGGCTGCGCCAGACGATCGACGGGCAACGACGAGGTGTTGGTGGCGATCACGGCATCGTCGGCCACCGCCGCCTCGATCTCGGCGAGCACGCGATCCTTGATGTCGAGGTCCTCGGCCACGGCCTCGACGACGAGGTCGGCCTCGGCGACCGCCTCAGCGATCGACTCACACGCACGGACGGATTGCACCCGATCAAGGAGCGCCGCGTCGATGAGCTCCTTGTCCACGGCTGACCGGGCACGCGCCAGCACTCGCTCACGGGCCTGCACCGACAGCTCGGGGGTCGCGTCGGTGACGCGGACCGGCACGCCGCCGGCGGCGAACGCCTCTGCGATGCCGCTGCCCATCCTCCCGCCACCGACGACCGCGATCACCCGCGGCCACGGCGGTGGATCCACCAACCTCATGTCCTGTCGCGTACCCGCCGTAGGGGGCGCTGACACTCTGTCTTGGCGCAGGCCGGTACCGCTCAGACGGTGCAGAGTTGTATCGGGGAGCCGGTACAGCGTCGCGCCGGGCCGGGTCACGCGATGTGCCGCACGCGACCGGATCCCAGCAGCGCGATAGCCCGAGACGCGAGACCGCCGTCACCGGTGACCAGGACGCTGTCATGCAGCGCCTCGGCGAGCGCGACATACGCCGCGTCGTACGCGCTCAGCTGGTCGCGCAGCTCCCAGATGCGATCCCGGAGCGGCGCGTGTGGCCAGCGCACCAGGCGGATGTCAGCGAGATCCGCCACCGCCTCGTCAGCGCGGTCTGCGCGGAGGAGTCCCTGGCGGACCAGTCGCCGCAGAGCGTTGAGTACCTCTGGCTCGATCAGCTCCGGCGCGTTGAGCGGCTCCTGCGACGACGAGGGGTCTTCGATCAGCGCGTTGAGCGCCTCATCGCGGCCGAGCAGGAAGTCACATAGGGTCGAAGCGTCGACGACCCTCACCGCTCATCGCGCCCGCGCCGGACGGCCTCGGCGCTCGACGGGCCGGTGTAGGGGGTGCGCCGGCGGATGCGCTCGGCGAGTTCGCCCACGGTGGGGCTACGCGCGATCTCGGTGACGCGGGCCAACAGGAATTCGTTCAGCGACTGTCCCGACATGGCCGCCTGAGCCTTCAACCGCCGATGGACATCCTCGGGCACGTCACGGACCTGCAGATGGGGCATCGTCAGCCATGCTAGCAAAACGCATCGATAGCATGCAAAATGCATGCATCAGCCGGGCCAAAGCGCTCATCCCGAAGGGAGACCCAGGTCGAGGTCGTCCTCATCCGGAACCGCGTCGGGATCGAGATCGAACACGACGCAGGTCCGCGACTCGTGGTAGTAGAAGCGCACACAGTTGAAGCCGTACTCGACCGCGTCAGGCTCGGGCAGGTCATGCGCGTGGAGGAACTCGCGGAACTGCTGCTCGGCCTCGATTTTGTCGGCCAGCGTGAAGGACACGGCAGCGAGCTTCGCGCTCGCACCGCCGGCGAGCAAGCAATGTGTCCAGACTGGCACAGGCTCGCGCCCACGCGTCGCGTCGCGCCGGTTACCATGACCTCAGTGCGCGCAGGGATGGCGAACGTGACGGGGGCTCTGGTTGTGCTGGCGGTGCTGGTGGCTGCGCCCGCAATGGCGTCCGCGGCGACCGTCGAGGTGCACTACGACACCCTCGACGGCAGCACCTACACGCGCGCGGGTGACTTCACCTCGGACTTCAGCCCCGGCGACAACGCCAACGGGACCTGGCAGCTGCTGCCCACCACGAGCGGGCCGCCCGAGCTGGGGTTCGTCAAGACCCGGAACACCGGCAGTGGAGCGGTCGAGGTGCACCTGGACACCGTCAGCGGCGGCACCTACAAGCGCGTCGCCGATTACCGGTCGGACTTCAGCTCGGCCGACGCCGCCAACGGGTACTTCATCCTCTTCGGCTCCGCCAACGGAGCGCCCGAGCTCGGCTTCGTCAAGACGGCCAACACCGGCTCGGGCGCGGTCGAGGTCCACTACGACACCCTGAACGGCGGCACCTACACCCGCGCGGGTGACTTCGCCTCGGACTTCAGCACCGCCGATGCCGCCAACGGCGTCTGGCAGCTTGAGCCCGCTCCGTCGGGCACCGCGCCCGTGCTCGGTTTCATCAAGACGGCCAACACCGGCTCGGGCACGGTGGAGGTCCATTGGGACACGCTCCACGGCAGCAGATACGTGCGCGTCGGCGACGCGAGCTCGGACTTCGCGCTCGCCGACAGCTCCAACGGCGTGTGGCAGCTGATCGCGACCTCCAGCACCACTCCCGAGCTGGGCTTCATCAAGACCCGAAGCACCGGCTCGGGCCACATCGAGGCTCACTGGGACGCGCTGAGCAGCAACGGCGTCTTTACCCGCGCCGGTGATCACGCCTCCGATTTCAGCCTCGCCGACGCCACCAACGGGACGTGGCTGTTCACCGCCACCTCGGGCGCGCCGGAGCTCGGCTTCGTCAAGACCGACTTCCCGGCGCCGGCAGCCACCACCCCGGTCCAGTCCGCACCGGTGACCGTCACGCTGCCGGTCCCGACGGCCAAGCGCCACGTTCGCGTGACCATCCGGATGAGCTGGACCTGGCGCGGCAAACGCACGCGCCTGACGAAGGTCAAGGTGGGGCGGATGCCGCGCGGCGCCACCATGGCCGTGCGCTGCCGGGGCAGAGGCTGCCCCAGGCCCCAGGTGCGCCAGACCCGGGCTCGCCGAGTGCAGCTGTTCACCACGATCCTCGCCGGCCAGCGCTACCGCGCCGGCGACCGCCTGTTCGTGACCATTCGCGCCCCGGGGCTGATCGCGGAGCGCGCGGTCATCACCATCCGCAACGGGCGCAAGCCCGCCGTCCGCGCCCTGTAGCCGCAACGGGCGGCCCGCCCTCGGTACCCCCGCCGATCCAGCGGCCGGATGTTCGTCGAGGGTTCTGCACCGCGAGTCAGGCAATACGCCCAATCGGACGACAACACTCCCGTCTGCAATGGAGGCGACGCGCGGGGCCGGACAGGGGACCCGCGAGCCGCATAAGCCGAGGGAGAAATGATGTCCAGTCCCGCAGCCGTGCCCACCGCTTTTCCGCATCCGAGCCTGGAGGTCAGCCACCGCGATTGCGGCGACGGCATCTGCGTGGTGACGCCAGCCGGCGAGATCGACCTCGCCACCGCGCCCGCGCTGAAGTCGCATCTGCTGGGGCTGGTCGGCACCGGGTCCGCCCGTTTCATCGTTGACCTCTCCGAGGTCCGGTACCTCGACTCCACCGGCCTCGGGGTCCTCATCGCCTTCGGCCGCCGCCTCCCCGAGCACGGCCAGATCACCCTCGCCCAGGCGCCAGACCCCGTTCGCGCCCTGCTTGAGCTCACCGGGCTGGATGCCAGCTTCGAGGTGTTCGCCACCGTCGACGGCGCCCTGGCCCAGCTGCGCGGCGAGCGCCGCGCCGCCCAGCCGCCGCTCAGCTCTGACTCCACCATCGTCATCGGCCTCGCGGCCACCGCCCTGCCCTTTGCCGAGTCCACGACGGACGAGCTGCGCCGCTGGCTGCGCATCCTCAGCGCCCACGGCGAGGCCGGCCGGGCTCTGCGCTGCGTCGGCGTGGCCGACAGCGGGCCCGTCGCCATCACCGCCGGGCGCCTGGACGCCGCCGGCCCCGCCTCCCATGCGGAGTCGCTGACCCGCGTCGATGCCGTGGCCGGGATGATCGCGGCCGATCGCCAGGCGGCCAGCGTCAGCACGGTCGATCTGCTGCTCGCCGTGATGACGGTCTACGGCGACGCCTTCGATCTCGAGCTCCACGCCCGCGGGACCAGCGCGGCAGCGCTCATCGACTGCCTGGGGTCCAGCCCGGACACGGTGGCGGCGCTACCGTGACCGGATGACCTTCGGCTCCGGTCCCCGCCTCACACTGGGTCCCCACCCCGGACCCAGCCCCCGCAACGCCGCCGCCGCCCGCGCGGCGTGACCGTCTACATCGACCACGCGTTTGCCTACGGCGATTGGGGACGGTGGAGCGGTGGGGGCCACCTGCAGGCCGACTCCGCCGAGGAGCTGCATGCCTTCGCGCAGCGCCTCGGCCTGCGGCGCGAGTGGTTTCAGTCAAAGCCCCAGCGCCCCGAGAATGACCACTACGACCTGACCGAGGCGGGCCGGATGGCGGCGCTGGAGCTCGGCGCGATCGCCGAGGACCGCCGCGCCGGCACCCGGCGCCGTCAGGCCATCCGCCGCGCGCGGCGCGCACCCGTCAGGTAGCCCACCACCACGCCAAGCCAGCAGAGACCCCGCCACCGCGGCTCGACAGCCACACGGCGGCGGGGTCCTGCCTACTGACTGACTAGCGGCGTTTGCGGCCGATCGTGTACTTGTACGGGATCGCCGTCACCTCGCTGGCCGACTCCTGGTTGTAGGGCGGGATCTTGTCGGTCAACGTGTCGACGTACAGGTTCCCGCGCACCTTGGTGCCCTTGGCACCCGTCGGGGTGAAGGTGACACTCACCTCGGCGGAGTGACCCGGCTGGATGGTGATCGGTGAGAAGCTCCCCGTCGTGTCGACGGAGAACAGCCAGAAGTCACCGGTGCTGGAGGTGACGGTCGAGTCAAACGCCTTGGTCTGAGCGGCCGCGGCGATCGTCGCCGTTCCGGCCGGCGCGGGACCCGCGAAGGGACCGCACTCGGTCGGCTCGCCGAAGTAGATCCCCGCGGTGACGGTGCCACCGGGTGGGTCATACAGCAGCGATGACGACGTCTGGCACAGCGAGCCGGGCCCGAAGCTCGCGCTGGCGAGCAGCGGGTCTCCGGCGGCGAGCGTGAAGTCGAACATCGCCGGCAGCGACGACGTCTGGGCGACGCGGACCGCGGAGGTCTGCGTCGGCACGAGCCACTCGGGCTCATACGTCGTGTTGTCGTAGGTCATGGGCAGGTCCACCGTGCCCTGGCCCAACTGGGCGAGCGTGATGTTCTCGGTCGTGTTCAACCGTGGGTCGACGAAGTAGTCCTCGGGTGCGACCCCCGTGTTGGTGATCTTGACCGGGACCGTGACCGCCTGTCCGGCCGCCAGCTTGCCACCGTCGGGGACGCCGATGCCGCGGACCCGGGCCGAGTTGAACTGGATCTGACCCTGGTAGGGCTGGGAGATCACGTCACCCGGCTCGGCGCCGGCGAAGACGACGATCAGGGTCCAGCGCCCGGGGTCGGGGTTGGTGGTGTACGCCGACAGGGCCGTGCTCTGGTTGCCCTCCACGTTGTTCTGGGCGTAGCCCACGGTGTCGCCGTCGGGGCTGACGAGGTACTCGGCCACCGGATCGGACGGATCCTGAGCGAAGGACAGGTCAGCCCTGATGTCGTTGACGCCGCGGGGGACGTCGAACTCGTAGTACTCCTCTTGGCCCTGGCCGTTGGGCCGGCCGTTGCCCCCGGTGAAGTTGCCGGAGAAGCGGCCGCCGAAACGCGGCTCCACGAGGCTGCGCAGGGTGACCGGGACCGACGTGGCACCGCTGCCGTTGGTGGGATTGATGACGACTGAGCCTGACGTGTCGCCCGGTGCGGACGGGTCCTGGGCGGCGACGTTCACCGTCCGGCTCTGGCCGGGAGCCAGCGTCACCGAGCTCGGCGACACCGAGCCAAACGGGACGTGGCGCTGCGTCGAGACCTCCCACGGCACCACGCCGTTGGTGCCGCCCGCAGCGGCCACGTTGCCGAAGATGACCCCGGTCCAGGTCCCTGGCGCCGGCGACTCGACCTCGGTCTCGCCGTAGCTGGCGGGTCCCTGCGGCAACGAGTGCCCGGCAAACCGGCCCTGCGGATCCACCAGGATCATGCGGACCCGCGAGTTGAGGCCGGTCTGGCAGAAGTTCACGTTGCAGTTGGATTGGTCGACGGGCCAGGCCAGCTGAGCCAGCAGCCGGTCAGCGCCCGCGCCCACGTGGAAGTGGAACACCTGGTAGTTGTCCGGGGTGCCCGCGAAGTCCGTGACGTGCGGACTGGTGCTGTCGTTCAGTGTGACGCTGCCCGTCTGGACGTTCTCGGCAGGCCCGAAGGTGCGGCCGCTGAGGTTCAGCGTCTGTGTGGTGTTGCCCGGGTTGGACAGAGTGAACTGGAAGCGCTGGGTCTGACCCGGTGCTCCGACGGCGTTGAGCTGCGTCGGCGATTCCGTCAGCGCCGCCGAGGTCGGGTGGGGGTTCCCAATCGACTCGGCGAGCTTGACTGCCTTGTAGCTGTTGAGCAGGCCCGAGCCCTCCTCATCGGCGGGGGAGCCGAGATCTGAGGCGGTGCTGACCAGGATCTGCTTGACCAGCGCCGGGGCGGGTGACTGGCCGCCGTGGCTCTGGCGGTAGGCCTGGATGACCAGGGCCGCCGCGCCGGCCACGAACGGGGAGGACTGGCTGGTGCCACCGCTGCGCTCCACGTCTGACGGAGCGCCGGTGAAGTTGGTGCAGTCCTGATAGGTCGGACTTGCCGTGCACGAGGCGAAGCTGCCGTCCCCGGGAGCGACGAGGTCGACCGTGGCGCCGTCCTGGTCAAAGCCCGCTGAGCTCAGCGAGCTGATGTTGTTGTTCAGCCATCCGGTGGTGGCGAAGTCCCGCGCCAACGCATAGTTGGTCTGGGCGTAGAAGCGGAAGTTGGTCGACGCGCCGGCCGAAATCACATCCGGGTCGGTGGCGGGGGAGCCGATCGTGTCAAACGGCCCGGCATCGCCGGTTGAGCTCGTGACCGTCACGCCGGCGGCGGTGGCGGCGTCGTCGAACTGCTTGGCGACGTCGAGCGCCGTCTCATCCGGGAACGGGTTGGAGCCGAAGGACTCGTTGAGCACGTTGACGTGCGCGGTCTCGACGGCGTAGTTGATCGCCTCCAGGAAGTCGGACTCGGTGGTGATCGCGTTCTCGGCAAACACCTTCAGGCCGACCAGCGCCACGCCCGGCGCGACGCCCTCGATGCGGATGTTGCACGGCTGCGACTGAGGCTGGGCGCTGAAGTTGGCCACGTTGTAGACGTGGATGCCCTGCCCGGCGATCGCGTTGGCGTCGAGGAAGGCCTCGCCGCCCGAGGTCACCGCGTTGGGGCCGTCGCCGGAGAAGTCCTCGTAGTCGCCGCCGATCGACGGATCGAACACGGACTTGCCGTCGGGACGGATGAAGTTGACGTTCTGGGTGTCGATGCCCTCGGCGATGTAGCCGACCTTCACGCCCGCGCCGGTGAAGCCGAGCGAGCGAGCGGTCGGCTGGCTGGGGTCATCGGAGTCGGTGTTGGTCGAGGCCAGACCCTCCGGGTCGAGTTGGACCTTCCCGTTGGCGCCACAGGCACCCGGGATGTTGTTGGGCGTGACGCCCGCCGTGGAGGAGGAGTGCTTTGCCTTGGCCGCGCTGGCGGTGGGCAGCGTCGGTGACGCCAGCCGGACGGTCGTGTCGGGGATGACCTCGGCCACCGATGCGTTCCGAGACAGCTGTGCGCGCTCGGCCTTGGAGACCGTGGCCGAGACGGCGTTGATGAGCTGATAGCTCTTGACGTGGGTCGCGTGTACGGAGCGCAGCTGGGCCATGACCGGCGCCTGCGACGCCCTGATCTGGGCCATGCGGACGGCGGCGGAGCGCGAGCCCACGTGGGCTTGGCGCATCTGCCCCTTGAGGATCACGATCACGTGCTGGTTGGCGTTCTTCGACAGCGCCGCCTTCAGCGCCCGCGAGAGCGGCTTGGCGCGGTGCGATGACTTCGCCGATGCCGAGATCGCGGCTATGCCCGTCACCGCCACCGCGATCAGGACCGCCGCGATCCCACGACGCCTGCCCAGCAAGAAACGCATGTCTCGTACACGCGCGCGCATATAACGAACCCTCCCGTTCGATGTGGCGACAGACACTGCTATGTCAAAGAAGATCGCCGCCCGGGTCCCAGCCGGGCGGACCATCTGGATGGACGGGCACGCTACTACGGTCGACGCGGAGTTTCCAGTCAGAAGTGCGGCCGCGGCCACGGCGGGGCGCGCCGCCGCGACCTACGATGGGCGCGCAGGCTCACGAACCGGCGCCACGCGACGACCAGGAACAGGAGCAATGATGAAGATCAGCCACGGCCACGAGACCGGTGAGGCCACCAGCCCGATGTCGGAGACCTTCACCGGCACGGCGCTGCGCGATCCCGTCCTCACCGGCGATGACGTCCTCACCGTCAACTCGGTCACCTTCCCGCCCGGCGCCCGGACCCATTGGCACACCCACGAGACCGGTCAGGTCCTCGTCGTGACCAGCGGCCACGGGCGGGCCGGGACCCGCGAGGGGGCGCGCGAGACCCTCCAGCCCGGAGATGTCGTGTGGTTTTCGGCGGGCGAGGAGCACTGGCACGGCGCGGGCCCCGACACGGTGATGACCCACTTGGCGATCTCGCTGGGCGCCACCGACTGGGCTGACCCCGTCAGCGACGCCGACTACGCCGGGAGCTGACGCCGGCGCGCCGGTAGCATCGGAGCGACCGACAAACCGGGGGTGGTGAGAGTGGCGCAAGTGGCTGGACGGCGGATGACCGCCGAGCTCGACGGGGACTTCGTGGTGTTCCTCATCGGGGCGCGTCTGAGCAAGCTGCACCTGGTCCGCAGCCTCCTCGATCTGGGCGGCCGGCGGGGCATGCAGCACATGCTCGACTACCTCGTTGCCCATCCCGAGAAGGGGCTGCTGGCCTACGAGATGGGGCTGCCGACCATCGTGCAGTACTGGCGCTCGTTTGAGCAGCTCGAGGCGTTCGCCAAGGACAAGGACGACCCGCATCTCGACGTCTGGCGCCAGTACTGGCGCCGGGTCGGCCGCAGTGCGCGCACGGGGATCTGGCACGAGACCTTCCTGGTCAAGGCCGGCCAGTACGAGGCGGTCTACGGCAACATGCCACCGCGGGGGCTGGGCAAGGCCGGACGGCTGGTCCCGGTCTCTGGGGCCTCGAGCGCGCGAACGAGGCTTGAGACGACCGCGACCGTCTGACCGGGGGCTCGGTGCCGCGCGGCGGGCGGGCACCGAGCCTCTGAGCGCTGTCAGGCCGCGGTGACCGCGTTGAACTGGTCGGCGATGCCCGGGTAGATGAGGTTCTGGTCGTCGTGCAGGCCGGCCTTGATGGTGCGGCTGAGCTCGTCGACGGCGGCTTCGGGGCGACCCTCCTCCAGCGCGTCCAGGGCCGACACGGCCACCGCCTGGGGAGCGATCTTCTCCACCGGTAGGCCCGCGGTGAGGTCGGTGTCGACAAAGCCGACGTGCACCCCGACGACCTCGGTGCCCGAGCGGGCCAGCTCCACGCGGGCGGCGTTGGTGAAGCTCCACGCCGCCGCCTTGGAGGCCGAGTAGGTGGTGAGGCGCGGCATCGCCGCCCAGGACACCACCGAGAGCACGTTGACGAAGGCGCCGCCGCCGTTGGCCGCCAGCACCGGCGCGAAGGCCTGGGTCATGGAGACGAGGCCGAGGTAGTTGACCTCCAGCTCGGCGCGGGCACGGTCCAGGTTGGCGGTCAACGGGGTCGAGCCCCCGCCGATCCCGGCGTTGTTGACGACGATCGACACGTCATCGAGCTCAGCGGCCGCCGCGGCGACCCCGGCCGGGTCCGTGACGTCGAGCTTGACCGCCACGAGGCGATCGTCGGTGACGGTGGCCGGGTCACGGACTCCGGCGTACACCTTGGCCGCGCCGCGGGCCAGGAACTCGTCGGCGATGGCCCTGCCGATCCCCCGGTTGGCGCCGGTGACGAGAGCTACGGATCCTTCGATCTTCATGGCTGCCCTTTCCTGTCTGAGAGTTGGATGATGAGCGTCATCTATTTGGGATGATAGCTATCATCTAACCCATGCCCCGCCGCTCCTCACAAGACAAGGCCCGCACCCACGAGCAGATCGTCGACATCGCCGCGCAGCGCATCCGCCAGGAGGGCACCGCGGGCCCCGGCGTCGCCGAGATCATGCAGGCCGCCGGCCTCACCCACGGGGGCTTCTACAAGCACTTCGACTCGCGCGACGAGCTCATCGCCGAGGCCGTCGACCGCACCTTTGCCGAGAGCCAGGAGGCGACCGCGGCCGTCATCGACGGGGCTGAGAACCCGCTCACAGCGTTCGTGAACTGGTACGTGTCCCCCGAGCACCGCGACGACCCCGGGTCGGGCTGTGGTGTGGTGGCGCTCGGCGCCGACGCCGCGCGCTCAGAGCCCCGCGTCCGGGCCGCCTACACCGAGCAGGTCAAGCGCTACCTGGCTCGCCTCGAGCAGCTGCTCGGCGACGACGCCGAGGCGGCCGTCGCCCTCTGCACCCTGGTCGGCGCGGTCCTGGTGTCGCGGGCCGTCGACGACCCGGGGCTGTCTGACGCGATCCTCGCCGACGTTCGGGCAGCCTTCAGTTAGGACCCGTCGGCGGGCGTCGCTACACGTGGGCGGTCACGACGTGCGCCTCCTGGGGGAACTCCAGGGCGCCATCGGTTTCGTAGCGCCCCAGTGCCTCCTTGACGGACGCCGTGATCCGCTCGGTCACCCGCGGCCGCGCGAGCTGCTCGGCCAGCAGGCTGGCCAGCGGCGTCGCGGTGAGCTGAATCTGCACCCATTCTTCGGTTGAGGGGAAGCGGACAAGCTTGGTCTCGGTGGTGATGGCCACGTCCTGGAAGCCGGCGGCGGTGACGAGCCGCTCCACCAGGCTCGCGTAGGAGAGGATGTGCTCGGCGCGCTTGGTCTGTGACGCGCCGGTCCCGAGGTGGTGGTCGAGAGCTTGGGCCAGCGCCAGCGTGCCCGGGTTGTCCTCGATCGGCCCGTAGACGCTGAGGCCGAGCTGGCCGCCGTCGTGCAGCACGCGCCGCATCTGCGCCAGCGCCGCGGCGCGGTTGGGGAAGAACTGCAGACCCAGCTGGCACAGCACGATCTCGAAGGCGCCGTCGTCGAAGGGCAGGCTGAGCGCGCTGCCGCGCACGAACTCCACCCCGGGGCTCTTGCTGCCCGCCACCTCCAGCATCGCCGGGTTGATGTCCAGCCCCGTGACCGAGCCCTCGCGCCCGACGCGCTCGGCGGCCGCACGCGCCACCACGCCGGTACCACAGGCGACGTCCAGCACGCGGTCGCCGCGGCGCACCCCGGCGCGCTCCACCAGGTCAGCCGCCCACAGGGCCGTGACCGCCGGCACGAGATGCTGCTCGTAGAGCTCGGCCTCGCGGCCCTGAACCTGCCAGTGCTCAGCTCTGGCCAACGAGGCTCACCGATCGCCTGGGATCCGCATCGCGGGGCACAGACTACTGTCGGCCCCGACAGGTGCGGGACGTCAGCGCGGCTTGTGACTACGCGCTCGGCGGCGGCCCGCCGGTCTGACCGCCCGTCGTCGGGCGCGCCAGGCTGCCGGTGGCGCTGACCTCCGCGGCGGTGGCCGCGATGTTGAAGGTGGCGGTGTAGCCGTGCGCGATGCTCCCGTGCACGCCCACGACGTTGGTGGTGACGTCGGCCGTGGAGAGGACCGTGTCGTTCTCGTCGGTGGTGGGATCGGTCTGTGGGGAGCGTGCGTTGTAGGGGGTCGCGGCGGTGAGCACGTGATCGTTGGCCGCGTCGGTGAAGAAGATCTGGGTGGTGTAGCCGGCGATGGTGGCGCCGCCGTGGGAGAGGTGGCGGACGCGAACGTGGATGTGGATGGCGCGGCCGGTGTACCAACCCGGCCAGATCGTCCGGAAGCTGACCTGGCCGGCGACCGGCTTGTGGGCGAGCCCGCGATCCTGGCCGGTGATCTGGTAGCCGCGCAGCCAGTTGTCGCTGCTCGTGTCGCCGCCCGTGGTGCCGCCGCCGGCCTGCTGGGATGTCTCGTCGGAGTAGAGGCCGTGGGCGTTGGCGTGCCAGATGTCGACGGCCACGCCGCTCAGTGGCCGGCAGTCCCGGCTCGCGTTGAGCACGTTGATGTAGAGCTTGAGCGGCACCCCGGCCTGGCGCCTGCCGCCGTGACTGTTGGCGCGCACGTCGCAGCGACGCAGCATCGTGTTGACCCAGTACGGGCCCTCGGTCAGTTCGGGGGTGAGCTTGGCGCAACGGCTCGCTGCGATGGCGGCGCCCTCGGGCAGGCTCGCCCACACGGCGGGTCCGCCGAGCAGCATCGCGCCGGCGACGCCGGCGGACTTGACGGCTTCGCGGCGGGTCAGGTTCTTCATGGTGAGGCTCCGGGTCGGTGGTGAGCCATCACCGTCCCATGAGCGTGTCGGCTGTACGTAAGAACCTCGTCGTTCACGCACGCGCGAAGAACCTGCGCGGGTTGACCTCCATCATCTGCGTGATCGCCTCCCGGCCGACGCCGTTCTCCTCCAGGGCCGGAAGGATCTCGCGCGAGATGAGCAGGTAGTCGGGCTTCTCGTCGGCGAAGAACGGGTTGTCGACCATGAAGTCGTAGAAGCACGCGGCATCGTGGCCCATGTGGATGCGGTCCCCGTACCCCTCCTCGACGAGCGCGGTCAGGGTGCGGATCCGGTCGGCCGTCGGATTGAAGTGCTCGATGCCCCACCGGTCGCAGCCCAGCCAGGCGCCGGTGTCGGCGATGGCTCTCAGGTAATCCAGGTCATTGCTGTCTCCGGCGTGGGCGATGACGATCTGCCGCGGATCCACCCCGGCGTCGGTGAGCGCGGTCAGCGCCAGCGTGCCCGTTTGCGCCGTGGCGTTGGTGTGGACCATCACGGGCACGCCGGTCTGCTTGGCCGTCTCGGCGATGACGCCGAGGATCCGCGGCACGTCGCCGATGAGCCCGTGGTGCTCGACCGCGCACTTGAGGAACGCCGCCTTGACCCCCGTCCCGTCGATCCCCTCGGTGATCTCACGCACGAACAGGTCCACGATCACCTCGTCTGACCGGTAGGCGAGGAAGTTGGGCATCTCCAAGAACGCGTAGACGCCGGACGCGACGATGATGTTGAGGTCCACCTCGGCGTTGATGCGCTGGATGCGCTCGATGTTGCGGCCCAGGCCGAAGGCGGTGGCCTCGACGATGGTGGTGATCCCGCCCTCGCGCAGCCGTGTCAGCTTGGCGATGGCGTCGGCCACGCGCTCCTCCTCGTCCCAGTAGCCCCCGCCGAACATGTTCCCGTAGGCCGCCAGCGGCTCGGGCTGCATGACGAAGACGTGCTCGTGCATCAGCGTGGGGCCGAGCGCGTCGAGCTCGACGGGTCCCTGCACTGTCTCAACGGTGGCCACGAACGATCTCCTCTCACTTCAGGGCCGGTGCGGGCGCGCAAGATGTATCAGGCCGCTCGCGGATGGCAAGCTGTGACCATGCCATCCACGCCCGCCGACCTGCTCCAGGGCCGCCTCGGGGATGACCCGGTGCTGGACCTCGCGCTCGCCACGGCGCTGCTCGAGCAGGTCGCCGCAGGGGAGCGCGGCCCGGTGATCCGGGTCTATGAGCCGGCGCCGACGGTCGCCTTCGGCCGCCGCGACAGCTTCCTCGAGGGGTTCACCGCCGCCACCGAGGCGGCCACCACCGCCGGCTTCACCCCCGCGATCCGCTCGGCCGGCGGCCGGGCCGCCGCCTACCACGAGCGGTGTCTGGTGATCGACGAGATCGTCCCCGCGCCCGACGCGATGGCCGACGTGGACGCGCGCTTCGCCGACGAGGCCGAGAGCCAGGCCCAAGCCCTGCGCGAGCTCGGTGTCGACGCGCGCGTCGGCGAGGTCCCGGGCGAGTACTGCCCGGGGCGGTTCACCGTCAACGCCGGGGGCGAGACCAAGCTGATCGGCGCCGCCCAGCGGATCATCAGCGGCGCGTGGCTGTTCTCGAGCGTGGTGGTGGTGGCCGACGCGCGCCTGGTGCGCGACGTGCTGGTGCGCGTCTACGCGGCGCTCGGCCTGGAATGGGACCCGGCCAGCGTGGGCTCGGTGGCCGACGAGGTCGAGGCGGCCACCGTGGCCCAGGTGCAGGCGGCGCTGCTGCAGCGCCTGGGAGCACGCTATGAGCTGACGCCGTCCAACCTCGGCGAGGCCGAGCGCGAGGCGGCGCGGGCGCGGCTTGCCCGCCATCGCCCGGTGCCCGGATCTCGCACCCCCGACGCCGACGGCGACCGCGAGGGCGACTAGGGCCGGCGCGTCACGGCGCGCGCCTCGGCGAGCGTCGGCTGCGCCGCGGTCCCGCCGGCGGCACGCATCGACAGCGTGCCGCAGGCGCAGGCGAAGGCAAGCGCCTCGGCCAGCGGCTGGCCGTTCAGCAGGGCGCACAGCAGCCCCCCGTCAAAGGCATCCCCGGCGCCCACCGCGTCCACCGGATCCACCACCCGCTCAGGCGGGGTGGCGCGCACGAGCGCGCCGCCTCCCGCAGGCACGGCCACAGCACCACAAGCGCCGAGCTTGACGGCCACGAGCGGCCCGTCTGCCGCCAGCTTCGCCGCCGCGGCCTCCGCGTCAGCCACTCCGGCCAGCGCGCACGCCTCGGCGCCGTTGGGCAGCAGGATGTCGATGTCGCCCAGCAGGTCATGCAGCCCTCCGTCCCACCGCTGCGCCGGGTCCCAGTTGGGGTCCACCGACGTCGTCGCGCCCGCCGCCCGCGCGGACGCCAACAGCTGCGCCAGCCCGGACACCAGCCCGTCCTGCAAGAAGAACGATGCGACGTGGACGTGACGGGCGCGGGCCAGCAGCCCGGCGTCGACCCGCTCGGCGGTCATCGCGGCGATCGCGCCCGGAAAGGTGAGGATGGCCCGATCTTGGGGCCGGGCCAGGACCACGGTCAACCCGGTCCGGACACCGGGGTCGACCCCGACGCCGGTCACGTCGACGCCGCGCTCGGACACCGCGCGCACCATGAACTCGCCGAACTGGTCAGCGCCCACCAGGCCGGCCAGCGCGGTGCGCAGCCCCAGCCGCGCGGCGCCGCAGGCCATGATCGCGCCCGAGCCGCCGATGGTCAGCTCGGCGTCGTCGACGAGCGTCTCGGTCTGCCCGAACGCCACCTCCATGGCGGTGTCTGACACCACCAGGTCCGGGTTGACGTCGGCGAGGACCAGCAGATCGAGGTCGCGGTCAGCCACGAGCGATGGCCAGCCCGGTCTCGGCATCGAAGAGGTGGACCTCCTCGGGCTCGACGCCGAGCTGGATGGTGCTGCCCTCGGCGGGCCGGTCACGCGGGGGCAGGCAGGCGACGGCCTCGGCGCGGTGGCCATTGGCGGCCACCAGGGCCGCGTCACCCTCGTCGGCGGAGACGCCGACCAGCTCGGCGCCGACGAAGCCGTGGACGATGACCTCGTCGCCCAGCGGCTCCACCACGGCGACCTCGAACCCGAGCGACGGCATGCCGTTGCGCGGTGGGGTCAGCGACTCCGGTCGCACGCCGACGTACACGTCGCCATCGGGGACCCCGGGGACCGGCACGACAAGGTCGCCCGCCACCGCCGACCCGTCGCGGACCCGGCCGCGCAGCAGGTTCATCGGCGGGCTGCCGATGAAGCCGGCCACGAACACGTTGGCGGGACGGTCATACACCTCCTGGGGCGCACCGAGCTGCTGAAGCTTGCCGTCGGAGATGACAGCGATCCGATCCCCCAGCGTCATCGCCTCGACCTGGTCATGGGTCACGTAGACGGTGGTCACGCCCAACCGCCCGTGCAATCGCTTCAGGGCCGCGCGCATCTGCACGCGCAGCTTGGCGTCGAGGTTGGAGAGCGGCTCGTCGAGCAAGAACACCTCGGGCTCGCGGACGAGGGCGCGCCCCATCGCCACCCGCTGGCGCTGACCGCCCGACAGCTGCCCTGGCCGGCGCTTCATCAGCTCCTCGAGCCCCAGCATCTCGGCCACCTCGGACACCCGGCGCGCCACCTCGCCGCGCGGCATCCGGCGCTGGCGCAGCGGGTAGCCGAGGTTGCGGGCCACCGTCATGTGCGGGTACAGGGCGTAGTTCTGAAACACCATGGCGATATCGCGATCGCGTGCCGAGACCTCGTTGACGACGCGGTCCCCGATCTGGATGGTCCCCGAGGTCGGGGTCTCCAGGCCGGCGATCATGCGCAGCGCGGTCGTCTTGCCACAGCCTGAGGAGCCGACCAGGATCATGAACTCGCCGTCGGCGATCTCCAGCGACAACTCGTCGACGGCCACCGCGCCACCGGCAAACCGCTTGGTCACCGCCTCGAGGGTCACGCCCGGCACGGGGCCTCCTGACCGACGCCGGCTGTCACTTGATCCCCGTGAAGGCGACGGAGCGGATGAACCAGCGCTGGGCGAGCAGGAACACCGCCAGCATCGGGATCTGGCTCATCACCGTGCCGGCCATGAGCAGGTTCCACTGGGTGAAGTGTGCGCCCTGCAGCTGGGAGAGCCCGAGCTGGAGCGGGGCGTGCTTCTGGGAGTCGATGATGATCAACGGCCACAGGAAGTCGTTCCAGGACCACATGAACTGGATGATCCCCAGGGTGGCCAGCGCCGGCAGCGACAGCGGCAGGACGATCTTGAACAGGATGCCCAGCCGCGAGGTGCCATCGATGCGGGCCGCCTCCTCGAGCTCGATGGGCAGCGTGCGGAAGAACTGCCGCAGCATGAAGATGCCGAAGGCGCTGCACAGGTTGGGCATGATCAGCCCGCCGAGGGTGTCCACCAGCCCCAGCTTCTTGACGATGAGGAACGTCGGGATGAGGATCACCTGGAAGGGGACCATCAGCGTGGCCAGCAGCACCACGAAGAGCACCTCGCGCCCGAAGAAGCGGATCCGGGCAAAGGCGTAGGCGGCGAGGCTGCAGAAGAGCAGGTTGCCCGCCACCGTGGCCAGCGAGTAGATCAGGCTGTTGACGAAGAACTGGCCGAAGGGGACTGCGTTCCAGGCCGCCGAGTAGTTGCCGAGGTGGATCGATGACGGGATCAGCTGCGGCGGGAAGCTCGTGGCCTGCTGGCGGGTCTCCAGCGAGACGATCACCATCCAGACGAGCGGCACGAGCATGATCGCCGCCACCGGCGCCAGCAGCAGGTGCCAGGCGCTGAAGGGCAGGCGCGCGCGGCGCGGGGACGGCTGAGCGTCGGGCAGGCGCGGGAACCGCTCAGGAACGGAGACTGCCGGCTGGACGCTCACGCTCAGGCCCTCACGAGGTGTAGTAGACGCGCCGGCGCCCCACCCACAGCTGCAGCAGGGTGACGATGAGGATGGCGACGAACAGCACGTAGGCGATGGCGGCGCCGTAGCCGCCGTTGAAGAACTGGAAGGCCTGCTGGTAGAGGTAGTAGACGATCACCGTGGTCGACTCCAGCGGGCCTCCCCGCGTGGTGACGTAGATCTCGTCAAACAGCTGCAGCGCGTTGATCGTCGACCACACGACGATGAACAGCGTCGCCGGGCCCAGCAGCGGCAGCACGATGCTGCGGAAGGTCGACCACTTTCCGGCCCCGTCCATCTCAGACGCCTCGAGCAGATCACCCGGGATGCCCTGCAGCGCGGCCAGGTAGATGATCACGTCAAAGCCCAGCCAGCTCCAGACCGTCATGGCCACGATGCAGTAGAGGGCCTGGTTGGGGTCCTGGAGGAACTGCTGCTGGGGGATGCCCACCAGGTGCAGGACGTAGTTGACCAGCCCGAACGTCGGATCGAGCAGCCACAGAAAGATGATCCCGGTGGCCACGGTGGAGGTGACCAGGGGGACGAACACGGCCAGGCGGTAGAAGCGGATGCCGCGGATCTTGCGGTTGAGCGCCACGGCCAGAGCCAGGGCGCCCGCCACCGACACCGGGACGAAGATCACCGTGTAGACGACGGTATGGCCGATCGCTGAGCGAAACGCAGCGTCCTTGGTCAGCGCGCGGTAGTTGGCCAGCCCGACGTAGTGGGCGGGGGCGATCAGGTTGTTGGCCTGGAGCGAGAGCAGCAGCGACCAGCCGATCGGGATGATCGCGAACACGGCGATGAGGATCACCGCGGGCGCGACAAACACCCAGCCGGCGAGGTGATCGGAGGCGACGAGCCGCTTGAGCAGGCTCGGGCGCCGGTGAACGGCGATTCCGGTCGCCGAGTGTGCGCTCATCCCGCCGCTCCCGCCGCTATCCGGGCGCCGCGAGAATGCCGTTGACCTGTTGCGAGGCCTGGTTGAGCGCGTCCTTGGGCGACGCCTTGCCCAGCAGCACCGACTGCACGGCCTGGCCGATGGCCGTCGAGATCTTCGGGTACTTCGTGCTCTGCGGGCGGGCCTGGGTGGCGTTGTTGAGGTTGGCGGCCCACACGCCGACGCCCGGGTACTTGGCCACGTACTTCTTGTAGCCCGGGAGCTTGGCCACCGAAGCGCGCACCGGCAGGTCCCCGGTCAGCGTCACCCACTGCAGGTCGATGGCGGGCGAGGTCAGCCACTTGAGGAACGTCCACGCCGCCTGCTCGCGCGCGGCCCCGTTGTTGAACATGACCCAGTTGTCGGGGCCGGAGATCGTCTGGTGATTCTCGTCGGCGGGCAGGATGGTGACCCCGTAGTCGACCTTGGACTGCACGATCTGCGCGAGATCCCAGGGGCCGGTCCACAGCATCCCGATGTGGCCGTTGTTGAACACGCTGAGGTAGTTGTCAGAGCCGTCGTCGAGATAGATCGCGTGATGCTGGGTCAGTTGCTGGAGCAGGGTCAGCGCCTTGATGCCGGCGGAAGAGTCAAAGCCCGCCTGCTTGCCGTCGGGGGAGAGGATGGAGCCGCCCGCCTGCCACAGCATCGCCCAAAAGCGCCACACGGTGTCCTCTGACGCATCGTTGACGTAGGCCCAGCCGAACTGCTTCTTGGCGGGGTTGGTGAGCTTGATGGCGGCGGCCTCGAACTGGCTCCACGTCCAGTTGGCGGTGGGGAGCGGGATCCCGGCCTGCTTGAACAGGGTCTTGTTGTAGACGAGGGCGAGGTTGTCGACCAGCGCGGGGATCCCGATGATCTTGTTGCCGACGGTGGCCACCTTGCGTTCGGCCGGGAAGAAGTCGTTCCAGTCGAAGCTGGGGTCCGCGTCGATGAACTTGTTGAGCGTCGCGAGCTGCGGGTTGGTGGCGATGTTGGGCGCCCACGATCCGTACAGGTACGAGATGTCCGGCGGCTTGCCGCCCGCGATGGCGGCCAGCACCTTCTGCAGCGCGTAATCGCTGTTGCCGTAGAACTGCGAGACCACCGTGATGTTGGGGTGGGTCTGGTTGAACTCGGCGACGAGCTTCTTGAAGCCGGCGGCCTCGGTCTCCGTGTCCCCCTGCCACACCGTGATCGTGGTGTGGCCGTTCTTGGAACCGCCCGCCGGAGCCGGGCCGCTTGAGCCGCTGCTTGAGCCGTTGCTGCCGCTGCTCCCGCAGGCCGCGAGCGCCAGGGTGACGGCGAGGAGGGGGAGGAGGATGAGGCGCTTCATCGTGTCCTTGCCTTTGGTCGGGGTTACCCCAGCACGACTGACCGGGTGAGGTGCTGCGGTTTGTCGGGGTCCAGGCCCTTGGCCTCGGCCAGCGCGACGGCGCCCTGCTGGAGCGCGACGAGCTCGGCCATCGGGTCGTTGCTCTGCGTCACGACGGTGGCGCCCGTGGCCCGCACGTCGCGTACGAGGTCGAGGTCAGCTTCGCCCACGAACCACACGAGCGTGCTCGAGCCGGCGACGCTGATGGGGCCGTGGCGGTACTCCATGGCCGGATAGGACTCGGCCCACGCCTGCCCCGCTTCGCGGAACTTCAAGGCCGCCTCCGAGGCCAGGCCGACGGTCCAGCCGTGGCCGAGGAACACGAAGTGCTCAAACCGGTCCGGCGGCGCGGGCAGCGGCTGCTCGAGCACCGCCTGCGCGTCGGCGATGGCTTGCGACAGGTCATGGCCGAGGTGGGCGCGCAGCAGCGCCAGCGCGGTGGTGGCAAAGCGTGTCTGCACGATCGAGGTCTCGTCGGCGAAGGCGAGGACGATGGCATCGGTGGCCGCCTCGACGACCGGCGTGCCGGGGACGGCCGAGATCGCGAGCGAGCGCACGGTGACCGGGAGGGCGTCGAGGCACCGCACCACCTCGGTGGTGGTGCCCGAGCGCGAGATCGCGAGTACGAGATCGTAGGCGCGGTCGGCGGGCATCTCGGAGGCCACGAAGGCGTCGGTCTCGCCCTGCCCGGCGGTCTCGCGCGCGGCGGCGACGGCCTGGGCGATGAAGTAGGAAGTGCCGCAGCCGACGATCGCGACACGCTCGCCCGCGGCGGGCAGCTGTCCCGCGACCTGGGGCAGCAGTTCGGTCACCTGACGCCACATCTGGGGCTGGCTGGAGATCTCCTCACGCGTGACGCTCACTTCTGCGCAATATATGCTTTGACTGAACAGAAAGCAACATCAGACCGCGGCGATTGTGCTCATACGACGGCCCTGCGCCATACACTGAGCGCGCGATGAAGCAGCCTGAGCGACTCGGGGCCATCCTGGAGCGGCTGTCGGCCGATGGGGCGGTGGACGTTGTGCAGACCGCTCGCTCGCTCGACGTCTCAGCGGCGACGATCCGGCGCGACCTGCACCTGCTCGAGGAACAGCGGCTGCTCGAGCGCACCCACGGCGGCGCGGTCCCCCACGGCGTCACCTACGAGCTTCCCCTGCGCTACAAGACCACCCGTCAGCCCGAGCAGAAGCGGCGGATCGCGGTGGAGGCCGCGCGCCGCGTGCGTGACGGATCGGCCATCGGGCTCACCGGCGGCACGACCACCACCGAGGTGGC
>DATJTQ010000194.1:0-6548 GCA_035503355.1 Solirubrobacteraceae bacterium
CCCAGGTGCTTCAGGCCGAACAGGTCCTCGAAGCTGCGCAGCTGCGAGTAGTGGTTGTAGGGATGCCGGCTCACCGTGCCGGCCTTGATGAACTTCGACAACAGGATCGCGCCCACGCGACCGCCGCCCGGGCCGTAGAGCCCGACCTCGTTCATGTTGGGGTGCGACGGGTCATCGAAGCCCAGCCCGTCGACCTCTCCGCAGCAGGCGCCCGCGTCGGAGTCGTCTCCGGACTCGTCGAAGGTGATCATGATCAGGCCGTTGTCCTTGTAGGCCGGCGAGGCCATGATCCGCGGGATCCATTCCTTCAAGAACTCGTCCACCCGCGGCAGCCGCCCCGGCGTCCCGTCCTGGCACTTGGGCCAGTCGTGGCCGTCAAAGCACGTGTTGGGCGTGACGAACGAGTAGTTGGGCGTCGAGCCCTCGCTGCGCAGGTCGCCCGCCAGCGGCGACAGGGACACGACATGGGAGTCGCAGTACCCCCGACGCGAGATGATCGACTCGAAATACATGAACGGGTTGTGGCGGGTGGCATAGCTGTCGTTCTTGGGCCCGGTCGAGTCGGTGAAGTCGGTCCCCCCCAGCTTCGGGTGACCGCACGCCGGCCCGTCCTTGGTCATCACGGTCCCGTCGCGGTGCGGGTTGTTGCCCATGTCCTGGGCATACTCGCGCCATGACAGCCCCTTGGCCGAAAGCTGCCCCGCGATCGTGTTCACATACGACGGGAACACGCAGCCCTCGCCCGAGAGCTGCCCCAGCGGGGTGAACTTGTCGAAGTTCTCACCGCCGAACTGGACGAACGGGCTGAAGGTCCCGCAGTCCTCGTTGAGCTCGTAGTTGCCCGACTGGCCCGAGATCTCCGCGATGTAGTTGTCGAGGCTGTCGTGGCCGATGCCGTAGTAGTTGGGCAGCATCGCGCCCTCAGAGACCAGCGTCTTGGTCAGATAGGGCGCGAACCTGTGGCCGCTGGCGCCGAAGGTGTAGCCGAACGACTCGTTCTCCATGTCGATCAGCCACACGTGCTTGACCGGGGGCGGGGTGTAGGCAAGCGCCGTGGAGGCGCCCGCGGCCGCCCCGGCCGTCAGGCAGGCGGCCAGCACCGCGGCCAGGCCCAGGAGCCTGGCGGCGGCGCGGTGGCGGAACGTCGTACGGAACATGGCTAACCCGCCCTGACGTGGATAGTCACCGTGGCGGTGCTGGTCTGCGCCGCCGACGGCGTGGAGCTGGCGGCCGACGCCAGCTTGTCGGGATCAATCTCCAGGTACTCGCCGTCGTCCTGCTGCCCGGTGGCCGGGCTGATCTTCGCCTGCAGCTGCCACGGCGGGGCGGCGTTGGTGACGCCGGAGATCCCGAAGTCGCTGTCGTTGGAGATCACGATCTCGTGCCCGCCGTCGAGCGCCGCGACCCCCTCGATCTTGTCGTGGGAGTAGAACCGGCCCTGCGAGTCGAGCGAGAGCAGCAGCGAGTCCATGTCGAGGTACAGCGTCGAGGACACGGTCTTGATGCCGGCCGCGGCAAGAGCGGCCTGCGAGTCGGCGGTGTCAAGACCCTTGGTGAGCAGCTCGATCGACTTGCCGCCGACCAGCAGGCCCTCGCCGCTTCCGTCATACACCGCACCCGGAACGTGCGAAGAGGGACCGACGTCGGTCGCGCCCGCCAGGTTGATCTCAAACAGCTTCTTGAAGCCGCCGGCGGCGGGGAAGTTCCCGTCGCGCTCATCGACCAGGAAGGTCGAATTGGACAGCGCGGTCAGCTCCGACACGGCGGTGCCGTTGGTCTTGGGGTCATGCAGCAGGTAGAGGTACTCATGCAGCTGGTGGGTGCGGAGCCCGTACGTCACGATCCGCAGCGGGGTCAGGCTCTTGGCGTTGGAGCCTTGCAGGTCGGGCTGCTGCAGCGAGGACTGCATCATGCCCACCAGGGTCTTGCCGTCGGGCGTGATGGTCAGGCCCTCCATGCCGCGGTTGGGCACCCGGTTGAGGAGCTCGTGCGGCAGCGAGCCGTTCAGCGGCGACAGCCGCCCGATCTCATCGCCGCGCGAGTTGAAGTGCGTGATGAACGGCCCGTACTCGTCCGAGACCCAGAAGGTCCCGTCGGGCAGCGCCACCAGGCCCTCGGAGTCATAGCCGTCGGGGTCCTGGGCCAGGACGTTGCCGGCCAGATCCTCGATCTGCTCACCGGTGGGGTTCTGGGAGTTGACCAGGCCCGAGAACGGGTGGCCCTGAGCGTCGCGCAGCTTGATCTTGCGCACCATCACCGCGCGGCCATCTGACTCGAAGCGGAACTCGCCGATGGCCGGGTCAAAGGACGGGATCGGCAGGACGTCGGTGTTCGGCGGCGCCGCCGGGCTGACGTTGGGGCCGCGATCCTCGAGGCCGTAGAACTCGTCGGGGTGGCCCGGCACCGGGTACAGCGACGAGCCGTAGCCGCCGCCCGACAGCGAGACGCCGCCGAAGGTGCCCAGCGACGGAAGGTGGGTGCTGAACAGGTGCACCGCGTTGGCGACGGTGTAGGTGAAGGTGTCGGTACCGGTGAAGCCGTTCTGGGGCACGTACTCGAAGGCCCCGTCGGGCTTGAGCGTCAGCGACCCGTGCGTCGGGTCGGTGTGGCTGATCATCTGCAGCGGCCCACCGCCGTCGTTGGCCAGCACGCCCTGCCGCGAGTGCTCGGCGAGGGTGCCGACGTTGGCGGTGGCATAGGTGTCGTTGTTGGCCTGGGGCCCGTTGGGGATGTGACGGGTCTTGTGTCGCTGAGCCGCCCGGCCACTTCCCGTCCCGACGAGCAGCAGCACCAGGCAGCCGGCCGTTACCGCGACCGTCGCCCACATCAAGATCAGGCGGCGCCCGGCACGGCGCTCCTGGCCCATGAGTCCTCCCGCTGGCATCACGTTTCCTCCGTTTGTCGTTACGAGGCCTGACTCCCGGCCGGGAACGTATGTGGCGGCGGTGGACGCGGTGTTATCCCGGTGTGACGATGCGCTCACACCGCGCCGACCGCGCGAGATCGTGCATTGGCGCAGGGGAACGCTGAGCCCTTGCGCGCAGAACCAGTGCAATATGCCGTTTTCCTGACAGGCAAGAGGGGTGATGGGAAGCATCGAACCAGCCGTGTCGACGACCGTTCTCCCGCCCCTCCCCGGCCAGGATGGCTCCTCGCTCATCAGCTTCACCCCCATGCACGCACTGGGGGAGGCCGGTGAGCTGATCGAGACCATCCAGCAGCTCTCCCTGGCCCGCTCGGTCAAGGAGATCCAGGCCATCGTCCGCCACACCGCGCGACGGCTCACCGGCGCCGACGGCGCGACCTTCGTCCTGCGCGACGGCGACCTGTGCCATTACGCCGACGAGGACGCGATCGCGCCGCTGTGGAAGGGCCAGCGCTTCCCCATGAGCGCGTGCATCAGCGGCTGGGTCATGCTCAACCGCGGGCCGGCGGTGCTTCCCGACATCTACGCCGACGACCGGATCCCCGCCGACGCCTACCGCCCGACCTTCGTCAAGAGCCTCGTGATGGTGCCCATCCGTACGCTCGACCCGATCGGGGCGATCGGCAACTACTGGGCCGACCACCACGAGCCCTCCGACCGCGAAGTGATGCTGCTGCAGGCGCTGGCCGACTCCACCGCGGTGGCGATGGAGAACGTGCGCATGCTCGGCGAGCTCGAGGCAGCGCGACGCGAGAGCCTCATGCGCCTGGCCGTCGCCGCCGAGTACCGCGACGACGGCAGCCACCAGCATCCCCAGCGCGTCGGGCGCACCGCGATGGCGGTGGCGCGCGTACTGGGCATGGACGAGGGCCAGGCGTCGCTGATCGGCCAGGCCGCGGAGCTCCACGACGTCGGCAAGCTCGCCATCCCCGACTCGATCCTGCTCAAGCCCCACAAGCTGGCCGAGCACGAGTTCGAGAAGCTGAAGACCCACACCACGACGGGCGCGGCGATCCTCGGCGGCGGGCACTCCCCGCTGATGGCGCCCGCCGAGCAGATCGCCCTCACCCACCACGAGCGATGGGACGGCGCGGGGTATCCCAACGGGCTCATCGCCGACGACATCCCCATCACGGGACGGATCGTCGCGCTGGCCGACGTCTTCGACGCCCTCACCCATCCGCGGCCCTACAAGCAGGCGTGGAGCATCGAGTCCACGATGTCGGAGATCCGCTCCCTGCAAGGACGGCAGTTCGACCCGGCCGTGGTGAGTGCCTTCATGGAGCTCGATCCGTCGAGCCTGGTCGAGATGCCGCGCGACGCGCCGGTCCTCTGACCCGCGCGCCGCGCCGCAGCGGAGACACGACGTGCCTGTCGCGTCCTCGACGCCGCGGCGCAGCAGCATCGGGTTGCTCCTCCTCGAGCGCCTTCCATCCACCCCGAAGGGTGGACTGATGCCCGGGAGCTTAGCGATATGTGCGGTCCGTCACACTCCCACCGCGGTCAGAATCCCTACACCGGCGAGGACGGGCGCGCCAGACCCTCGGCCAGATCCCCGAAACCGGGGGCGATCACGGCGCCCGGCTGGGCGATGAGCTCCTCGGCGACGAGCGCCTCGGTGGTCAGCATCAGCGCCGCCACGGACGCGGCATGCTCGATGGTGAGCCGGGTGACGCGGAGCGGGTCGATGACGCCGTCCTCGAACAGGTCGCCGAACTCACCGGTGAGGCCGTTGAGCCCGTGGCCCGGGGGCATGGTGCGCACCTGATCGACCACCGCGCGCCCCTCGTAGCCCGCATTGGTGGACACCCAGTACAGGGGTTCGGACAGGACGGAGCGGATCACCTCCGCGCCGCGCAGGTAGTCGCCGGCCAGGCCGGTGTCGTCGAGCGCGGTCTCGGTGCGCAGCAGGGCGGTGCCGCCGCCGGCGACGATCCCCTCGCTGACCGCGGCCCGGGTGGCCGACAGGGCGCCTTCGCACCGGCGCAGCTTCTCCTTGAGCTCGGGGCCGGTGGCGGCGCCGACGTGGATGACCGCCAGGCTGCTCGACAGCTTGGCCAACCGCTCGCGCAGGACCTCGATATCGGTGTCCTGGGTGGCCCGTTCGAGCTCGACGCGGATCTGCGCCAGCCGGGCCTCGACCTGCTCCGCGGTCCCCCCGCCCTCCACCAGCACCGTCGAGTCCTCGGTGATGACCACGCGCCGCGCCGACCCGAAGGTCTCGGGCTTGACGTGCTGGAGGGTGAGGCCCGCGTCCTCGGCAATGACCTGTCCGCCGGTGAACGCCGCCAGGTCGTGAAGGTGGGCGATCCGGCGATGGCCGAAGCCGGGGGCGCGAACGGCCATAGCCTTCAGCGTCCCGTGCTGGTTGTTCTGGACCAGCAGCCCCAGCGCCGCGCCCTCCACCTTCTCGGCGAAGATGAGCAGCGGCCGCGGGGATTTCATCACCGCGTCCAACGTGGGCATGAGGTCCTGGATGTGGACGATGGGCTTGTTGGTGAGCAGGATGTAGGGGTTCTCGAACACCGACTCCATCCGCTGCGTGTCCTGGATGAGGTAGGGGCTGAAGTGGCCGTTCTCGACGTGCATGCCCTCGACGAACTCGACCTCGATCCCGGGCAGCTCCGCCTCCTCGATGGTGACCACGCCCTCGGGCCCGACGCGATCGAGGGCCTGGGCGACGGCCCCGCCGATCCGCTCATCCTCCTTGGCGGCGATGGTGGCGACGTGCATGAGGTCGTCACGGCCGGTCACGTCGCGGGCCCCGCGGCGCAGTTCGGCCACCACCAGCTCGGTCGCGTCCTCGATGCCCCGGCGCAGCAGCATGGGGTTGGCCCCCTCCTCCAGCGCCTTCATCCCCTCGCGCACGATCGCCTGGGCCAGCAGCGTGGCCGTGGTGGTGCCGTCGCCGGTGAGGTCGGAGGTCTTGTTGGCCACCTCGCGGACGAGCTGGGCGCCCATGTTCTTCAGCGGATTGGAGAGCTCGATCTCGCGCGCGATGGAGACCCCGTCGTTGGTGATGATGGGCGCACCGGTCAACCGCTCCAGCACGACGTTGCGCCCCTTGGGCCCGAGGGTCACGCGGACCGTGTTGGCCAGCTCGTCGACGCCGTCGGCCAGCAGCCGGCGGGCCTCGTGGTTGAAGTAGAGGACCTTGCCCATGCGATTGCCTCCTAGGCGCTAGGCGGGGATGAGGATGCCGCGACCCTGCAGACGCCCGCCGTCGAGGTCGGCCATGGCGTCGTTGATGGCGTCGAGCGGATAGGTGGTGGTGTGCAGCGTGACCTTGCCCTGCGCGGTCAGGGTCATCAGGTCGACCAGGTCCTTGTAGGTGCCGACGAGGTTGCCGATGAAGGAGATCTCGCGGCTGATGACGTCGATGGTGGGGATGTCGATGTTCTCCCCGTAGCCGATGACGTAGTAGAAGCCGCCGTCCTGGACCATGTCGATCCCGTCCTGGATGGCGCCCTTCTCCCCCACGAAGTCGATGATCGCCTCAGCGCCCATCCCGTCGGTCATCTCCTTGACCGTGTCGACGTGGCCGCCGTCGACCTGGACGGTGTGATCGGCGCCCATCTCACCGGCGAGCGCCAGCGCCTTCTCCGACGGATCGATGACGATG
>DATJTQ010000195.1:0-14364 GCA_035503355.1 Solirubrobacteraceae bacterium
CCGCTCTCGCCCATCCGCCCCCGCGCGGCGGCGCCGGCTGCTGCTCGCCGCGGTGGCCGGGCTGTTTCTCGCTCACGTGGCCTTCGCGGGCGCGCGGCACGCGTTGGACCGGCGGCCACCGTCGGCGGTGGGCCGCAGTCGCGCTGTCCCGCCGGCGGTGAGCTGGCCAGAGCAGGGGCAGGCCGCGCTGGTGCGCGGCGACGGCCGGGCGGCGGCCAGCCCCCACGAAACGCCGGTGCCGATCGCCAGCCTGGCCAAGGTGATGACCGCATATCTGACGCTCACGCACCACCCCCTGGCGGGGTCCGCCGAGGGTTTCACGGTCACTGTGTCCGGTGACGCAGCCGAGGCAGTGGCGGCGGACGCGAGGGAGGGCCAGTCCGTCGTCGCCGTGCAGGCCGGCGAGGAGTTGACCGAGCGCCAGTTGCTCGAGGCGCTGCTGATCCCCTCCGGGAACAACATTGCCCAGATGCTCGCGACGCAGGTGGCCGGCAGCCAGTCGGCGTTTGTGGACGAGATGAACGCCGAGGCGCGGGCCCTCGGGATGAGCCACACGGACTACACGGACCCGAGCGGCTTTGACCGCGGCACGGTCTCCACCGCCGCCGACCAGCTCCGCGTCCTGCGCCGGGCGATGCGGTTCCGGGTCTTTCGCGAGATCGTCGCCATGCCCAGCGTCACCCTCCCTGTCGCCGGCACGCTCACCAACTACAACCCGCTCATCGCCGACGGCTACGCCGGCAAGACCGGGTCAGACTCCGCAGCCGGCGGATGCCTCTCGTTCTTCACGGAGGTGGCGGTCGGGGGGCGCCGGGTGACGGAGGCGGGCGTCGTCCTGGGTCAGGGGCAGGGCAACGACACCTCAGAGCTCCTGGCCGCCGCCGGCCAGGCGGCCGAGCAACTCGTCGACTTCACCGCCCCGGGGAGTCGATAGTGGGCGATCCAGGACTCGCTAGTGCTTCGGGCGGTGCACCGGATGCCCCTTCACGGAGCGCAGGTGCGTGAGCGTCATCGACGTGGTGTAGGTCTTGTGCTCGCCCGAGCCGAAGCGGACCTTGGTGACGGCCGTCACCTGCAGGCTGTGCGCCGGGGTCTTGAGCCGCTTGCGCGCGGCGGCGCTCAGGGTGACGTGCAGCGTCCGCCGCCTTCCGGCGGGCAGGCTGAAGGCGGCGTGACCGATGGTGACGGTGCGCCCCCGGCTCTCCAGCGCCAGCTTGGGAGTGATCTTCAGCGAGGAGCCGCTGACGTTCAGGGTGAGCGTCCCGCTGCAACGGAACTCACACTCGACCGGGACCGACACCGTGGGCCCGTTCGTGGAGAGCACGATCGGCACCTGGACGGGGAGCGTGGTGCTCACCGAGCAGTTGGCGCTGCACGGCGCGGAGGGGCCGCCACCACCGCTCGGCGCCGGCTTGCCGCCGCCGCTGCCCGGGGAGCCGCCCGCGCCCGGTACACCCGCGATCTCCTGGGTATCGGTGGAGACGGAGATCGTCGACTGACCCGCTCCGTAGGCGGCATAGCTGGGGCCGCCGGCCCCACCACCACCGCCACCGCCGGGGCCGCCACCGCCGCCGCCGCCGCCGTTACCGCCCGCGCCGACTGTCTTGGAGGCGTACGAGGAGCCCTTGCCGCCCGCTCCTCCGGCGCCGCCGTTGCCGCCCGCGCCGCCACTCCCGCCGTTGCCGCCGTTGGCCGCCTCCAGCAGGGATCCGTACTCCACGGTCGCCGACGAGGCGCTGACGTACAGGGCGAAGGAACCGCCGCCGCCCTGACCGCCCGTGCCGCCGCCGCCGCCAAATCCACCGGCCCCACCACCGCCGCCTCCGTCACCGCCACCGTCGTTGAGGTCATCGAAGTCACCGGAGCCGCCACCGCCACCGCCACCACCGCCACCATCGGTGCCGCTGCCGCCCGCCCCAGCAGCGCCCGGGTTGTAGGTGCCGACAAAGCCCCCGGCGGTCTCGTTGGCCCCAACCTGGCCCGCGGTCCCCGACGCACCCGCCGACCCGGGCTGGCCCGGCTCGCCGTCCTGGCAGCACCAGGTGCTCTTGCCCATGGCGTAGCCGCCCGCGGCCCCGCCGGCGGCGCCGTTGGCCACATCGTCGGCACTCGAGCCGGACTCGGCCCACGGACCGGGGTACTGGCCGTCCCCGCCCCAGCCGCCGCCACCGCCCGGACCCCCGTCACCGGGGCCGGGGCCGCCGTTCGGGCCCGGGCTGCACAGCCCGTCCGCCACATAGAGAATCCCGTCCGTGTCGTCGATCCCACTTCCGTTGCCGGGCTGATCGATGCCCGGGCACCCGGGGACGCCGGACCAGACGCCGCCGAAGTTGAGCTGGACCTCCTCGTTGCGGACGTCGGCGGGCGTGTCGCCGGCCCCCCCGGGACCGCCGGCCGTCCCCGCACCGCCGGCGCCGCCGGTGGCACCCGCGGTGCCTGCGTTACCTGGGCCGACGATCGACCGTACGTCGGCCAGCGTGACGATGGAGCCGTCGATCGCGCGCACCCCATAACTGGAGTCACCGCCTTGGCCGGGGATCGGGCTGGCTTCCACGGTGAGCTGCTGGACCAGGATGTTGCCGCTCTTGGTGACCAACAGCCCCGACTCCTGTCGCTCACCGTTGATCGTCGTGGGGTCGGTGTCGTTGGCGATCGGGGCCCACCCATTGGACGGGTCGAGGTCGCCGTAGATCGAGAGGGCCGAGTAGTTGGAGATCACCGCCGGCGGATAGGACCCGTTGGCCATGAGGATCTGCGACAGAGGCTCCCCGCGGCTGGCGGCGGCGGCGATCGCGCCGGCGATGGTGGCCACCGGCTGGCTGGCGGTGCCAGGGTTGGCGTCATTGCCGTTGGTGCTGACGTACATCGCCAGGGTTCCCGGCGGTGTCGGCGGGGGCCCGAGCTCCATGTCGGCGGTGTCGATCTCGCTGGACTGGACATCGGGGAGCACGCATGGGTTGGACTGACCCGCGCAGGTTCCTCCCGGAGCCCAGCCGGTGAACTGCACGCTCCGGTTGGGCTCGACGGTGAGGCTGACATTGGCTCCCGCCGGCGCCGTGCACGTCGCCCCCGAGCACTGGGCGCTCGGGCTGGTGGAGCTCGCTTGGATCACCGTCCCCGCGGTGGCACTCTGGCCGGTGACGGTGATCCCGCCCGCGCCGAACTGCGCCTCCTCGCTCGTGTCGTGGGTGAGGCCGGTGAGGCTGCAGGTGGCCCCTTGCCCGGCGCACATCCCGTTGACCCACTGGACGAACTGCTTGCCGCCGGCCGGCGTCGCCGTGAGCGTCATGTTGCCGGAGCTGCCCGCGGTGCAGTCGGTGGCGGTGCACGTGTTGCCGTCAGTGGTCGCGGCGACCGTCCCGGAGCCAGACGGTGTGACCGAGTACGTGACGATCGCCGGAGGGTTCGAGCCCTCCTGGTAGGCGCCGGCGGCGCAGTGCGTGGGCTGGGACGCGCCGCGCTGGTCCTCACCGGGGCAGATGCTCGTGAGGCCGGCGCCGATGGCGGCGCTGGTCGAGTTGATCGACAGCGTCGGCGTGGGCCCGCCCTCGTTGGCGGGCACCGTGGGTGCGTCATTGGCGAGGTTAGGGTTGCCGCTGACGTCGGAGCCCACGAGCGGGCAGCCGGTGGCGCCGTAGAGGTCATTGCCGCCCTCGTCGGTGATCGTCGTCGAGGTCCCGGTCGCGCACGCGGCGGGCGAATCGAAGGCGACGATGTCGTTGCCCAAGATGTTGCTCCCGCCTCCGGTCACGAACACCGCGGCCCCGTCGTCTCCGCTCGGGTCGGTGTTGCCGGCGATCGTCGAGTCGGTGATCTTGAGCGTGCCGCCCCCGTCGGAGTACGCCCCGGCGCCCACCGCGTCCGTGCCGCCCGAGATGGTGTTGCGGGCGATCGTGTCGTCGACCAGGATCGCCGTGCCGCCGTCGTTGAGGATGCCCGCGCCGATCCCGGCGCCGCTCGATCCGACGACGGTGTTGTCTTCGACCGTGCTGTCGCTGAGATTGAGCGTCCCCTCGTTGTAGATGCCGGCCGCGCCGGTCGGGGCGGTATTGCCGGTGATGATGTCGTCGCGCAGGTCGGCGGTGGTGGAGGAAGACACCTGCACCCCGCCCCCTTCGTCGGCGGGCACGCTGGAGCCCGAGGCGTCGCCGCCGGTGATCTCCAGGTCGCTCACCACGGCCGGAGTGCCGCCTCCGGAGAAATCCGTGATCTCCAGCACCGGGTTGCCCCCACCCGTGCCGTCGATGACCGTGTCCGAGGCTCGCGCCCCCTGTCCCTCGAGGGTCAGGGTGGGCATCTGGAGGAAGCCCTGGGTCAGGGTGTACGTGCCCGGCGCCAGGATGACCTCCTCGGAGTCGGCCGGGTTGCCGATGGCGTAGGACGATGCGTAGTTGATGGCCGCCCGGACGTTGCAGGCATCGGACGTGCTCATGCAGTTGTCGTTGGCGCTGAACGAACTCGAGTCCGGCGTGGACGCGAAGGCGTAGAAGTCGACCGTGGCCGCGGACGCCCGGGCAGGCAGGATGGCGGCCGCAGCGCTGATCGTCAGCGCCACGCAGATGCCCACAAGTGCCGCCATCCGACGCGGCAAGGTCGCGTTCCGTGCCCCCATGGTCCTGGGCACGGGACTGTCCCAGAACCGCGTCTCCGGGATGGTTGGATTTGCGTTGGCGTTGGGCGGGCGTTGCGTTAACGCCGACGTGGCCTCCACGCGCACGCCCGCTCCTGATGGGCGATCCAGGACTCGAACCTGGGACCTCTTCCTTATCAGAGATCGGCAGCGCCCGAGACGTCCTCGGCCGGGGCCACATCACGATCACGCCGGACCGTGGATCGCTTCTAACGATCGCCGCCCCGGGTTTCTGCTCAGAGCTATGGGCAGAGAGAAACCCCACGGCCTTATCGAAATGCGTCGTCCAAAGGCAAGCTCATGGCCATAGCGCACTCGCGATGAATGGTGGTGAACGGCGAGGGCGCGCTGGTCTGTCAGCGGTTAAAGAACGCGCGCACGTCCGGGACGTACAGGCTGGCGCAGACCTCGGGCTCTCAGTCATGGTCCGAACATAATGCGCGCCCGACGCTTCGCGCCATCGGGCAAATCGCTATAAAAGCGTTAAATGGCAAGCGTTTGTCTGCCGCGCGGATTTCTGGCCGCCGTCCTTGTCGTCTGCCTCTCCGGTTTGGTCGCAAGCGCGGCACGCGCCGATGAGCTCGGCGGCATCCCGTCGGTACGAGCCTGGAATTCGGCTCCGCCCCTGCGGTACCCGATCACAATCCGACCGTCCGGTGACGGGAAGCCGATCGCTCTTCCCGGGAACCACGTGTTCCGATACTTCGACGCCGGTGCCGGGCCCCTCACCGGCCGTGAGGCCAAATATGGCCGCTGGGCCTGGACCGCGTACGGTGTCCACGGGCTGGGTGCGGACACCTGGTCGGTCGCGACCGGGACAACAAGCGACAAGCTGACGGTCCGCATCGGCGGTGGGGCCCGCTACGCGGTGCGCTTTCGGATCAGTGGGTCCGCCTCGACTGTCAGGTACCTGCCCAACAAGCATTGGCAGACCTGCGACGTCACGATTCGCTTTCCGAACGCTCGCCGGCGCACGGTCATCATTCAGATGACGGGCTACGGCAGCACCTTCGACGGCGCCGTGGTTCCCCGGACCGGGCACCTAGTCGATCCCCAATTGCGGCTGGGTCCCCGAACGATTTTCTTCGGCGACTCGTGGACCGCCGGCATTCCGCTGTCCGCGCCCTTCCTGGGTTATGTGCAGTGGACCTCAAGCGAGCTCGGCCTTGGCGATGCGTGGGCGTCTGGGATCGGCGGCACGGGCTACGTGAACCCGGGGGCGGCGCACATCACTTGGGGTCAGCGCCTGCAGAGCGACGTGCTGCGCTGGCGTCCGGCAAATCTCATTGTCGCGGGTGGAACGAACGACTTCGCCGAGCCACTTCCCGCCTTCCGGACAGCTGTCCAGCACTTCTTCGTCCGCGTGCGCCGGGCGCTTCCCCACGTGAGATTGATCGCGGTAGGTCCCTGGAAGTACACAGGAATGACCTGGTCCGGTTACGACGCGTACGCCGACATCATCCGCGACGCAGTGACGGCGGAAGGAGGCGCTTTCATCGATCCGGAGACCTGGATCACTGGCACCGGCTCGACATTGAAACCGGCGCACGACGGCGGGAACGCCGATCTCTTCATCGGGGCCGAAAACCATCCGAACCTCGCTGGGTACCGCTACATCGGCACCCGGCTGGCCAAGGCGATTCGAGCGTTGCCCGCCAGCGCCGAACGCTGACGCACCTTCGGATGACGTTGGGGCGGGGCAGCAGCTCGGGACAGGCCTCGACGGCTGGAACGTCCCAGCCGCCTCTCGGCTCCTGCTAGATCCGCGGCACTAAATGGGCGATCCAGGACTCGAACCTGGGACCTCTTCCTTATCAGAGAAGCGCTCTAACCGACTGAGCTAATCGCCCGTCCGCAGGCGATTCTAACGGCGTGCGGGCGGCGCGGCCAATCGTGGCCGGGGGCCGGGATCACCGACGTTCCCGGGCGCTGCCCGAACCCGGCACCCACCAGCCGGAACTCCAACCACCGCGGCCATGTTGATCAAATATCAGACAGGCTCACGACTTACTTGAGGCAGGTCCACGGAGCTTCAGCCTGCGGGCAAGCTCCAAAGCCTCCTCGGCGCTCTCGAAGGTGAGCTGCGCGCGGAAGCCTGCACCTGAGGCTGAGACCGTCACCTCGCGCCCGAGGGCAGCCTCGAAGGTGTCGCCGATCTGAGCGATGGCGGCTTCCTGATCGGGATGCAGGCCGCGCGGGCGGCGACGGGCCCGGCCACCGGACGCGTCGGCGTCGCCGTTGGCTGACCGGACGCCGCGGGCGCGCTGCTCGGTCTCGCGCACCGACCAGCCGTTCTGCGCTGCGGCGCGACCGAGGCGGCGCCGGTCGCCGTGGTCAGAAGCGAGCAGCAGCGCACGGCCGTGGCCCTCGCTGAGGTCGCCGGCCTGGATGGCCTCCAGCGTCTCGTCGGGCAGGTCCAGCAGCCGGATGAGGTTGGATACCGCGACCCGGCTGCGCCCGACCCGCCGGCCGACCTCCTCACGCGAGAGACCCAGCTCCTCGGTCAAGGCCGCGCACGCGCGCGCCTCCTCGACGGGGTTGAGGTCCTCACGAGCCATGTTCTCGATGAGGGCCACCTCCAGCGACGCCGCGTCGTCGTGATGGCGGACGATGGCCGGGACCGTCTCGAGCTCGGCCAGCTGCGCCGCTCGCCAGCGCCGCTCGCCGGCGATGAGCTCATAGGTGCCCCCGGGGAGGGGCCGCACGAGCACGGGCTGCAGCACACCCCGGGCCTTGATCGACTCGGCCAGGGCGACGAGCGCTGCTTCGTCGAAGGTGTCGCGGGGCTGGTGCGGATTGGCCGAGATGAGCTCGACCGGGAGCTGGCGCAGCTCCTCGGCCTCCTCGCGCGGCGCGACGGAGAGGATCGCCGACAGGCCGCGGCCCATGCCGCGCTGGCGCTCAGCCATTGAGGGACCTCGACTCACCCACGGGCGGCGACCTCCTTGGCCAACTCGAAGTAGGCGTCGGCACCGGCGCAGTGGGGGTCATAGTGGATCACCGGCTTGCCGAAGCTGGGAGCCTCGCCCACCCGGACGTTGCGGGGGATGACGGTCTGGAAGACGAGCTCCGGGAAATGCTGGCGGACCTCGGTCTCGACGTCCTGGGCCAGGCGCGTGCGGTTGTCGTGCATGGTGAGCAGCATCCCGGCAACCGTCAGCCTCGGGTTGAGCTCGCGTTGCACCAGCGACAAGGTGTCCAGGAGCCCAGCCAGGCCCTCGAGCGCGAAGTACTCCGACTGGACCGGGACGATGACGCGATCGGCCGCGACCAGGGCGTTGACGGTCAACGGGCCCAGCGACGGCGGGCAATCCAGCAGCACGAAGGCGTACCGGTCACGGATCGGCGCCAGCGCTTCGCGCAGCCGGCCCTCGGACCCCGCCATCCGCGGCAACTCCACGTTGGCACCGGCCAGGTCCGGGCCCGCCGGCACAACGCCGAGATTGGGGATGTCTGAGGCCACCACCGCGTCGGCGAGCGGCACACCATCCAGCAGCGCGTCGTACACGGTGGGGGTGATGTGCTTATCGATGCCCAGACCAAGCGTCGCGTTGGACTGCGGGTCCATGTCGATGAGCAACGACGCGTAGCCCGCCTCAGCGATGCACGCGGCAAGGTTGACGGCGGTCGTGGTCTTACCGACCCCGCCCTTCTGGTTTGCGATCGCGTAGACGGTCCCCATTGCCCAGACCAAGCTAGCGCCGTGGGCGGTCAGACGCCCCGCCCAACGGGCGCTTGCGGGCCATGCCCGGGCGACGCGGAAACCGATCAGGCGTCGGGGCGACCTTGCGCATGAGGTGCAGGTGGCGATGCAGCGCGCCCGGATAGGGCTCAACCCGCACCACGCTGACGGGCTCAAGCCCGAGCTCACCGGCGGCCCGGGCGCCGGCGGCCTCGTCCTCGGGGTCTCGCCGGCCGCGCCACGCCACCAGCGTTCCGCCAACCGAGAGCAGCGGAGCGGCGTACTCGGCCACCACCGCCAGCGGGGCCAGCGCTCGCGCGCTCACCAGGTCACAGGCCACGAGGCCGGCGAGCCACTCCTCGGCGCGCGCATGCACCGCCACCGCGTTGGCCAGCCCGCACGCCTCGATCGCCGCGGTGATGAACGCGCATTTGCGCCCGTTGCTCTCCACGCAGTTCACCAGCGCGGTCGGGAGGGCGACGGCCAGTGGCAGGCCCGGGAAGCCCGCGCCCGACCCCAGGTCCGCGATCACCGTGGCCGCGCGGACCTCCGGGAGCTCGAGCGCGACCAGAGAGTCCGCAAGGTGGTCGCGCAGGATGGCGGTGCGGCCGGTGACGGTGGTCGGCGCCTCGGGGTCATCGGCGACACGTTCGAGCAGCACCCCGATTTGGCGCACCTGTGCCTCGGTCAGCGCATACGGCGCGGCGATGGCGGACAGCGAGGTCAGCGTGTCCGCTCGCGCTCGATGAAGGAGGCATAGTTCTCGCGCATCGCGTCAAAGCGTTCCGCGGCGTGGCCGTCGAGCGTGGCCAGATCCTCAGCCTCCAGGATCGGCAGCAGGTCCTGAACCAGAGCCCGTCCGCGCGCCATCCACTGGTAGTAGGACCGGCCACCGTGGTGGTAGGGCCCGTAGAGCCGGCAGTTCGGAAACCGCTCCTGAAGCCAGCGGAAGATCGCCTCGTGCCGGGTGTGCATGCGCAGCACCACCTGGGGCTGGCGCCCGTCGCCCCCGAAGGACCCCTCTCCGACGAGGAGGCCAACGAGAAAGCCGCGATCAAAGTCAGAGAGCTGCTCGGCCACCGGGCAGAGTTCTACCGCCAAGCGTGTTTCACCGTCAAGAAAAACGTGAAACGCCCCCGGGGGACGAGCGCCCCCGGACGCCGATCAGTCGACGAGCGGGGCGACCACGAGATACCGCGACGGCTCCTGGCCCTCGCTGTAGGTCTCGACGTCGTGGCGATCCTTGAGGTGCTCGTGGATCACCTTGCGCTCGAGGGCGCTCATCGCGTCCAGCGCCACGGCCCGGCGGCCGGTGAGGGCCTGCTGGGCGGCCTGGTCAGCGGTGGCGCGCAGCGCGACCGCCCGGCGCTCGCGATATCCCGCCGCGTCGACCAGCACCGAGACGCGCTCGCCATCGCCGCGGCCCGCGATGCGGTAGGCCAGGTGCTGGATGGCGTCGATCGTCTGCCCGTGATGGCCGATGAGGAGGCCGAGGTCATCGCCCACGAACTCGGCGTGCAGGCCCTCGGCATCGTCGCGGACTTCCACCGTCGCCTCGACGCCGGAGGCGTCGGCGATGCGCTCCATCAGCTCACGCACGCGTTCGGCCGCGGCCTCTGACGTTCCGGACATCCTCTACCTCCGCCGACCTGAGCGTTTCTTCTTCTTGCGCGGCGGCCGGGGTGGCGTGCCGCCACCGGACCGCGCTCCCGCGCCGACCGGCTCCTTCTCCTTCTCCGGCTCCTTGGGCTTGCGGATGAGACTGCCCAGCCCACCACCTGAGCTGCCGGACCCATTCGGGCTCGACTTCGGCGGTCCACCGCCGCCCGAGGGACCGCTGCCGCCCCCGCCACCGGCGGGTGGTGTGCCGCCCGCGGTCGCCGGGCGCAGGGGACCGATCCGCCGTTTGACGACGTACTGCTGGCCGATCGTCCACAGGTTGGTGGTGATCCAGTACACCAGCACACCAGCCGGGAAGCGGATCACGAAGATCACGAACAGCAGCGGCATGAACAGCATGATCTGCCGCTGCGTGCGGTCGGTCATCGCGCCGGACATCATCAGGCTGGAGCCGAGCTGTGTGCCCACGTAGAGCAGAATCAGCACCACCAGCGTGGCGCCGGTCGCCTTGGCCGTGATGTCTCCGATGAAGAGGAAGCTCGCCTGGCCGTGGGTCCCGCACGGCACCGTATGTGCCGCGCTGAGAACGCCGTGGTTGTTGGCCATCTGCCACTTGGGGCAGATGTCCAGGCGCAGGCTCTGGCGCAGCATGTAGTACAGCGAGATGAAGACCGGGAGCTGCGCGGCGAGCGGGAGGCAGGAGGCCAACGGGTTGACGTTGTTCTCCTTGTAGAACTTCATCATCTCCTGCTGCTGGCGCTGCTTGTCCTCCTTGTACTTGGTCTGGATCTCCTTCATCTGCGGCGCGAGCTGCTGCATACGCGCCATCGAGCGGATCTGTCGCACGGTCAGCGGCACGAGGATCGCCCGCACGCAGATGGTGAGCAGCACGATCGCCCAGCCCCAGGGGATCCCCACGCTGTTGTGGAAGAACTTCAGGACCGACTCGAAGACGTCGATCAGCGGCTGGAAGATGTTGGCGGTGACGAGCAGCATGGTCAGGCGCTCGGGGCGGCGGCTCGGGGCTTGAACAGCCGTTGCTCCTCGACGGGATCAAAACCCCCGGGGCTCCACGGGTTGCACCGGAGGAGCCTCCAGCCGGCCAGGACGAGTCCGCGCAGTATGCCGTATCGCCCGATCGCCTGTGCGGCGTACTCAGAGCACGATGGGTAGTACCGACACCGCGGTCCGAACAGGGGCGAGAGCAGCAGCTGCCAGGCCCGGATCGGCAGGATCGCGATGCGCCGCAGCGTCATCATCCGGCCGCGGCCTCGTGGGTCTCGGCGGCGGGCGACGGCGCCTCCTCGGCGACGGTGGCGCCGGGCACCTTGTCCACCAGCTCGCCCAGAGCGCTCTGGATCCCGGCCAGCCCGTCACGCTCGGCGAGCTCCTTCGCTCCGTGGCGAGCGATCACCACCGCGTCGGTGCCGGCGGGCAACCTCTCGCTCTCCCGGGCGAAGGCCTCCCGCAGCAGACGCTTCACGCGGTTGCGGTCCACGGCGCCACCGACCTTGCGCGACACCGAGAGCCCCAGGCGAGGCTCGGCGTCCTCGTCCCCGCGCGGAAAGACGTAGAGCACGAGGTCGCGGCCGGCATGGGATCGACCCTGCCGGAACACCCGGTCAAACTCTGCGCTGCGCGAGAGCCTTCCTCGCCCCGGCCGATGCGCGGACACCGATCCCGCCCACCCGCGGGACATCAGACCGTCAGGCGCTTGCGTCCCTTTGCGCGCCGTCGCTTGAGCGTCAGGCGCCCCGCGCGCGTCTGCATGCGGGCGCGAAAGCCGTGCGTACGAGCGCGCTTGCGCTTCTTTGGCTGGTAAGTACGTTTCATCTCAGGAGGTCCCGGAAGCGGGAGGAACGTCGGAGTATACGCACGCACGGAGGGTCGTCCGGCGAGTGTGCTTGCGCGCCCTGCCGCGCTCCCTCCGAGCCTCGCAGAGCTTTTTTCCGCGCTTTGCGCCAACACCCCACAGAAGCTCTGAACGGCCCCAGGGCCGTTGGTATATTCGCCGACCCCCGCGTGATTTCACCGGGGCCCTCGCCCATCGTTTTCGAACGCTCCCGGGAGGAGCTGCGTGCCGCTGCCCGCTCAACCAGACGCCGTGTCCGCATGGCGCAAGATCCGAGCGGAGCTCCAACGGCTGGTCGGCACCTCGGCGTACGAGATCTGGTTGGCACCGATCGAGCTGGAGTCCTTCGACGGCGACGTGCTCCTCCTTCGTGCGCCTCAGGCCACGCAGAAGTGGCTGGCCGGGCGCTTCGGGCCTGTGCTGGAACGGTGCGTGCGCCAGATCCTGGGCGGCCAGGCCCGTGTCGTGTTCGCCGAGGCCGGTACCGGACACGACGACCCCCCGGCCGAGCGGTCCGGAGCCGACACCGACCGCATCGCGCTCAACCCCCGGTACCGCTTCGAGCAGTTCGTCATCGGCGAGGGCAACCGCCTCGCCCATGGCGCCGCCCTGGCCGTGGCCGAGATCCCCGGCCAGGCCTACAACCCGCTCTTCCTCCACGCGCCCCCGGGACTCGGCAAGACGCATCTCCTGCATGCCATCGGCAACTACGTCGCCGACTACGGGGGCGGCACCACGGTCCGCTACACCACCGCCGAGGCGTTCACCAACCACTTCATCAGCGCCCTCAGCACGAGGTCGCTGGACGCCTTCAAGCACGCCTACCGCGACGCCGACGTCCTCCTCATCGACGACGTCCAGTTCCTGGCCAGCAAAGCGCGCACCGAAGAGGAGTTCTTCCACACCTTCAACGCGCTCTATGAGAACGGCCGGCAGCTCGTCCTCACCTGCGATCGCCTGCCCCGTGCGCTGGTGGGCATCGAGAAGCGCCTGCGTGAGCGCTTCGAGGCCGGACTCGTGGCCGACATCCAGCCCCCCGACCACGCCACCCGGGTCACCATCCTGCGCAAGCGCGCGGCCCTGGACCACATCGCGCTGGCCGATCCCGCCGTGCTCGACCTCATCGCCGACCGCGTCTCCGACAACATCCGGGCTCTGGAAGGCGCCCTCATCCGCGTGGTCGCCTTTCACTCGCTCACCCAGCGACCGATCGATCAGGCGCTCACCCTCGAGGTCCTGGACGCCATGTATCCCACACGCCGCTCATCCGGCCCCCCGTCGATCGCCCACGTTCAGGCGATCGTCGCCACTCACTTCCGGCTCTCGGTGGAGGAGCTCACCTCCTCCAGCCGCGTCAGCGCCATCGCCTGGCCTCGGCAGGTGGCCATCCACCTGGCCCGTGATCTCACCGGAGCCTCGCTGCCGGCCATCGGCCGCGCCTTCGGCGGGCGCAATCACGCCACCGTCGTCCACGCCTGCAAGCGAGTCTCCGAGCGCCTCAAGAACGATCAACAGGTTGTTGATGAGATCGCCACGCTGTCAGCTCTCGTCTCCGCCCGCCAAGCCGACCGCGACTGTTGACAGACTTGCCTGTCGGCCTTCAACAGTCATCTTCTCGCTATTTGCCGCAGATCCGGCAGTTCTCCACAGCTTCTCTTCCCTCTATGACTTCTAACTCCTTTCAGAGGTATACATCGTGAAGATCTCACTCGAGCGCGATGCGCTGCTCACCCAGCTGCAGACCGTCAGCAGAGTGGCCTCGACGCGCAGTGCGATCCAAGCGCTGTCCGGCGTCCAGCTCACCGCCAAGCAGGACGGCTGCGAGCTGCGGGCCACCGACATGGACGTCGGCCTGCGCGTCCCCCTGGAGGCCGAGGTCGCACGTGAGGGTATGGTCGTCCTGCCCGCGCGCCTCATGCTCGATGTCGTGCGCTCGCTGCCCGCCGCTGCGGTCACGCTCGAGCTCCGCTCCGCCGAGCAGGACGTCGAGGTCGTGTCCGGCAACGCCCGCTTCCATATCCGGACGCTCCGCGGCGACGACTTCCCGCCCTTCCCCGAGCCCGAGCCCGAGACAGCCGTGGAGGTGCCTGCCCAGGCCTTCGTGTCGACCGCCCAGAAGGTGGCGGGCTCGGCCTCGCGCGATGAGACGCGTCCGGTTCTCACCGGCATCCTCGTCTCGGCGTCGGAGCGCGAGCTGCGCATGGTGGCCACGGACTCCTACCGCCTCAGCGTGAAGGAGACGACGCTCGAATCCCCGCTGTCCTCCGGCTTCGAGGTCAACGTGCCGGCCCGGGCCCTCCAGGAGCTCGGGCGGCTGGTCGGCCATGGCGAGGACGAGTCGCTGAGCATCAGCGTCCGGCAAAACCAGGTCCTGTTCACGCTCGGGCGCGTCGTCCTGTCCAGCCGGCTCATCGACGGCCAGTTCCCCAACTACCGCCAACTGCTCCCCGAGACGTTTGAGCACGAACTGCGGCTGGCCGGCGGCGAGTTCACCGACGTGGTGCGGCGGATCAGCCTGCTGGCGCAGAAGAACGCGCCGCTGCGCCTGGCCTTCGCCCCGGGTGAGCTCACCGTCTCGGC
>DATJTQ010000196.1:0-21946 GCA_035503355.1 Solirubrobacteraceae bacterium
ACCCACCCGACCTATCAGCTCACCAACGTCGACGAGGGCTCGACGATCACCATCGCGGTCAGTGCCACCAACACCTCGGGGACCACCACGGCCGTGGCGACTGTCTCGGGCGTCGTCACCGCGATGCCCCCGGCGGCGACGGGCCGTCCTGCGCTGAGCACGCAGGGTGTGCAGCAGAGCGTGCCGGTCACCGTCACCAACGGCACCTGGCAGGCCACCGGGCCCTCCACGTACACCACCGTATGGCAGCGCTGCAACAGCGCCGGCGCGTCATGCGCGGCGATCAGCGGCGCCACGCAGTCCAGCTACGTGCCCACCGCGGCCGATGTCGGCCACACGCTCGTGGTGGTGGTCACCGCCAGCAACGTCGACGGCTCGGTCGCCTCGACCTCCACGCCGTCTGACGTGGTCCTGCCCGCGGCGCCGCGCTGGCGCGACCTGCCCGTGCTCAGCGCCAACAACGGCTACGTCGGCGGCGTGCTCAGTGTCACCGACGGAGTGTTCACCGGGCCTGCCGTCGCCACCGACGTCACCCAGATCATGCGCTGCACCAACGCCTGCTCCCCGATCAGCTCCTCCGCGAGCTACACCATCGCCAACGCAGACATCGGCGCCATCCTGCGCGTGCGCGAGACGGCCTCCAACGCCGGCGGCACCGTGGTGGTGTGGTCAGCGCAGTACGTCGGGCCGGTGGCCTCCTCGGCCTCGGCGTCGGCCGTGCTGGCCGCCGGCCAGGCGGTGCTGCGCAACACCGACGGCGACCCGCTGGCCACGGCTCAGCTGACCGCCGGCAGCGACGAGTCCGCCGACGCGCTCATCGCCCATGCGACTGCGGCCGCGGCCCGCAAGCCCGCTGGCGCCGCCCGCATCATCACCGTGCGCCGCGCGGCCAAGGTCCACGGCCCGCTGCGCGCCTGGGTGTGCACCGCCACCATCGCCCGCGGCAGCGCGCCGGCGCCGTGCACCCGCCAGGTCACCATCCGCGGCGCCTCGGCCAAGCTCAAGCTCCCGGCCGCCCTCACCGGCCGGGTGCGGGTGGTCGTCGTCCGGCGCGGTCACTGAGCGGCCCGCTCGGCCTCGGCGGCCGCGCGCTGCTCGCGCCGATAGCGGGCTGGCGGGACGCCGAGCTCGCGCTTGAACGCCTTGGAGAACGCGTACTCCGAGCCGTAGCCGACGCGCCCGGCGACCGCGTCGACGGTGGCGTCCGAGGTCTGCAGCAGACGGGCGGCCAGCGTCATCCGCCACCACGTGAGGTAGGCCAGCGGCGGTTGACCGGCCAGCTCGGCAAAGCGCCGGGCGAAGGCGGCGCGCGACAACCCCGCCTCGCCGGCCAGTGACGCGACCGTCCACGGCTCCGCGGGCCGCTCCTGGATCGCGGTCAGGGCGGCGCTGATCGACGGGTCGCGCAGCGCCTGCGCCCAGCCGGCGACGTTCTCAGCGCTCTCGAACCAGCTGCGCATGGTGTAGAGCAACAGCAGGTCCAGCAGGGCCGGGAGTGCTGCGGTCAGCCCGGGTCGATCGCGATCCATCTCGGCACCGAGCAGCTCGATGACGGTCCGCACCGTCGACGCCGCGCCGATCCGCGCGGGGAGGTGTACGACGTCGGGCAGGCTCTCGAACAGGGGGTGGGGGCGAGCGCCGCTCAGGTAGTAGGTCCCTCCGATCAGGGCCGTGCCCGGCCGCCGCTCGTCAAGGGGCGAGCCGTCCTGCGGCCAGTGATCGGCGTCGCTGTGCGGCGTGTCGGCGCCCACGTCATACAGCGGTGTGCCCGGGTCGTCGGCCAACCCGTGTGGCCGGCCCCGGCGCACCAGCGCCACATCACCGGCGCTCATCAGGATCGGCTCACCGGCGGGGGGCAGCAGCCACGCCGTGCCCTTGAGGATGACGTGCACGCCGGCCGCGCCGGCGGCGTGGAAGCGCAGGCCCCACGGGGGGACGAGGAGCGCCCGCCTGGCCCGGGGACGGCCGGTCCGCATCGCGCTGATCGCCTCGCCCACCAGATCCATGGCGCGACCAACCGTACACCATACGGTCGGAGACGATCAGACAAGTAGATGAGCTTCTAGGCCATTGGAAGTCTTGTCCTGTCTCCGTACCGTGGCGGCATGAGCAATTCATCACACCCCCACCGGTCCTCACTGATCCTGGCCGTCCTGGCCGCTGCGGGCACCACCTTCGCCCTCCTGCAGGCGATCGTGGTCCCGGCCCTGCCCACCATCCAGCACGCCTTCGGCGTCAGCTCGGGCGACGTCGCCTGGATCCTCACCCTCAACCTCCTCAGCACCGCGGTGCTCACCCCGGTCCTCGGCCGCGCCGGGGATATCCACGGCAAGTCGCGCGTGCTCACCGCCACGATGGCGGTGCTGGCCTGCGGCACGCTGATCGCCGCGCTGGCCTCCTCACTGCCGCTCATGCTGGCCGGACGCGTCATCCAGGGCGCCGGCGGCGCCGTCTACCCGCTGGCCTTCGGGATCGTCCGCGACGAGCTGCCGCCCGAGCGGGTGCCGGGCGGGATCGGGCTCGTCTCCTCCCTGCTGGGCATCGGCGCCGGGCTCGGCCTCGTCGTCCCCGGCTTCATCCTGCAGCACCTCTCCTACCACTGGCTCTTCTGGCTGCCCCTCATCGTCCTTGTCCCGACGACGGCGCTCACCGCGCGCTGCGTGCCCGCGTCCCGGGCGGCGACGAGTGCCTCCATCAACTGGGCCTCGGCGCTGCTCATGAGTCTCGGCCTCGGCGCGGTGCTGGTGGCGATCTCCGAAGCCGGGGCGTGGGGCTGGGGCGCCCCCCGGACGCTCGGCCTGGCCGCTGCCGGCCTGCTCTTGGTCATCGGCTGGGTGGCCAACGAAGTCCGCTCGTCCGAGCCGCTCGTCGACATGCGCATCATGGCCACGCGGGGCGTGTGGACGGCCAACCTGGCCGCGTTCCTGCTCGGCGTCGGCATGTACTCCTCGATCGCCGTCATCCCGGCGCTGGTCCAGCTGCCGCGGATCACCGGGTTCGGGTTCGGCGGCTCGGCGGTCACCGCGGGCCTGTTCATGCTCCCCACGGCGGCCATCCAGCTCCTGATCGGCCCGTTCTGCGGTCGCATCGACCGGCGCCTCGGCGCCCGGGCCATGCTCCAGGCCGGCCTGGCCTGCTCACTGGCCGCCTACCTGATCCTCGTCGCCGGCCACGGCGCCGCCGTCGAGGTGATCGGCGCGATGGTCATCCTGGGCATCGGCCTCGGACTGGGCCTCAGCTCGCTGGCCAACCTCGTCGTCGCGGCCGTGCGCCCGGGGCAGACCGGCGTGGCCACCGGGATGAACACGGTGATGCGCACCCTGGGCGGCGCCTTCGGAGCGCAGCTGGTCGCCACCGTCATCGCCTCCAGTCACGGCCCGGCCGGCCTGCCCGCCGACCGGGGCTTCACGCTCGCCTTCGCCATGTGCGCGGTGGCGCTGGCCGCCGGGCTGGCCGGGGCGCGGCTGGTCCCGGGCCGGCGCGCGCCCCGCATGGCGGTGGTGTCACGCCGCCGGCTGCCGGCGGCCGACGCCTCCTAGCTCAGCCCGGCCACGACGCCGTCGAGCAGCTCCAGGGCGTCCTGGAGACCGTCCTCCATCCCCGACTCGATGTGCGCATCACGGTGCTCCTGGCGCTCATGGTCGACGAGGATGGTGAGCGTCGTACGCCCGTCTGACTCGGCGAACGTCTCGGTGCTGAGCGCGCCCGCGTCCGGGAACGCCTCGTAGATCTCGGTGCGGACGATCCGCTCGTTGTCGACGACCTCGCGAAACTCGCCGTGGAAGGCGACCTCGAACTCGCCGTGGGCGAGCATCGCATAGCGCCACCGGCCACCCACTCGCAGATCCACCTCGGCCACCGTCACCTCGCCCCGGCGGGCGCTCCACCACTGCCGGATGAACTCCGGCGTCGTCCACGCCCTGAACACGAGGTGGCGCGGCGCGTCGAAGTCGCGAGTGATCAGGATCTGGGTATCGGTGGGCAGAGTCACCACCGCGGAATGCTTAGCCGTTGCCGCCATCGTCGTCCTCCTGTCGTTTGAGTTCCTCGATCACCGTGTCCATCGCGGTGAAGCGCTCCTCCCAGGTCTGCTCATAGGGCTTGACCCAGTCATGGATGGGCTTGAGCGCAGCGCCGTTGAGGCGGTACAGCCGCCGCCGCCCGTCGTCGCGAACGTGGACCGCGTCGACCTCGCGCAGGACCCGCAGGTGCTTTGACACCTGCGGCTGCGCCAGGTCCAACCCATCGACGAGCTCCGTGACGGAGCGTTCACCGCCCGCCAGGAGATCGAGGATTCGCCGGCGTTGGGGCTCGGCCACCGCGTTGAAGGCGTCGGTGGTGGTTGCTGCACGGGCCATGGCGAACATTATATGCCGATATGGGTATATGTCAACCGGCGCTCGAAATCTCGTGGTCGCGGCCACGATGCGCACGCAGCGCTCGCCTGTCACGTTGCCCAGTCACATCAACGCACGGCGGCGAAAGGGGCGAGGCATGAGGGGAACCGCATCGATGCGGGGCAGGAGCGCCCTGATGGGGGCGGTGGTGGCGCTGGCCCTCCTGGTGGTCATCGCCGCGAGGGCGCAGGCACAGACGACGCTCACCTGGTCAGCACCGGTGGCCATCGACGGAACCAACGGAGACCTGCACGACATCTCGTGCAGCTCCCCCTCGCTGTGCATCGCGATCGACGCGTCGGGCGAGCTGCTGACCTCCACCGACCCGGCCGGCGGCGCGGGAGCTTGGAACCCGACGACCAACTTCTCCGAGCAGGGCCTGACCCGCACCGCCTGCACTCCCAGCGCGATGTGCGTGATCGGCGACGCGTCCGGCGACATCTTCGTCTCCACCGACCCGACGAACGGCAGCAGCTGGACCGGTGGCGCGGGCGACGGCCTTGACACCATCGTCTCGATGTCGTGTGCCTCGGACACCCTGTGTGTGGCGGGCGACGCCAGCGGCAACGTGTCGGTGTCCACCAATCCCACGGGCGGGCCGGGCACCTGGAGCGCCACCACGTTCGGCCTCAGCGACGCCCTCAACGGCCTCTCCTGCGCTCCCGGGACCACGCAGTGCGTGGGCGGGGACGCGCAGGGCAACGTGTTCTGGTCCGACGATCCCACCAACCCCAACGCCTGGACGATCGTCACCGGGGTGTCACCGGGATCGATCTACAGCGTCTCCTGTCCGGTGGCGGCTCTCTGCGTCATGGGCGGGGCGGGGGCGACCGCCAACCTGCTCACCGCCACCGACCCCACCGGGGACGCCACCGCGTGGACAGCCGCGACGATCGACTCGGGCAACGGGCTGTTCAAGATGTCCTGCGCCACGGTGTCGTTCTGCGTCACCGCCGACACCACCGGAGACGTGGCCCAGTCCAGCGACCCCACCGGCGGCGCCGCCGCCTGGACCGCCACCGATGTCGACGGCACGGGCAACCTGCTGAGCGGGTTGTCGTGCCCCACCACCTCCTTCTGCGCCGTCGTGGACCAGAACAACGGCAACCTCATTCTCGGCACCGGGGCGCCGCACAGCCTCACCGTGGCCCGGGCCGGCGCCGGCTCGGGCTCGGTGACCAGCGCGCCCGCCGGTATCGCGTGCCCGGGGCAGTGCGCGGCCTCGTTCAGCTCGGGGACGACCGTGACGCTGACCGCGTCCGCGAGTGCCGGGTCGACCTTTGCGGGCTGGTCGGGCGGGGGCTGCAGCGGGACCGGGGCCTGCACGGTGACCCTGACCGCCGACACCGCTGTCACCGCGACGTTCGGCGCCACGCCGGCCAGCGACCGTTCCCTGACGGTGCGGACGGCCGGGTCAGGAGCCGGCACCGTCACCAGCGCCCCCGCGGGGATCAGCTGCGGCAGTCACTGCGTCGCCGACTACGCCAGCGGAACCGCGGTCGCGCTGACCGCCGCCGCCGCCCATGGCTCGCGCTTTGCCGGATGGTCGGGCGCGGGGTGCGGTGGCCGGGGCGTCTGCCACGTCACCCTCGGCTCCGACGAGGTGATCACCGCGACGTTCACCGGCTCAGAACGGCTGACCGTGACCAAGACGGGGCCCGGTAGCGGCACCGTCACCAGCACACCCACCGGGATCGACTGCGGCGGCACTTGCACCGCCGGCTTCCCCGCCGCCACCACGGTGGTGCTGTTCCCCACCGCGAGCGCCGGCTCGGCCTTCGGTGGCTGGAGCGGCGGCGGGTGCCATGGGCTGGCCACCTGCCGGGTCACCATGACGGCGGCGAAGCACGTGACCGCGACGTTCGTGGCGGCGCCGGTCAAGCCCGGCCCGCCCTCCAGCAACGGCGACTCGATCAATCAGGGGTACTCCTGCAGCGCCGACGAGCCCTGCTACGTCATCGTCTCCGACGACTGCGACCTGCCCAAGCAGTGCGTCGGAGCCCAGGCCGGCCCCGCCACCGCCGCGGCCGTGCGCGGGCCTGTCGCGCTCGCCGGTGGCCGCTTCCGCATCCCCGCCCACGGTCACCGCCAGGTCTCGCTGAGGCTCACCGCCAAGGGCCGCAAGCTCGTCCGCGCCCACCACCGGCTGAAGATGATCGAGCGGATCACGGTCACGGCAGGCCACAAGCGCAGCGTCATCACCAGGACCCTGGTCCTCACTGATCACCCGGCGCGCCACTGATGACACCATGTGGGGATGAGCGAGTCCGGCCGCGTCGCGGTCATCACCGGAGCCGGATCCGGGATCGGGGCCGCGGTGGCCACGCGGCTGGCCGCCGACGGCTGGCGGGTGGTGCTCGCCGGCCGGCGTGAGGAGAGCCTGGCCAGGACCGCGGCGGCCGCCTCGGAGGCCGACGGCGAGACGCTGCTCGTCCCCACCGATGTCACCGACGCCGATGCCGTCCATGCGCTGTTTGCCCGCGTCCTGGAGGTGTGGGGCCGCGTCGACCTGCTCTTCAACAACGCCGGCGTCTTCGGTGCGCCTGCGCCGGTGGACGAGTTCGCGCTCGATCAGTGGCGAGCGGTGGTGGACACCAACCTGAGCGGGTGCTTCTACTGCGCGCGGGAGGCCTTTCGCGCCATGAAGGCCCAGGAGCCCCAGGGCGGTCGCATCATCAACAACGGCTCGATCTCCGCCGCGGTCCCGCGCCCCCACGCCGTCGCCTACACCGCCACCAAGCACGCGATCACCGGTCTCACCCGCTCGATCGCCTTGGACGGTCGCCCCTTTCACATCGCCTGCGGGCAGATCAACATCGGCAATGCCACCACCGACCTCGCCGCTCAGCTGGGCAAGGGCACGCTGCAGGCCGACGGCAGCACGGCCGCCGAGCCGATGATGGACGTCGGTCACGCGGCCGACGCGGTGATCAACATGGCCAACCTGCCGCTCGAGGCCAACGTGCTGTTCATGACGATCATGGCCACCGCCATGCCCTTCGTCGGCCGGGGCTAGGCAGCGGTGGCGTGGGCGCGGTGGATCATCTCCACCAGCCGCTCGGCCGAGCCGCCCTTGACCAGCAGCCCCGACGCGCCGGCGCGCAGCATGGCCAGGTAGGCGTCCGGGCCGTCGGCCGCGGTGAGCCCCACGATCCGGGTGCCCGGCGAACGCTCCTGGATCTGGCGCGCGGCCTCCGGGCCACCGCCCCCGGGCATGATGAAGTCCACCACCGCGACATCGGGGTGGGTGGTGGCGGCCAGCTCGACGATCTGGGGGACGTCGGCGGCGCTGCCCACGAGCTCCAGGCGCTCCCCGCGCTTGATCATCGCCTCGATCGCCATCCGGGCCAGCGGGTCGTCGTCGGCGATGACCACCCGCACCCGCGCACTCTCGGCGGCCGGCTCGGCGGCGGTCACCTCGGCGGCGGACGAGACGGTCGCGGACTCAAGCTGGGTGCGGGCCGCGCCGGCGGTGAGTCGCAGCGCCTGGCGCAGGGCCGGTTCGAGCTCGGCCGCGGTGTCGGTGTGTGCGCCGGCGGCGGCGTCACCGAGGGCCCGGGCCAGCGTGGCCACGCGCGCGGCTCCGGCGTCGGCGGCGCGCTGGGCGAGGTCTGAGGCCGTGTGCTCCAGCCGCTCGAGATCGCCGATGTTGGCGGCGCGCCACAGCACCGGGAGGAGGGGGAGGGCGTCACGGGCCAACGCAGCGGCGCGCTCAGCGGTCTCGGAGGCGCCGACGCCGGCCGGCGGGTCCAGCAGCGCCACCGGCGAGGCGCCCCGTGCGGCGGCTGGCTCCGTGGTCGTCCCGGGCCGCGGGATCAGCCCGAGGTGCTGGCACTCGGCCTGCAGCGTCTCCAGGCGCAGCGGCTTGGCGATGTGGTGGTCCATCCCCGAGGCCAGGCACACGTCGCGCGAGAGCGAGGTGACGGCGATCACCGGCGGGCTCTGGTCCAGCCCGTCGCGCGCGCGGATCTGGCGTGCGGTGCGGTACCCGTCCACGGCCTCGGTGCCGCAGTCCATGAAGACGGCGACATAGGGCCACTGCGCCGATGCGGTGACTCCCTCGGCGCCGTCGGCGACGACGTCGGCGGCGATGCCGAGGTTCTTGAACAGCCGCCGCGCGGCGAGTTGGCAGACCGGGTCGTCATCGATGACCAGGACACGCGGCTCCCACCGCCACTGGGCGTCTCGAACCGAACCGCTGGGAGCGGCCGACGCGGGGGCGGGCGCCGCCACCGATGTCTCGGCGCTGTTCATGCTCAAGAACCCGTCACCGTTGAAAGGGACCACATCGTGGTGCTTCCCGTTCATTCGGCCTCCGACACAGAGTCTTGACCGGCGGTGGCCGCCGCCACGGGCGCCGCGTGCGTGTCAGCCGATGCTGATGGTGGCCCCGCCCTGCTCGGAGAGTGCCACAGGCTGTGGCTCTGCGGGCAGCGGAGTGGCCCGCGCTGGGAAGTCGACCTCGACCTCCAGGCCGCCCTCGGTCCGCGCGCGGACGGTGAGCTGGGCGTCGTGGGCATCGGCGATGGCCGCCACGATCGAGAGCCCCAGACCGAGGCCGTCGCGGTGGCCGGTGCGGTCGGGGGCGAGGCGCTGGAAGGGCTGCAGCAGGCGTGTGACCTCCGCCTCGGGCACCACCGGGCCGGTGTTGACGACGCTCAGCGTGGCGCGGCCGCCGGCCCGGACGGCGACCTCGACGCGGCCATCGGCGACGTTGTGGTGGATCGCGTTGTCGACGAGATTGGCCACCAGCCGCGCCACCAGCCGCGCGTCGCCGGAGATCGCCGCCGGGGCCAGCGTGTGGCGGATCTCGACGGCCTGCGCCGCGGCCATGCCCTCGCGGGAGCTCACCACCTCGCCCACCACCGTGCCCAGGTCGAACATCTCCGCGCCGTCGATCCCGCGCTGGCCCTGGGCGAGGGTCAGCAGGGCCTCGATGAGCTGCTCCTGTTGCTCTGACTCTTCGAGGACCTGCTCGCACGTGGCCCGGAAGGTGGCGACGGTCGCCGTCGGATCTGACAGGACCATCTCCAGCAGCGCCCGCACGGCGGTGAGCGGCGTGCGCAGCTCGTGCGACGCGTTGGCCACGAAGCGGCGCTGGGCGTCAAACGCCCCCTCGAGCCGTCCCAGGAGGCCGTCGATGGTGTCGGCGAGCTGGCGCAGCTCGTCGGGCGGGCCCTGCATGGCCAGGCGCCGGTTGAGGTTCTCCTCGGAGATCTCCTGGGTGGCGGCGGTCATCGTCCGCAGCGGCCGCAGCACTCGTCCTGCCACCACCCATCCCAGGGCGGTGGAGATGAGCGCCATCACCGCCAGCGCCAGCGCGGATTCGATGATGAGCTGGTGCATGTCGGCCACCCGCTGGGTGTAGACGACCTCACCGAGGGCCTTCGCGCCCTGCGCCGTGCGCAGCAGATGCGCGATGGGCGGCGGCACGGCCTTGACGAACCCCTGGCGCGGCGAACCCTGGGAAGACCTCGGTATCACGACGCTGCGCGTGCCGTGCGGGCCCGGGCGCGCGAACGAGAGACTCGACTGCTCGGGGAAGACGACGGCGTTGTCCACCAGGGTGTAGGTGACGGCCAGCAGCGCCGCGCCCGAGATGAGGAACAGCCCGCCGTAGAGCAGGGTCAGCCGCCAGCGGACGGTGGTCTTGGGGTGGCGGAGCCGTCTCGCCAGGCGCCGGGCGGCGCTCATGCCCCATCACCGATCCGGTACCCGACCGGGGTCACCGTCGTGATCACCGGCGGGTCACCCAGCTTGCCCCGCAGCCGGCTGACGGTCATCCGCACCGCATTGGTGAACGGGTCGGTGGCGTCGTCCCAGACGTGCTCGAGGATCTGCTCGGTCGAGACGACATCGCCCTCGGCCCCCATGAGCAGCTCCAGGACCGAGAACTCCTTGGGACTGAGCGACAGCGGGCGCCCACCCCGGCGCACCGTCCGGCGCGCCGAATCGAGCTCCAGGTCGCCGTGGACCAGGGTCGGGGGGCGGACCGCGCGTGACCGGCGCGACAGGGCGCGGATGCGCGCCACCAGCTCGGCGAGGTGAAACGGCTTGGACAGGTAGTCGTCGGCGCCGAGGCCCAGCCCGTCGACCCGGTCGGCCACCGTCGCGGCCGCGGTCAGCATGAGGACGCTGCCGGGGGCGCCGTTGGCCACCAGCGAGCGGCACACCTCGTCACCATGCACACCGGGCAGGTCGCGATCGAGCACCACCACGTCATAGGCGGTCAGGGCGACGCGGTCAAGCGCCTCCCGACCGTCGAAGGCGACGTCCACCGCCATGCCCTCGCGGCGCAGCACGGCGGCCACGGTCTCGGCAAGGCGTGCGTGATCCTCGACCACCAGCACCCTCATCCGTTGCTCCGCACTCGCGTCACCCGCCGGCTTCGTGGTACGCCGGCGCGGCGATCACCGCGCCGGCGTCTGTCTGAGGAGGATGCCGCAGGACACGTAACAGCCGCATAACAGCGTTACAGCCGCGTTACCGGTGGGGTCGTAGAACGTCCCCGTCACATGAAGAGGCACGCGGCGCACCATCCGGGGGGTCACAGGCGCAGCGCGGTCGCCATCCGGCCGGCGGCAGCGCTGGCCGCCGTCGGCTGCGCGGCGGCACTGGGCGCCTGTGGCTCCTCGGGCGCCGGCGGGCCGGCCGCGGTGGGGGGCACCACAGCGACCGGGGACGCCTCGCCGCTCGGGCTGTCTCAGTGCATGCGCGCCCACGGCGTCACTGACTTCCCTGATCCGTCCAACGGCCCGGGGGGCCAGGGCCTCTCGATCTCCGCCACCCCGGGCAGCCCCACGCTCACCGTCCAGGGGGTCACCTTCAGCGGCCCGGCATTCGAGCGCGCCGAGAAGGCCTGCAGCCGGTATCTGACCGCGAAGGGACCACCGCCCCAGCCGTCGGCACGGCAGCGGGCGAGGCTGCTGGCCTTCGCCAAGTGCGTGCGCGCCCACGGGGTGCCGAGCTTTGCCGACCCCGGCGGCGGCGCGGTGGTCGGCGGGGTGGTCGCCTCCAAGCACGCGCCGGCGAGCGTCGACGCGCCGGCCTTCCGCCGCGCCCTGGCCGCCTGCGGAGGACTGCGCACGCCATGAGAGCTCTGCGGTGGATGGCACGCCACCGGCTCGGCGGCCTGGCCGCGGTGTCCCTCGCGCTCGCGATCGGCGTGGTGGTGGTGCTGGTACTCGTCGCCAGCTCGCCCGCGCCCACCACCGCGTCGGGGGCCGCCAAGGCCCCGGCGGGGGCGGCGACCGTCCGGCGGCGCAACCTGGTGGCGACCGACACCGAATCAGGGACGCTCAGCTACGCCAACCCGCAGACGGTGTATGACCGTCTCAGCGGAACCATCACCTGGCTGCCGAGCGTGGGGCAGGTCATCAAGCCGGGCGCCACGCTGCTGCGCGTCAACGGCGCGCCGGTGACCCTGATGGACGGAAGCACGCCCGCCTACCGGACCCTGTCATCCGCCGACAGCGATGGCACCGACATCCTCGAGCTCAACCGCAACCTGGCCGCTCTCGGCTTCAACGCCAACGGCATCGTCGTCGACGACGAGTGGCAGGAGGCCACCACGCTCGGCGTGGAGCTGCTCCAGGAGTCGCTGGGCGAGAGCCCGACCGGGAGCCTCGCGCTCGGCGCGGTCGTCTTCCTGCCCGGGCCCCAACTCGTGTCCACCGTCGACGGCACCGTGGGCGACACCGCCAACGGCGGCGGATCCGGAACTCCGGCCTCGCTCTCCGTCGCGCCGGCAGCCCCGCAGTTCGTCACCCTGACCGCGCCCGGGGCGTCGTTGACGACGACCAGTAGCACCACCACCGCCACCACGCAGGCGCCGCCCTCGCACAAGTCGGTCACCCACAAGAAGCGCAAGCACCCGCCACCGGCGCCCTCGCTGGCGGTCCTCCTGGCTCTGCTCAAGGCGCAGAGCGCCCAGCTCAGGGCCGAGACCGAGCAGCTGAAGGCCGCCCAGAGCCAGAGCCAGAACAGCCACGGCGGCGCGCCGTCGAAGGGGGCGTCCTCGGGCAGTGGCGGCACGGGCAAGGGCAGTGGCGGCGGGTCAGGCGGCGCTGGCTCGGGCTCCGGCTCCGGCGCCGGCTCCGGCTCCGGCTCGAGCGAGGGGACCTCGGGGACCGCGGTCCTGCAGACGACGTCGACCCATCTCGTCGTCACCGTCGACCTCGACGCCTCGCTGCAGAGCGAGGCCAAGGTGGGCGAGCGGGTGACGGTCGAGCTGCCGTCGGGCCGGACCGTCAACGGCAGGGTCAGCGCGGTGAGCCCGGTGGCGCAGAGCTCTGACTCGGGCTCGGGCAGCGGCGCGGCCGCAGGCGGCGCGGGAGGTGGCGGCGGTGGCGGGGGTGGTGGCGCGGGCGCGGGCGGCGGGTCAGGCTCCTCCACCATCCCGGTGACGATCACCGTGTCGGGCCACCATCTCGGCTCGGGGCTCGATGAGGCGGCAGTGAGTGTCAGCTTCGTCCAGCAGCGCGCCCGGCACGTCCTCTCGGTCCCGGTGACAGCGCTCGTGGCTGTGTCGGGCGGTAACTACGCGCTGCAGGAGGCGGCCGCGCCGCACACCCTGATCCCGGTCACGGTGGGGCTGTTCGCGGCCGGCTACGTCCAGGTCTCCGGAGCGGGCGTGTACCCCGGCCTGCAGGTCACGGACTCCCAGGGATGACCGCGGCGCTGGCTCTCGGCGACGTGGTCAAGGAGTACCCCGGCGGGGTGGCGGCGCTGCGGGGGGTGAACATCGAGATCGCCCGGGGCGACCAGGTGGCGGTGGTCGGTCCGTCGGGCTCGGGCAAGACGACGCTGCTGACCATCCTCGGGACGCTGGAGCGCGCCAGTCGCGGCGATGTCCGTGTCGCCGGGGTGGAGGTGATGACCGCGTCAGACCGCCAGCTCGCCGGGCTGCGCGCCCACGCGATCGGCTTTGTCTTTCAGAGCTTTCACCTGCAGGAGTGGATGACGGCACTGGACAACGTCGCCACCGGCATGCTCTACACGGGCGCGCGCAGCCGGGACCGCCGAGAGGCGGCGCGGGTCGCGTTGACCCGGGTGGGGCTGGGCCATCGGCTCGATCACCGTCCAGGGCAGCTCTCCGGCGGCGAGCGCCAGCGGGTGGCCATCGCGCGGGCGCTGGCCAAGCGGCCGGTGATCATCCTCGCCGACGAGCCAACCGGCAACCTGGACTCGACGTCGGGCGCCGAGGTGGTGGCGCTCCTGCACGACCTCGCCTCCGACGGCGCGACCCTGGTGTTGATCACCCACGACCCGGGGATCGCCGCCACTTTCGAACGGCGTGTGCAGATGCGCGACGGCGAGATCGTCGCCGACGAGCGGCGATGACGAGCCTCGCCGCTCCCGGTCCACCGCCCCCGCCTCCGTCAGGCGGGCCGGCCGCCTCGCCGGCGCTTCGGGCCGCGCGCCTCCCTCCCCGCGAGCTCTTCGGCGCCGCCGTGCAGGGGCTGCGCACACGCCGGCTGCGGGCCGCCCTTTCGGCCCTCGGTATCGCCATCGGCATCGGAGCGATGGTCGCCGTCGTCGGCGTCTCGGCTTCCAGCCAGGCCCAGCTGCTGGCCGAGATCGACGCGCTCGGCACCAACCTGCTCACCGCCACGCCGGGGACCACGTTCAGCGGGAACAACGAGATCCTCCCCACCAGCTCGGTGCCGATGGTGGCCGGCATGCGCTACGTCGACAACGACGTCGCCGTCTACCAGGTCAACGGCGCCACGGTGCTGCGCACTCCCTACGTGCCCGCGCAGGAGACCGGCGGCATCGGCGTCGACGCGGCCGGCGGAAACCTGCCCCAGGTGTTGGGCGTCTCGGTGGCGGCGGGGCACTTCCTCGATGCGGTGAGCGCCCGCTACCCGGAGGTGGTGCTGGGCGCCGAGGCAGCCAGCGTCCTGCAGATCGAGTCGGTGGGCGGCCACGTGGAGGTCGACCTCGGGGGCAAGTGGTTCAACGTCGTCGGGATCCTCAAGCCCGTCCTGCTCGACTCCACCCTGGACTCCACCGCCTTCATCTCCCTGCCGGTGGCTGAGCGCCTCTTCCAGGTGACGGCCAATCCGTCGGAGATCTACCTGCGCGCCAACGTCAACCATGTGCCCGCCGTGGCCAATCGCGTCGGGCCCACCGCTGACCCCCAGAACGCCTCGGGCGTCGACGTCAGCCGCCCCTCGGACGCGCTCGAGGCCCGCGCCGCCGCCAAGGGCCAGTTCACCACGCTGCTGCTCGGCCTCGGCGCCGTGGCCCTGCTGGTGGGCGCTATCGGGATCGCCAACATCATGGTCATCTCGGTCCTTGAGCGCCGCGGTGAGATCGGCCTGCGCCGCGCCCTCGGCGCCACCCGGCGCCACGTCAGCCTCCAGTTTCTCACCGAGTCGGCGGTCCTGGCCGCCCTGGGCAGCCTCGTCGGCCTCGGCCTCGGGGCCGGCGCCACCGAGATCTACTCAGTGGCCCAGCACGAGCCCTTCGTGGTGCCCCTGTACGCCCTGGTCGCCGCGCCGGCCAGCGGGCTGGTCATCGGTGCGCTCGCCGGGCTGTACCCGGCGGGGAAGGCCGCGCGCCTCAGCCCCACCGAGGCGCTGCGGGCCTAGTTACGCGCACGCATCAGAACCGAGGGCCCGCCACCCACGCCACGGCGACGGGCCCTCAGCGACGTCAGTTGCTCGGCACCCCGCTCGTCGGCGGCGCGGGCTGCGCCGTCGTGTAGGGCGTGATCGCGGAGCTGGCGTCCGGCGACGTGGTCAGCGGCCCGCCGAACAGCACGATCTTGCCGTTCTGGACCTTGCCCATCTCAGCCCCGCCGAAGCCGCCGTGCTCGTTGCCGCCGTAGCGGTAGGGGACGAGGCCCGGCCCGGTCCACTTGCCGCCCTGCGTGTCGACGGCCTTGACCAGGTCAGCGCGCGTGAGGTTCTTGCCCGCGGCCTTGAGCGCCTGCACCAACGTGTAGGCGTTGGCCATCCCGTACTCGACGTTGCCGTCGAACGGGGCCTTGGCGTCGTACTGGGCGTGGATCTTCTCAAACAGCTTGATCCACGGGTTTGACACATCGGTGTTGGACGGCAGGTAACCGTCGGTGATGGCGCCCTCGATCAGCCCGGTGCCCGACACCTTGCCCTTGGAGACCGACTTCAGCAGCCCGCCCACGGTGATCGGATCGATCCCGACGTTGGAGACCACCAGCTGGGGCTTGAAGCCCAGGGTGAACGAGGTCAGCTGGGCGATGGCGGTGTAGATGGGAACGGTGAAGTCCACCATCACCTTCGCCCCCGACGACTTGATCGCGGTCACCTGGGAGGCCAGGGTCGTGGTGCCCGACTGGTAGGGCTCCTTGGCCACGATCGAGCTCGCGGGGAGCTCGTCCTGGATGCCCTGCAGGCCACCCTTGCCGAAGTCGTCGTCCTGGTAGAGCACGCCGACCTTCTGCCCCGCGAAGTGCTGCTTGAGGTACTGGCCCAGGATCTTGCCCTCGATGGTGTAGTTGGGCTGCCAGCCGAACGTCTCGGGCTGTGAGGCGCCGTTGTCCCAGCACGGGCAGCCCGAGGCCACGAAGAGATCGGGCACCTTGGAAGCGTTGAGGAAGCTGACCACCTTGGTGTGCGTGGGCGTCCCCAGGCCCTCGAAGATCCCGAACACCTTGTTCTGGAGCACCAGCTGGTGCACCACGTTGACCGTGTTGGTGGGGTTGTAGGCGTCGTCCTTGATGATCAGGTGGATCTTGCGCCCGTACACCCCGCCGTGGGCATTGACGTAATCGAAGAACGCCTGGGAGGCGGGAGCGATCTCGCTATAGCCCGGCGCCGCCGGCCCCGTCAGTGGCTGATGGGTCCCGAAGGTGATGCTGTTGCTGGTCACCCCCGGGGCGCTCGAACCTCCGCTGCTGCTCGACGAGCCGCAGCCCACGGCCACCACGGCCAGGCCTGCGGTCACCGCGGCGGCAAGCAGCCGCCTGCGTTTGACAGCTCCCATTTCACTCCTCCTCCACTTGTGGGTGACCTTCCGCCGGCGCCCCAGAAGCGGGACCTGCGCCGGCTGCCCGGGCCCGTCGGACGGCCCGGGGCAATTCGATACGTTTTGCCTTGTGTGTTTCAAATACTAAGGTGAGGGCATGAGCGCTGCAACCGAGTCCCGTTCGCCTCGCCGCGGGCGGCCCGCCACGGCCAGCCGCGACGACGTCATGGCCGCTGCGCGCGCTCAGTTCATGGCCGGCGACCGGGTGGATCTCACCATCGTGGCCCGGGACCTGGGGCTGGGTCGCGCCACCATCTATCGCTGGTTCGGATCGCGCGAGCGACTGCTCGCCGAGGTCATCGCCGATGAGTCCGAGGTCCTCATCCGCCGCCACCGGCGCGACGTGCGCCGCCGCGGCGTGCAGGGCCTGCTGGCGGTGTTCGATCGCATCAACCGCAGCCTGGCGCGCTCGATGCCGCTGCGGCGTTTCGTCGAGCAGGAGGGCGCCAGTGCCCTGCGCCTGCTCACCTCGAGTGACGGTGCGGTCCAGTGCCGCAGCGTCACCCTCATCACCGAGATGATCGAGGCCGAGGTCGCCGCGGGCCGCTTCGATCCTCCGGCCGATCCCGCGACCCTGGCCTACGCCATCGTCCGCCTGTGCGAGGCCTTCCTCTACAACGACGCCGCCTTCGGGATCCGCGGCGATCACGAGAAACTCCGGGAGGTCCAGGCAGCGCTCCTCGGAGTCCCGCACGCCGCGCCCCCGAAGCGCCGACGCCAGGCCACAGGCAGCCGCCGTTCAGGCTGAGCCCCGGGCCGCGCCGAAGCGGCCCACTCGCAGGCGGCCGAAGATCGCGCGCAGGCCGCCCTGGATCCCGCTGGGCCACACGATCATGGCCACGATGAGCACGATGCCGTAGATGGCCAGGGGCAGGTTGGCCGAGACCTTGGTCGACAGCGAGAACGAATTCGCCAGGTCGGTGGTCCAGTTGGGCAACAACGTCAACAGGGCGGCGCCCCACAGCGCTCCCACCAGCGACCCCAGCCCGCCCAGCACCACCCCGGTCAACAGCGCCAGCGACAGCTGCAACGGAAACGCGCCCGGCTGGGCCAGTTGCAGCACGACGGCCAGCATCGCGCCGGCCAGCCCCGCGCACCCCGCCGACACGATGAACGCCGTGGTCTGCGTGCGTCCCACCGACAGCCCGCACAGCGACGCGGCGATCTCGTCGTCGCGCACCGCCCGCAAGGAGCGGCCCACGCCGCTGCCGATCACGTTGTAGAGCACGAACAGCACCACCACGGCCCCCGCGCCGGCGATCCACGCCTCCCAGCGCTCGAGCGGGAAGTTGGCGCCCAGCCACGACGGCGGGACCGGCGGGTTGATGGTGAGCCCGTTCTCCCCGCCCAGCAACCCCGAGAACTTGTCGGCCAGCGCCGGCAACCCGACCGCGAAGGCGAGGGTCGCGCCGGCCAGATAGGGGCCGCGCAGGCGGCTGGCGGCCACGCCCACCGGGAAGCCCACCAGCACGCTGACCACCACGGCGGCCGCGATGGCCGGCAGCAGCGCCCACCCCTCGTTCCCGATGAGCAGCGCCACCGTGTAGGCGCCCACCGCCATCAGCGCGCCGTGCCCCAGCGAGATCTGGCCGCTCTGGCCCGCCAGCACGGTGAGCCCGGCCAGTGCGGCGAAGTAGTAGGCCCCGGTGGCCAGCTGCAGGTCGTCGTAGGCGCTGATCAGGTCAGAGATCAACACCAGGGCCACCGCGGCCAGCACCGCCCAGGCCAGCGACCGCGCCAGCGTGCTGCGCGACAGGACGCCGCGGACGGCCGTCATACCCGCCGCTCCGCACTGGCCGCGAACAGCCCGCCGGGACGCAGCATCAGCACCGCCACCAGGATCACCAGCGCGGCCAGCGGCACCAGCGAGGAGCCCGCGTACCCCGAGACGTACGAGAGGGCCACGCCCAGCGACACCCCGCCGATGACCGCGCCGGGCGGGCTGTCCAGCCCGCCGAGCACCGCGGCCACGAAGCCGCTGATGAGGATCGGGTCAAAGCTGTTGGGGCCCAGGAACACCGAGGGGGCGACCAGCACCCCGGCCAGGGCACCCGCCACCGCCGCCAGCGCCCACCCGACGGTGAACATCCGCGCCACGCGCACGCCGAGCAGCCGGGCCACCTCGGGGGCGAAGGCCGACGCGCGCATCTGCAGGCCCAGCGACGTCAGCCGGAACAGGGCCGCCAGTGCCACCGCCACCCCGATCACCACCAGGACGATGAAGGTGTCATTGGGGGTGAACAGCAGCCGGGTGCCACCCACCGAGTACCCGCGCAGCGAGAAGGCGGGGGGGAAGGAGCGCGGGGTGTTACCCCAGATCATTCCCGCCACCGCCACCAGCAGTGTGTACAGGCCGAGGGTCAGGATCACGGCGTTCAACGGCGGCGCGGACTCCACCGGGCGAATGAGCACGCGCTCCACCAGCGCGCCGAAGACCAGCCCGGCACCCAGGGCCACGGCGAACCCCAGCCAGTATGAACCCGACGACGAAATGACCGCCGAGGCGATGAAGGTGGTGATCATCAGCATCGCGCCCTGAGCGAAGTTGACGATCCGCGTGGCGCGCCAGATCAACACCAGGGCCAGCGCCACCGCCGCGTACACCGCTCCGTCGGAGATGCCGCTCAGGGTCAGGTCGATGAACTTGGTCACGTGCGCTCCAACCCTCAGAACCCCAGGTAGGCGTGGCGGAGCTGCTCGTCGGCGGCCAGCTCGCCGGGCTCGCGGTCGGCGACGACCCGCCCGAGGTTGAGCACGATCCCGCGGTTGGCGATCGACAGCGCGCTGCGGGCGTTCTGCTCCACCAGCAGCACGGCCAGGCCGAGGTTGTCGGCCAGCGCGCGGATCATGGCCATGATCTGCGCGACGATCACCGGGGCCAGGCCCAGCGACGGCTCGTCGAGCAGCAGCACCTCGGGGCGGCCCATCAGCGCCCGGCCGATCGACAGCATCTGGCGCTCGCCGCCCGACAGCCGCGACGCGGGCTGGTGCTGACGTTCATCCAGGCGCGGGAACAGCTCGTAGATCTCTGACACCGGCGCGGCCCCGCTGCGCCGCCACAGGCCGCCGAGGCGCAGGTTCTCCTCCACCGTGAGCTCGGCGATGACGCCGCGGCCCTCGGGGACGTGGGCGACGCCGCGCCGCACGATCTCCTCGACCGCCATGCGGGTGATGTCGGTGCCGCCCACCGTCACCCGGCCCGACCGCGCGGCCACCAGCCCCGTGATCGTGCGCAGCAGCGAGGTCTTGCCCGCGCCGTTGGCCCCCAGCACCGCGGTGACCGTGCCCGCCGGTGCCTCCAGCGAGACGCCGTCGACGGCGCGCACCGGCCCGTAGTCGGTGGTGAGCTCCTCAACCTTGAGCATCGCCACTCCCACTCCCTCTCCCGCTCGCGCCGTCTCCGCTCCCGTGAGTACCCCCACTCGCACCGGCCACTGCCGTCGCGGCGTCCGCGGCGTCCGCGGCATCCTCGGCATCACGCCCCAGGTAGGCCTCCAGCACCCGCGGGTCCTGGCGCACCGTGGCGGGGTCGCCCGCCGCGATCACGCGCCCGAAGTCCAGCACCACCATCCGGTCACACACCGAGGTGACGAGGTCCATGTGGTGGTCCACCAGCATCACGGCGATCGAGGCGCCCAGCGCGCGGATCGTCTCCGCCAGCGCGCCCATCTCATCGCTGTCCAGGCCGCCGGCGGGCTCGTCGAGCAGCAGCAGGTCGGGCTCGCAGGCCAGGGCGCGGGCCAGGGCCACCCGCTTCTGCGCCGCGTAAGGGAGCTGACCGGGGCGAGACTCGGCCATGCCGGCGCAGCCGACGCGCTCCAGAGCCGCCAGCGCGCGCTCGGTCAAGGCCCGCTCGTCGCGGTCTGCGCGCGGGCGCGCCAGCATCGAGCCCACCACCCCGGCTCGCCGAAAGCGCTGCGCGCCCACCATCACGTTCTCGCGCACGGTGAGATCGGAGAAGAGCCCAACGCCCTGCAGGGTGCGGGCGATCCCCAGCGACGCCAGCCGGTGCGGGCGCACGCCGTCAAACGGCTCCCCGCGCCAGCGCATCGTCCCCGAGTCGGGCTTCACGAAGCCGCAGATGACGTTGAACAGCGTGGTCTTGCCCGCGCCGTTGGGCCCGATGACCCCGAGGACCTCGCCGTGGCCGACCTCGAGCGAGACGCCGTCCAGGGCGGTGATCCCGCCAAAGGACACGGAGATCTCGCTCACCGAGAGCTTGCCGCTGGTCTCCTCCTCCTCCGGCACGGGGGCCAAGCTAGCGCAGGGCGACGACGAAACCAATAGTGATACACGGCATGCTGTGAGTTCTTAATACATCACATGCGGCCATGCGCCGGTTCGCCGGGGGCGGCCCACGCCGCCCGGCCCTCAGAGCACCGGGTCAGAGTCGCGGTACAGCGGCTGCACCCCGGCCACCGCGAGCATTTCGCAGTAGCCGATGACGTAGTCGCGCGGGCGCTCCATCGGGTCTGCGTGCTTCGGGGTCAGGCAGTAGGAGCGCTCCGCCAGGTGCGGGCCCTGCCAGCCGTAGAGGATCTTGGCGGCGGTGGCGCCGCGCAGCATGGCGCGGATGTCTCGATCGATCATGGGACCAGCCAGGGTCAGGGAACGCGGTAGTGCTTCCCGCCCGCGCGCGCCTTCAACCACGTGGGCGACAATTACCGGCGTGACCGGTATGCCCCTGCTCCTCGCCAGACACGGGCAGACCGCCGACAACGCCCACGGTCTCATTCTGGGACGGCGCGATCCCCCTCTCTCCGAGCTCGGCGAAGAGCAGGCGGCCGGGCTCGCCACCAAGGCCCGGGCCCGGGGCATCGTCGCCATCTGGTGCTCGCCGCTGCTGCGCGCGCGTCAGACCGCGGCGATGGTCGGCCACGTCCTCAGCATCCAGCCGGCCGTGCTCGACGACCTCATCGAATCCGCCCGCGGCGAGTGGGAGGGCGTGCCCCAGACGGTGCTGACCGTGCGCGAGCCGGACCGGTTCGCCGCCTTTGAGGCCGGCGACCCCGACTTCGTCTTCCCCGGCGGCGAGTCGATCCGCTCCCAGGTGCTGCGGACGCGGCGCGCGCTGACCCAGGTCGCCACGGGACCCCAGCCATCGCTCATCATCGCCCACGCGGGGACCATCCGCGCCGCGCTCATCGCCACCGGCCAGCCGGTCGGGCCCGAGCGGGCGCTCATCCATGGGGAGACGGTCGCCGTGGCGTGGCACCACGACGACCGCCCAAACTGATGGCTGCCGTCGTACCGTGACGGCAGCCACCGGCGCCTGACGTCTGAAACCGACTAGAAGATGCGGACCGCCACCTCGGCGGGCGCGTCGAACAGCTCGTTGAGCTCGTCGTCGAGCTTGACCAGCGTCAGCGACGCGCCGGCCATGTCCAGCGAGGTGCAGTACTCGCCGACGTAGCTGCGGGTCACGTTGATCCCCCGCTGGGCGAGCTGGTCATGGGCGCGCCCGTAGAGGATGTAGAGCTCGGAGATCGGCGTGCCGCCGAGCCCGTTGATCATCAGGGCCACGTCGTCGCCCGAGC
>DATJTQ010000197.1:0-8646 GCA_035503355.1 Solirubrobacteraceae bacterium
TGCACGCCCGCGGTGGCGAGATGGAGCACGTAGGGCATGGTGGCGTTGGTCAGCGCGTAGGTGGAGGTGATGGGCACGGCGCCCGGCATGTTGGCCACGCAGTAGTGGGTGATGCCATCGACCTCGTAGGTCGGGTCCGAGTGGGTGGTCGGGTGCGAGGTCTCAAAGCAGCCGCCCTGGTCGATGGAGACGTCCACCAGCACCGCCTGGTGCTTCATCAGCCCGAGCTGGGCGCGGGTGATCACGTGCGGGGCCTTGGCGCCATGGACGAGGACGGCGCCGATGACCAGGTCGGCATCGGGCAGGCGCTCCTCGATGGACAGCGTGTTGGCAAAGCAGGTGTCGGCCCGTCCGCCGAAGGCGATGTCCAGCTCGCGCAGGCGGTCGATGTTGCGGTCATAGACATAGACCGTGGCTTCCATGCCCAGGGCGATGAAGGCGGCGTTCATGCCCACGACGCCTCCGCCGATGACGATCACGTTGGCCGCGGCCACTCCCGGCACGCCGCCGAGCAGGATGCCGCGTCCGCCGAGGGGCTTCTCCAGCATGAAGGCGCCCGCCTGGGTGGCGATCTTGCCCGCCACCTCCGACATCGGCGCCAGCAGCGGCAGCCGGCCCTTGGTGTCCTCGACGGTCTCGTAGGCGATGCAGGTCGCCCCGCACTCCATCAGCCCGCGGGTGAGGTCCGCGTCGGCGGCGAGGTGCAGATAGGTGAAGAGCACGTGGTGGGGCTTGAGACGCTCCACCTCGACCGGCTGAGGCTCCTTGACCTTGACGATCATGGTGGCCTCGCCGAAGACGGCATCGGCGTCGGGCAGGATCGTCGCGCCCTGTGCCTCGTAGGCGTCGTCGGAGATGGCCGAGCCCTCGCCGGCCCCGCTCTGCACGAACACCTGGTGCTCGAGCTCGACGAGCTCGCGGACGCCGGCCGGGGTCAGAGCGACCCGGTACTCATCGGTCTTGATCTCGGTGGGGACGCCGACCTTCATGCCACCAGCTCCCGGCCGCGCAGGGCCAGCCAGAACTCGATCCGGTCACGCGCGGAGCTCAGGTTGCGTCCCGTCAGCTCCTCCACGCGCCGAATCCGGTAGCGCAGCGTATGCCGGTGGCAGTACAGCCGCCGCGCGGCTCGCTCCCACTGACCGTTCTCCTCAATGAACGCTTCAAGCGATCGCATCAGTTCACCTCCGTAGTGTCCCTCGCTGGCCTCGATGGGGCCGAGGATTGAGTCACAGAACAACCGCAGCGCCTGATCCTCCTGCAGCGAGAGCAGCAGCTGGAAAGAGCCGAGGTCCTTGTAGGTCGCCACCCTGGGAGCGGCGGCGGGAGCGCTGCCGTTGTGCGGCGTCCCATTGTGCGTCGTCAGCTCCGAGCCCATCGCCAGCGCCTCGACGGCGCAGCGGGCCTCGTGGAACGTCCGGCGCGCGTCGGCACCGGGCACGGGGCGTCCCACCCCGATGCTGAGCGCAGCCCCGGAGGTCGCCCGCAGACGGTCGGCCACGCGCCCGGCCAGGGCAAACAGCTCCTCCTCCTCCACCCCGGGCACCAGACCGCAGGTGAGCCCGCCGGTGGAGGCCACCAGGCCCGGGGCGGCCTCGTCGCGCAGCGCCTGGGCGAGGGCATCCTCGACGGGCGCCGACGGCCCCCGGCGTGACCGCGCCGCACCCGCTCCGCCCTCCCACGGGACGACGATCGCCGCCACTCGCTCAGACAGCCCGAACGGCTCCAGACGCCGCGCCAGCTCAGCACCGGTCAGCTCGCCGCCGACCAGCGCGGCCAGCACGTCGCCGGCCAGCCGCCGCTCGGTGTCGCCGGCCACGCGCCCGCGCAGCAGCTCGAGGGCCACGATCGTCACCGCCTGGTGCAGGGTGAGGCGATCAAAGTCAGACAGCGGCCCTCCCCCGTCCTTGATCGCCACCAGCCAGGCCTGGGGCACGCGCTCGCCGCGCGGGTCCGCGCCGTTGCCCGGAGCTCCGTCGGCGGCGACCGGCAGGGCCAGGGACCGATCGGCCAGCCCCGGGTGCGACGGCAAGAAGGCGCGCCCCAGCCGTCGGCGCTCCACCAGCTCGCTCTGCAGGGCCGCGACCTCATCGGGCTCCAGCGTGCGACGGAAGGCCCGCTGCACCAGCGGCTCGCCGCGAGCGTCAAAGACCAGCACGGCGGCGCCGATCAAGGTGGCCAGCGTCCCCGCCAGCGCGTCGAGCCCGCGCTCGGAGAGCACCACGCGCTCCAATCGCTCGTGCGCGGCCAGGGCGCGGCGCAGGACCGCGTACTGCTCGTTGACCAGCTGGGTGAAGGCGGCCTCGGTGACCGCGATGAACGGCACCTCGTAGGGCACCGCGAACACAGGGAACTCGCGCTCGGCGGCAGCCTGCACCAGGGCCGGCGGGACCTCATCGTGGCCGAAGCCCACGCCGAAGCCCAGGGCGGCCAGCTGATGGTCAGCCAGCCGCCCGATGAACTCACGCTGCTGCTCGGGCGTCTCCAGGGCCATCCCGGTGGTGAGCAGGACCTCCCCGCCTGAGAGCCAGGTCGTGGGGTCGCGCAGCTCGGAGATGTGCACCCAGCGGACGGGGGCGTCGATGGCCTCCTCGCCTGAGACGAGGCGGACGTCGAGCCCGCGCAACAGTTCGCGAACCGTCAGCATCTGCTGCCCGCGATGAGCGGTCGGCCTCGCCCGCCCGGCTCAGACGCCGGGACGTGCGGCGGGCGCGACGTGGCCGCCACCCGAGAGCTTGCGCATCCGGTCGCCGGCCTCGGTGAGCACCGGCCGCAGGATCGACTCGATCTCCTCGAACTGGCTCTGCCCCGCGATGAGCGGAGGCGAGAGCTGGATGACCGGGTCGCCGCGGTCGTCGGCGCGGCAGATCAGCCCACGCTCGTACAGCTCGCCCGAGAGGAAGCCGCGCAGCAGGACCTCGGACTCCTCGTCGGTCCACTGGGCGTCGGAGTCCTGGTCCTTGACCAGTTCGATGGCGTGGAAGAAGCCAGTGCCGCGCACGTCGCCGACGATCGGGATGTCGCGCAGCGAATCCAGCATCTCCTTGAACGCCCCCTCGTTCTGGCGGACGTTCTCGATGATCCCCTCGTTCTCCATCACGTCGAGGTTGGCCAGCGCGATCGCGGAGCACACCGGATGCCCGGCGAAGGTGAAGCCGTGGCTGAAGCTGTTGTGGCCCTCCATGAACGGGTCGGCCACCTTGTCGCGGGCGATCACCGCGCCCATCGGGGCGTACGCCGAGGTCAGGCCCTTGGCGGTGGTGATGAGGTCAGGCACGTAGTCGTACTTCTGAGCGCCGAACCACTCGCCCAGGCGACCCCACGCGCAGATGACCTCGTCGGAGATGAGCAGGACGTTGTACTCGTCGCAGATCTCGCGCACGCGCTGCCAGTAGCCGTCGGGCGGTACGAAACAGCCACCGGCGTTCTGGACGGGCTCCATGATCACGGCGGCGACGGTCTCGGGCCCCTCGAACTCGATCTTCTCGGCCACGGCGTTGGCCAGCTCGGACTCGCTGTAGCCGTGGGTCATGCGGAAGGTGTTGGTGTTGGGCACGTGCACGCCGCCTGGCGTCAGTGGCTCAAACGGGGTCCGCAGGCTGGTGATGCCGGTGGCGGTCAGCGCGCCGAGGCTGGTGCCGTGATAGGCGATGTCACGGGCGATGATCTTGGTCTTGAGCGGGTTGCCCGTGATCTTGTGGTACTGGCGCGAGAGCTTGATGGCCGACTCAACGGCCTCGGAGCCGCCGCTGGTGAAGAAGACGCGGTTGAGGTCGGCCGGCGCGAGCTCCGCGATGCGCGCCGCCAGCTCGATCGAACGCGGATGGGCGAAGGTCCAATTGGTGTAGAAGCCCAGCTCCTTGGCCTGCTCGGCTCCCGCCTGGACGACGTCGGCACGGCCGTGGCCGATGTTGACGCAGAAGAGCGCCGACAGGCCGTCGAGGTAGCGCTTGCCGTGCTCGTCGTAGACGTAGCAGCCCTCGCCGCGGACGATGATCGGGATCTCCTGCTCCTCGTAGGCCGACATCCGCGTGAAATGCATCCACAGGTGACGGCGGGCGAGCTCCTGAAGCGTGCTCCGCTCAGTGCCGGTTGCCTCCTGGGTGCTTGCCATAGATCTCCTCCGAAATGGGCTTGGCCGTTTCGTACAACGGTAGACCTCTGGCCCCCCGCGATCAATTGGACGGCCAGGCGGGTTCGAGCTGCCCTGCTTGTCCTCGACGGACATGCCCGTCGAGGCACCTGGACGAATATTTGATCAACGCGCCAGAAGCGGGATGCAGATCAAGATCCGGCTGTGGGTGTCCTACACGCCCAGCCCGCACGGCGTCCAGCGCAACGTCGGGCTCTACGGGGTGCCCATCACCCTCTGAGCGCGGCGATTTGAGATAGGTTGCGCCGGTGCAGCTCAACCACCGTCGAAGCGGCACCGGCGAACCGCTCCTGCTCCTGCACGGGATCGGGAGCCGGTGGCAGATGTGGGAGCCGGTCGTCGATCGACTGGCGGCCCACCACGAGGTCATCGCCGTCGACCTGCCCGGGTTCGGCGCCTCGCCGATGCCGCCGCCCGGGACGCCGCCGGGGATCGACTCCCAGGTCGCGCTGGTGTCGGAGTTTCTCGGCCAGCTCGGCGTGGAGCGACCCCACGTCGCCGGCAATTCCATGGGCGGCCTGCTGGCGCTGGACATGGCAGCCCGCGGGCTCGCCCGGTCAGCCACCGCCCTCTCCCCCGCCGGCTTCGCCAGCCGGGGCGAGATGACCTATGGCCGCGTGTCACTGTGGCTGAGCGTCCGCCTGGCCCGGCGGACGGCGCGCTACGCCGACACCCTGTTCGCCACCGCCACCGGGCGCAAGCTGGGGCTGAACCTGTTCGTGGCGCGACCGGAGCGACTCACCGGCGCCGAGGCGGCCGAGAACACCCGCGCCCTGGCCTCCGCGCCCTGGTTTGACGCAACGCTGCCGGCGTTGCGCGCCTACGAGTTCCCCGAGACCCAGGAGGTCGAGGTCCCGGTGACGGTGGCCTGGGGCGCCAAGGACCGGCTGCTCTGGCCTCGTCAGGCACGTCGCGCCGCGCACGCCCTCCCCCACGCCCGGGTGCTGTTGCTGGACGGGTGCGGACACGTGCCCACCTGGGATGACCCCGAGCAGGTGGCCCGGGTGATCCTCGAGGGCGCCGCTCAGCCGGGCTCGTCGCCGGTGGCCACCGGACGCTCTGGGTCGGCCACCCACTCGCTCCAGGAGCCGGGGTACAGCGCGACGTCGGAGACGCCGGCGAGCTCCAGCGCGAGCACCGTGTGAGCCGCGGTGATACCGGACCCGCAGTAGGCGCCGACGGCCACGCCGTCGGTCAGGTCCGGGAGGGCCTCGGTCAACTCGCGCACGGGTAGGAACCGGCCGTCGGCGTCGAGGCTGCGGCTCATCGGCCAGTTGCGCGCGCCCGGGATGTGACCGGCCACCGGGTCCATGGGCTCGGTCTCGCCGCGGTAGCGCTCGGGCGCCCGGGCATCGAGGAGGACTCCCGCGCCGGCCAGCTCGCCTGCCTGCCGGGCGTCGATCACCGGCATGCCGCCGGGCCGCGCGGCGAAGTCACCGGGGTGCTCCGGGGTCTCGTCGCCCTCGGCGAGCTCCCGTCCGGCGGCGAGCCACGCGCCCAGGCCTCCGTCGAGCAGCGCCACCTGGGGATGGCCGAAGTAGCGCAGCAGCCACCAGGCGCGGGCCGCCGGCAGGCCGCTGGCGTCGTCGTAGACGACCACGGGACGTTCGGCTCTGACGCCCGCCGCCCGCATCGCCCGCTGGAAGTCCTCGGCGGCGGGGAGCGGATGGCGGCCGCCCGAACCGGGCGGAGCGGCCAGATCGCGGTCCAGGTCGACGAACACCGCGCCCGGGATGTGGCCCGCGGCATACAGGTCGGGCTGGGCGCCGGCGCTCAGCTGCCAGCGGACGTCGAGAACCGTCTGGGTGGGGCGATCGTCGAGGTCCTCGACGGTGATGAGCGGCGACGCCATAGCTGCGGGTTGTACTACCCGCGCTGGCGGAAGTGCGTTCCGAAAGTCAACGACGGCTGGAGAAGAGCGATCGGGTCAGCCGAGGCGCTCCATACAGCCCCCCGGCCGGGACTCTGGGAGATAGCGATCACGGGGTGACCGTTATCTACCACGCTCCCTCTCGGGCAGCAAAGGCCGGCTCAGGCGGCGACGGGAACCGGCGCGCCGTGCACCGAGGGCCCGGCGGCCCGCACGGGGGCCGGGGTCAGCCAGGCGGCGAACAGCACCAGGGCGAAGGCGAACATCTCGGCGCCGAACATCAGCGGGTGCGTCGAGAGCGGGTCGCCGAAGACGAGGATCCCGCCGACGATGCCCGAGACGTTGGCCGCGGTGCCGGTGACGGCGATGACCGGAACGGCGTCGCCGTCCTGCAGTCCCTTGGCCGAGGCGTAGAAGGCGGCCACCGAGGCGGCGACGGTGACGAGCATGACCGGGCTGAGGAGGCCCAGGATGCCGTGGGCGGCGACCAGGCCCGACAGGGCCTTGATGGCGACATCGGAGACGCCGAAGAGGATGCCGGCGGCGGCACCGAGCATGAAGCCATGGTGCTCCTCGGGGGCGCCGATGCGCGGGCCGAGGATGAGCAGGGTGCCGGCGGCCAGCAGGACGCCCTCGAAGCCGATCATGGCGGGCGTCGAGTAGTGCGAGTGGGCGCCGTGGGCGGCAGGGAGACTGAAGCCGAGCAGCAGCAGGCCGACGGCGGTGAGGAAGATCCCGGCCCACTGCTTGCGCGAGATCGCCAGGCCGAAGGTGCGCTCGGCCATCACGGCCAGCAGCACGACGCCGCCGGCGAGAACGGCCTGGACCAGCGAGAGCGGGGCGACGGCCATGGCGGCGACGTGGAAGATCCACGCGGCCGAGGCGATGATCATGCCGATCGTGAAGAGCTTGGAGGCAAACAGCGCCTTGGCTGAGCGGAGCGGATGACGGATGTCCACGGCAGGCGCCTCGCAGGCTCCACGATGCTTGAAGAGGAAGCCGACGTTCGTCGTGAGGGCGCAGGCGAGCGCGAGCAGGATGCCGAGGACTTGTGTCATGAGTGGAATAGGAGCCTGGATTCGAAAGGGTGTAAGTGGGGCGCTACAGCGCCTCACGCATACCTTTCGGCATTCGGCGGTGGGGCTTGAGCATCAATCCACGCGGCGGGCGCAAACTGGACGCATGGCTCTGGCTCAGCGGCAATCGAGCATACCCTGCCGAGGCCAGATTAAGCTCCGGTATGTGGCGTCTATGGACCGGCCGCTTGTGCTGATTGACATCGACGGGGTGATTTCGCTGTTCGGATTCGATGCGGCGCAACCGCCTCCCGGGCGGTTCGTGTTGGTGGACGGCATCCCTCATTTCCTCTCCGCCGGCGCCGCCGAGTTGTTCGGCGGTCTGCACGACGATTTCGAGCTCGTCTGGTGCAGCGGATGGGAGGACAGAGCCGACGAATACCTCCCGTTCGCGTTGGGGCTACCCGCCGGACTGCACCACCTAACGTTCGCCGGATCCGCCTCTGCGAGCCCGAACGAGGGCCGCCACTGGAAGCTCGCCGCCATCGACGCCTATGCCGGACCCGACCGCCCTTTGGCCTGGATCGATGACCAGTTCGACGACAGCTGCCATCACTGGGCGCGAGAGCGCCGCGCCTCCACCGAGCTGGTGGCCACCGATCCGGCGGTGGGCTTCACGGCGCAGCATGCCGCGCGTGTGCGCGCGTGGGCAACGGCGCTCTAACGACCTCCTAACGCGCCACTCACTCAAATGAGCCGTGGCGTCCGGCCCCGGAGCGGAAGCGCTCCAGGCCCGCCCCGACGTCGCGCAGCGAGCGCCGCCCGTGGGTCAGCTCGTTGGCGAGCGCGGCCGCCTCATCCAGTCCCTCCTGCTCAAGTGCCGACAGCCGGTCCTCGCGCAGACACGTCTGGGGGAAGCGGGCCAGTTCGGCGGCCAGCTCCTGGGCGGCGGCGAGGCTGGTGCCAATTGGCACGACCCGGTTGACCAGGCCCATGCGCTCGGCCTCCTCGGCACCCACGGCCCGCCCGGTGAGGATCATGTCCATCGCCCGGCTGGCGCCGATCAGCCTCGGGAGCCGCACCGTGCCGCCGTCGATGAGCGGGACGCCCCAACGCCGGCAGAACACGCCCAGCACCGCGTCCTGCTCAGCGATCCGCAGGTCACACCACAGCGCCAGCTCGAGGCCGCCGGCGACGGCGTGGCCGGCGATGGCCGCGATCACCGGCTTGGCCAGCCGCATCCGCGTGGGCCCCATGGGGCCGTCGCCCTCGTCCTGCACCCGGTTGCCCGTGCCGGTCCCGACGGCCTTCAGATCGGCGCCGGCGCAGAACACCCCGCCCGCGCCGGCGAGCACGGCCACGGCCGCCTCGGCATCGGCGTCAAAGGCGCGAAACGCGTCGGCCAGGGCCTGGGCCGTGGGGCCATCCACGGCGTTGCGGCGCTCCGGGCGCGAGAGCATGACGGTCGTGACCGGCCCATCACGGCTCACGGTGACCGACGCGACGTCGCTGCCGGCGCTCACGGCGCGCCCACCGCCCGGCCCACGAACGTCCGCAGCGCGGCCACGATCTCGTCAGCATCGGGGCCGTCGGCGGCCAGCGGCGAC